>CAYQPM010000078.1:0-10367 GCA_964419295.1 uncultured Stakelama sp. | reverse complement strand
ACGAAATCGTGCAGGAGGCGCTGCGTGCCGTCGTCGGCCGCGTGCTCGGCTCCGTTGCCGAATCGGGCGGCTTGCCGGGCGAGCATCATTTCTACATCACCTTCAAGACGCAGGCGCCGGGCGTCGACATCCCGCAGCGCCTGATCGAACGATTCCCGGACGAGATGACGATCGTCCTGCAGAACCGTTATTGGGACCTGACGGTGGACGAGCGGAAGTTCTCGGTCGGGCTCAGCTTCAACCAGGTGCCGTCCAAGCTGCTGATCCCCTATTCGGCGATCACCGGCTTCCACGATCCGGCGGTGAACTTCGAGCTGCGCTTTCAGGCGACGGAAGATCCGAACGACGGTCCCGAACCGCACGACGAGGCGGAGAATGATGGTCCGACCGCAACGCCGGCGGCGGACGGATCGAACGTCGTCAGCGTGGACTTCAAGCGCAAGAAGTGAACGATCCCGCGATACGGCTGGAGCTGGTCGCGGCGCCGGACGATGCCGTCCGCGAAGCGATCCTGGCGCCGCTGGTCGCCCATAACGACGCGATGGTCGGGCCGACCGCGCGTCATCCGGTCGCGATCGTCCTGCGCGATGCGGCAGGCGATATCGTCGGCGGGTTGTGGGGCATGACCGGTTTCAGCTGGCTGTTCGTGCAGTATCTTGCGGTTGCGCCGGCATTGAAGGGGCAGGGTCACGGCCGGGCGCTGATGCTGGCTGCCGAGGATGAAGCCCGGCGGTTCGCCTGTGTCGGTATCTGGCTCGACACGTTCAGCTTTCAGGCGCGGGGCTTCTACGAAAAACTCGGCTATGACGTCGTCGGCCGGATCGACGATTTTCCACCCGGCGAAGCCCGCTTCTTTCTGCGGAAGCGGATCGACTGACCGGTGTCGGTGTTCATTCCTGCATGACCACCCGCACCGAAACCGATTCGATCGGCCCGATCGAAGTCCCCGCCGATGCCTATTGGGGCGCGCAGACCGAGCGTAGTCTCGAGAACTTCCCGTTCGGCCCGCGGGAGCGGATGCCGATCGAGATCGTCCATGCGCTCGCCATCGTCAAACGCGCCGCCGCGACCGTCAACCGGCGCCATGGCCTCGCCCCCGAAAAGGCCGAGGCGATCGAGGCCGCCGCCGCCGAGATCGCGGAAGGCGCGCTCGACGACCAGTTCCCGCTGGTGATCTGGCAGACCGGGAGCGGCACGCAGTCGAACATGAACGTCAACGAGGTGATTGCGGGGCGTGCCAACGAACGGCTCGCCGGCACGCGTGGCGGCAAGACGCCGGTCCATCCCAACGACGACGTCAACCGCGGCCAATCGTCCAACGACAGCTTCCCCACCGCGCTGCACGTCGCCGCCGCGCTGGCGGTGACCCGGCAGCTGTATCCGGCGCTCGACCGGTTGCGCGAGGCGCTGGATGCCAAGGCACGGGAATGGGTTGATCTGGTCAAGATCGGCCGCACCCATCTCCAGGACGCGACGCCGCTGACGCTGGGGCAGGAATTCTCGGGCTATGTCCAGCAGATCGCCAATGCGCGCGACCGGATCGAGGGCACGCTGACGCGCAACATCATGCCGCTCGCGCAGGGTGGCACGGCGGTCGGCACCGGGCTCAACGCGCCTGCGGGCTTCGCCAAGGACGTGGCGGCGGAGATCGCAACGCTGACCGGGCTGCCCTTCGTCACCGCGCCCAACAAGTTCGAGGCGCTGGCATCGAACGACGGGCTCGTCGACCTTCACGGGACGCTCAACGTGCTGGCGGTCGCGCTGACCAAGATCGCCAACGATATCAGGCTGTTGGGGTCCGGCCCGCGGTCCGGGCTGGGCGAGCTGGAGCTACCCGCCAACGAGCCGGGCAGTTCGATCATGCCGGGCAAGGTCAACCCGACGCAGGCCGAGATGCTGACGATGGTGGCGGCGCAGGTGATGGGCAACAATGTCGCGGTCACCGTCGGCGGGTTGCAGGGGCATATGGAGCTGAACGTCTTCAAGCCGTTGATCGGCGCCAACGTGCTGCGCTCGATCGCCCTGCTGAGCGTCGGGATGCAGAGCTTCGCCGAACGGACCGTGGAGGGGATGAAGGCTAATCGCGAGCGGATCGCAGCGCTGGTCGAACAGTCGCTGATGCTGGTCACCGCGCTCGCGCCCGAAGTCGGCTATGACAACGCCGCCAGAATCGCGAAGCATGCGCATCAAAAAGGCCAGACGTTGAAGCAGGCCGGGCTGGAACTGGGGCTGGTGGACGAGGCGACGTTCGATCGACTGGTGCGTCCCGAAACGATGATCGGGCGCTGATCGGCCGCCGCAGCGGTACGGGGGCGTAACGAGGAACCAACCGGTGCGTCGCGCGCTTCATCGGGCGAACCGCAAAAGGGAATGACGTGAGCACCACGACCACGGGCGCGCTGATCGGCGCGGCGATCGATTCGATTTCGGGCGATGACGACGGTGTCGCGGATGGCGCGATCATCGGCGCGGTGACCGCCAACGTGCTGAAGGTCGTGCTGCCGCTCGCCGTCACCTATGCGGTCGGCTGGGCCGTGTTGCGCGGTGCGGCGGAACTCAAGGACCAGGTTTTCGGAAAGGCAGACGCATGATCGGCAGGATTATCGGAGCGCTCGTCGGGCGTGAGCTGGACCGCCGCGACGGACGGGGCGGCCTGAAGGGTGCCGCGGTCGGCGCGCTGGCGATGGGCGCGATGCGCCGGATGGGTCCGCTTGGCATGCTGATCGGTGGCGGCTATGTCGCCAAGAAGGCGTACGACCGGCGTCGCGAGTCGCGCACCGGCGGCTAACCGGCCTGCCAGACCCTGATCGCGTCCACGGGCGCGATCAGCATTATGAGGTTGAGCGTCAGATTGTCGCGAATCGCCAACAGGGCGATGACCTCCAGCGTCACGATCAGCGCCGCGGCAGCCCGCCACGGCAGGTGCCGGGCGATCACGAAACCCAGCATCATGCATATGATGTCGCTGATCGAATTCAGCACGCTGTCGCCGCTATAGCCCCAGGCCATGGTCACGCTGCGATACCGATCGATGATCAGTGGCGAATTTTCCAGGATTTCCCAACCCGCCTCGATCGCGACCGCGACGACCAGGCGTGCTTTCCATGGCCAGCGTCGCAGCACCAGCCAGCCCGCGCCGTAGAACAGCAGGCCGTGAACGACGTGGCTGAGGCTGTACCAATCGCTCAACTGCTGGCTGTTCTGATCGGAATGCACTTCGCTGTGCCACAGTGAGATCGTGCCGCACGGACAGATCGCCGAACGTCCGGCGGCGAGCAGGATCGCGGCGGTCGCGACCAGCAGGAGGGTGACCAGCCAGCCACATGTCGCGGCAATTCGGTCGCCGATGCTTGACGCCCGCCCCGCCCAGACGCCACTAGCGCGCATGCCGTCGACCCTCCCCACCGATCCGCACAACTTCCGCCGCCGCGGCGTGTTGTTCGTGCTGTCTTCGCCTTCCGGGGCAGGCAAGTCCACCATCGCGCGCAAGCTGCTGGCCGACGAGCCCGAACTCGGCATGTCGGTATCGGCGACGACGCGGCCGATGCGGCCGGGCGAGATCGACGGAAAGGACTATCAGTTCGTCGATCTGGAAGAATTCCGCCGCATGGTGGCGGAGGACGAATTCCTGGAATGGGCCCATGTCTTCGATCACCGCTACGGCACGCCGAAGGCGCAGGTCGAAAAGATGCTGGCGGCCGGCAAGGACGTGCTGTTCGACATCGACTGGCAGGGCGCACAGCAGCTGTTCCAGATTGCTGGCGGCGACGTGGTACGGGTGTTCATCTTCCCGCCGTCGATGGAGGAGCTGCGCGCGCGGCTGACCAATCGCAACACCGACAGCGCAGCGGTGATCGATGCGCGGATGGCGCGCGCCGCGAACGAGGTCAGCCACTGGGACGGCTATGACTATGTGCTGGTCAACGACGACGTCGACCAATGTTTTCAGGGCGTGAAGACGATCCTGGCGGCCGAGCGGCTGAAGCGGTCGCGGCAGACCGGCCTGATCGGCTTCATCCGCAAGCTGACGCGGGTCGCCGGCGCCGCCTGATTTCAGGCGAGCGCAGCGAGGAAGGCGACGGCGGCGTCATAGTCGCGGCGCTTGTTGGCGAGCGCCTGCGCGGCGAGCATGTCCTCGCCCCACACTTCCGCCTGCCACAGTTCGTCGACGTGCGCCGCCGACCACAAGGCGTCGGGATCGCCCGCGCCCTCGATCGTTGCAAGGCCGATGATCAGCGAACCGGTGATCGTCACGATCGGCGACAGGCCGGCGAGGCGGAACGGGTCGAGCGCGGTGACGGCTTCGGATAACCGGGTCAGCGTCGCGGGCGGCTGGGCGCGGTGGACTATGCCGGCGGTCGTTTCGAAATGCACGTCGTAGCGCTGTCGCGCCCAGCCGAGCCAGGGGTCCCATGCGGCGAGCTGCCGCTCGATCAGCGGATCGGGGGTTTCCGCCCGATAATATAGCAGGTCGCTCTCACCATAAGCGGCAAGGCCGGTGGCGAAGCGCGCCGGGTCCGAGGCGATGCGGTCGATCGCGGCATTGGCCATCCCGGTCAACGGCATGGTGCGCGGATCGATCGTCTCGGTCACCGCGCGCCATTCCCCGGCGATCGCAGACGCCAGCGCGTCGGTCGGCAGCGCGAGCGGCACGCGCCCCGGCGTGCGGACCGGGCGTCCGTCGAGCGTCACGACGCGGTCCGCATCGACCCCGACGTCGGTCCAGAACCGCTTCATGGCTTCGGGCTGCGCCAGCGATGCGCGAGGCTCGCGGGCACGATCGCGACGACGCTAAGCGCGGACAGCGTGATCGCGACGCCCAGCGCCTTGACCGGCCAGCCATGGCCGCGCGCGGCGATGATCAGTCCGAACACCGCCCCCGCGCTGCCGATCAGGCGGCTTGCGACCATCGCCAGCCAGCGGCGGCGCGCGCGTGCATCCCCGGCGGTCATGCGAGCAGCCCCGGCAGCGCCGCGACGCGATCCGCCACCACGTCCGCGCCGGCCGCGACCAGTTCGTGGACGTCGTGATAGCCCCAGGCAACGCCGACGGCGCGCGCGCCGGCCGCCTTGCCCATCGCCATGTCGAAGCTGGTGTCGCCGATCATCACCGACATGTGGGGCTGCGCGCCCGCTTCGTCCATCGCGGCGAGCATCATCGACGGATCGGGTTTGGACGGGTGGCGGTCCGCGGTTTGCAGCGTGACGAAATGATGCGCCAGTCCGTGGTGCGCGAGGATGTGCGCGAGGCCGCGATCGGATTTGCCCGTGGCGACGCCGAGCGACCAGCCGGCGTCCGTCAGGCCTTGCAGCACCTCGGCGATACCGTCGAACAGCGGCTCCTCCGCCATCGCCCCGCTGGTGCGCAGGTGGAAGAACGCCGCCTTATAGTCCGCCGCCATCCGACGGTGCAGCGCATCGTCCGCTTCGGGCAGCAGGGCGCGGATCGCCTCGACCAGGCTCAACCCGACGATGCGGCGGATGGCGGCGCGTGGCGGAGCGGGCAGGTCGGCGATGCGAAACGCCTCTTCCATCGACTGGCAGATGTTGGCCTGGCTGTCGACGAGCGTCCCGTCGCAGTCGAATACGGCGAGCTTGATCATCCCCGTGCCCTAGCGATGGCGGGACCGGGCGGGAAGGGCGATCGCTGCGCCGGATCAGGCGATCCGACCGGAGACCAGATAATCGTCTAGCCAGCGGCCGATCGCCGCATTGTCGCTTACGCCCGACAGCGACGCCTGCGCCGCGGCGCGCACGTCATCGTCGATATCCGGTGCCCGATGCGAATCGATCAGTGCGCGAGCGTAATCAGCATCGAATTCCGGGTGGCATTGCAGGGTCAGCGCCGCTCCGTCCGCATAGGCGAGCGCGGCATGAGGGGTGAGGGCGCTTGCGGCGATCACCTCGGTTCCGGCGGGAATGGCAACGACCTGGTCCTGGTGCGATGCCATCGCGGTCATCGTCGCACCCAGCGCGGTGACGGGGCGCTGCATGGCGTAGCGGTGCAGGCCGAGGCCCCAGCCTTGCGGAGCCTTCTCGACCCGCCCGCCGAATGCCTGGGCGATCAGTTGATGGCCGAAGCAGATGCCGACCAACCGCTGCCGACCGCGCGATCGGCGCAGGAACGCGGAGAGCGGCGCGATCCACGGATGCGGATCGTACACGCTCGCGGCGGATCCGGTGATCACATATGCCTGGCAGTCGTCGTCCGCGTCCGGCAGCGACCCTGCACGGACGTCGTAGCGCTGGTAGCGATGGTGCGGCCCGAGCAGGCGGGCGATCATGGCAGGATAATCGCCGTGCGTCGGCGCCAGCCCGTCGGGCGGCGCGCCGGTTTCGAGTATGCCGATGTGCATCGGGACGCTTTCGCAAATGCGATGTCGATCGGATAGGGAAAAACCGCGGGGGAGAATCCGGTTACGCCGATCGACTCGATCCCCCGCGCCCTCAACGTGCCGGTGCCGGTTTGTACCGGCGGGCTCCACTCCGTATATCTCGTTGACGGCGCGTATCGGACGCCGGCGGCATACGCGCGTTCGCGGCCAAAAAAAAGGCCGGTCAAAGACCGGCCGAAAAGTTTTTAGGAGAGGATGCCTGAAAGGCACGGTCTTTGTGCATCGCAGCACGGAATGGTGCAATTGCAAAATGCGCAATCCGGGTTTCGCTATGTGCAATCGTATTCCAACACGAGGCGCGGGGCGGGGTTGCGCATGCGCAAGACGCGGCATAGCCACGGTCGCCATGCGCATTCTCTTCAGCACCTTCGCACTTGCAACCCTGGCGGCGGCCGTTCCGGCGGCGGCGCGGCGCGAACCGGCGCTCGTCCGCGTCCGGCTCGACACTGCTTATGGTCCGATCGTGCTGGCGCTGGAGGCACGGCGCGCGCCGAAGACGGTCGCCAATTTCATGGGCTATGTCGACGATCACCGCTTCGACGGGATGACCTTCTACCGCTCGGCGCGAAACCGCAGCGCGCCGACCTATGGCTTCATCCAGGGCGGCATCCGTACCGATGCGCGCCGCATCCTGCCGCCGTTCCCGCTCGAAACGACCACGATGACCGGCATCAAGCATCTGGACGGCACCATTTCCATGGCCCGCCGCGCCGAGGCGGGGTCGGCGGGCGGCAATTTCTTCATCACGGTCGGTGCCATTCCCAACATGGACGCCAAGGGCAGTTATCCGGGCTATGCCGCCTTCGGTCACGTCGTGTCCGGCATGCCGGTGATCAAGCGGATCCTGGCGCTGCCCACCGGCGGCGGGATGGGTGGGCAGCTGCTGCTCCGCCCGGTCAAGCTGATCGCCGCCAAGCGGCTGAACGGGACGCCTCGGCCTACCGGTCTGGTCAAGCCGTGGCTGGTCGAAACCCGTGCACCGGCCGGACGTCCCGCGCGCAAATAGGGCAGCGCTTGCAACCAATATCGGCCGTTCGGGTTATCCTGCATCATCATTTTTGGAGGATCACCGATGAAGACCGGAATGTTCGCCATGCTGGCTGCTGTCGCCATGATGTCGCCCGTGACGATGGAGGCCGCGTCCGCACAGCGCAGCGACTATCGTTGGCAGGGCGACAATGCGCGCAACTGGGAACCGTCCAGCAGCTATCGCGCGGGCAAGTATCGCGAGCGCCGGTTGAGCCGCAACGATCGCATCTACAAGGGCCGCGACGGCCGCGCCTATTGCAAGCGTAGCGACGGCACCACCGGTCTGGTGGTCGGCGCACTCGGCGGTGGCGTGCTCGGCAATCTGGTCGGCGGCGGCACGCTCGGTACGCTGCTCGGTGCAGGCGGTGGCGCGGTGCTGGGTCGCTCGATCGATCGCGGTAACGTGAAGTGCCGCTGAAGTAGGGTTATCGCGGCCGGCCCAGCGTCGGCCGTTTCCTGTTTGACGATCCGGGGCGGCGTTTGCGTCGTCCCGGATCGTCATATTCGACGCGCGAGCCGGCGCGGTCAGTTCGCCTCTGCAATCGACAGCAGCGCGGCGTCGACCGCCTTGGTCGCCGAACCATCCGCCGGCATATCGTTGGCGAAGCTGGCAAAGGTCAGCATCTTGCCGCTCGCGCCGATCATGAACCCGGACAGGCCCGACGCCGCATTGAGCGTCCCGGTCTTGGCCCACATCTTCCCTGCCAGCGCCGTGTTCGCGTAGCGGCGGCGTAGCGTGCCATCGACGCCGCCGACGGGCAGCGTGCGCCGCAATGCCTCGCCCCACCGTTGCGCCTTGGTCCAGTGCAGGAACCGCGCGACTCCGCGCGGCGACACGCGATTGTAGCTCGACATCCCCGATCCGTCGGCGAAATCGTAGCGCCAGCGTTCGACGCCGGCGCGGGCGAGCATAGCCGTCACGCGCGCCTGTCCATCGGCGATCGATCCGCTGCCGGTGAGCCGCCCCAGCCGGCGGAGCAGCAATTCGGCGTGCAGGTTCTGGCTGACCTTGCCGGTCAGCGTCAGGTCTTCGATCAGGGGCGGTGGCGTTAGGCGCGCGAGTGGGGGCGGCTCGGGCGGCCGTGCGGCTGGCGCTGCACCGCGGGTGGCGGGGTCGTCGCCGGCCCCGATCGCACGGTGCCGCACCGCGATGTGCCCGGTCATGCGAACGCCGCGCTCGGCGAGCAGGGCGGCGAAGCGCCAGGCGGCGAATTCGGCGGGATCGTCGATGCCGACTCGTAGGACTTCGGGTGCGGCATCGCGCGCGATCGTGCCGTCGATGCGCAGCGTACGGCTGCCGGGCATCCGGTCGAAGGTCATCGCCGTGCGCGTGCCGGTCGTGACCCGGTTGTCGATGGCGAGATACGGCAGCGCATCGATCCGCGCCGCGCCGGAGCCGGTGAGCGACGGCATGACCGCAACCCGCCATTCGTTGTCATCGAGCGTCAGCGCCGACACGCCGGTCCCGGAGCGCGTGGCGATGTTGTTCCAGCTCATGCCGGGGCTCCAGCGCTGGTCGGGGAACAGGCTGTCGTCGCCGACGACGTCGCGGACACGGTGGGTGACCGCGGCGACCGCATCGGCGAGCTTGGACAGGCAGTCGATCGTACACGCGGCGGCGCTGGACAGCCGGGCGTCGCCATGGCCGGTCAGCACGACGTCGCCGTCATCGATGCGGGCGCTGGCCCCGGCGGCGGCGTCCGGCGCATCGACGTCGCCCAGCAAATCGAGTGCGGCGGCGATCGTGAACAGCTTGGTGTTGGACGCGGGCACGAAGCGGTCGTCGGGCGCGATTGCGACGACCTCCCGCCCCGCATCGTCGAGCACCACCAGTCCGAAGCGGGTGCCGGGGCCTGCGGTGCGCAGGATCGCCGCGGCGCGATCCTGCAACGCGGGCGCCGCGCCGCCGATCGCCGGCGCGGCGAGCATCATGGTGGCAAGGGCGGCGATGGTGATCCGGCGCATCGGCCGCAGCTTAGGCGATCGTCCCGCGATCACAATCCGGGACGGCCGGCGTCGTGCCGGCGTGCCTCCGCCCTTGAGCTGGACGACGGCCTCCATCTCCGTCGGGAGGTCGGATTTCTGCGCCTCTGCTACCGTTGATTTGGACCTTGCGAAATCAGGTGTTTCGCATGAAGGGCGACGCCGCTCGACGCTGCGAGTTCCGCGCGCAGGACCAGCGTCTATGCCAGTGCGGCGTCGGAGCCCATCAGCGCAGGGAAGAACCCTTCGTGTGCCGCGCGCAGGGTGTCGAGCGCGATCACGTCGTCGCGGTCCGGGCGCTCGAAGATCAGGCGCTTGCCGCCGGTGCGACCCAGCGGTTCCGCTTCGACGCCGGCCGCGTGCGCCGCGCCCAGGAAGTCGAGCAGCGCATGATCCTGTACGGTCACGACGTACACGCCCTGATCCTCGGCGAAGAACGACCGTGCACAGCCGAACGGCTGCTTGCGGTCGATCATCGCGCCGATCCCGCCGGCCAGTGCCATCTCCGCAACCGTCACCGCGATGCCGCCGTCCGAGACGTCATGCACCGCCGACAGCCAGCCGTCGGCGATCGCGGCGCGGATCAGGTCGCCGGCCTTGCGCTCGGCATCGAGATCGACGGGCGGAGGCGGCCCTTCCTCGCGGCCATGGCATTCGCGCAGGTAGAGCGATTGGCCGAGATGACCGCCGCGCGCGCCGACGACGAGGATCATGTCGCCCGTCCCCTTGAACGCGATCGTCGCATTCCTGGTCCAGTCCTTGAGCAGGCCGACGCCGCCGATCGCCGGGGTGGGCAGGATCGCGGAGCCGCCGCCGGTCGCCTTCGATTCGTTGTAGAGCGACACGTTGCCGCTGACGATCGGGAAGTCGAGCGCGCGACACGCCTGCGCCATGCCATCGAGGCAACCGACGATCTGGCCCATGATCTCGGGCCGCTGCGGGTTGGCGAAATTGAGGCAGT
>CAYQPM010000077.1:0-10494 GCA_964419295.1 uncultured Stakelama sp. | reverse complement strand
GGCGGCACGATGCGGCTCGGCGCCTATGAAGCGGCGCTCGACGGCAACAGCGTCGTCTCGTCGATCTATGGCGGCACGACGATCCACGAGCGTCATCGGCACCGTTACGAGGTGAACACCCATTACAAGGACGCGCTCGAAAAGGGCGGCCTGGTGTTCAGCGGCATGTCGCCCGACGGCATGCTGCCGGAAATCGTCGAGCGGCCCGACCACCCCTGGTTCGTCGGCGTGCAGTTCCACCCGGAGCTGAAGAGCAAGCCGTTCGATCCGCACCCGCTGTTCGCCAGCTTCATCCAGGCGGCCCTGAAGCAGAGCCGCCTCGTCTGAGATGGCGATCCCCGCTCCCGTGCCGGGAGCGGGGGCAGGGCGTCAGGGTACGGGATTCCACCCGGCATTGCCGTTCCACTGGGCGAACACCTTGGTGCGGGTGTTGAGCGCGGTCAGGTTGGCGGTGGTCGACGCATAGGTCTTCTCGCGAGCCGATACGTTCAGCGTCGCGCCGCCCGGTGCCAGCGACCCGCTTTCGCGCCAGCCTTCCGTGGCGGTCGGCAACAGGTTGGGGACGGGGTTGATCCACCAGCCGGCGGCGGCGACATGCGGTCCCATCGTCACGCCGATATAGGCGACGTTGTCGCAATAGAGTTGCGCGTTACCCGCCGACGCGCCGCCCAGCACTGCTGCGGTCTGGCAATAGCCCTGCGCCTGCGTATTGCCGCCCGACCGCGCGAGATAGGTCGAACCCGCCGGCACGTTCGCCGCCGCCGTCAGCGATCCGCCCAGGATCACGAAGCCCGGATACCCCTTCGCACTGCGCGCCTGGACGACATAGCCCCCCGAAGTGGGTGCCGATGGATCGAAGACCGTCTGCAATTCGGACTGTTCGATCAGCATCGCATAGGGATAGCCCCAGATGAAATCGACGTCGCCGGCGATGAAGCTGTTGTAGATCCACACCCATCCCTTCATCTGCAACGTGTCCTGCGTGCCGAGGAAGTTCATGTTGGTGCCGGTGAACCGCGACCCGTTGAGGTTGGCGGAATTGTAGTAGATCGCCTCCGACTGGCTGTTCTGCGTCGCGCTCTTCACATGGGTGTTCTGGATGGTGAAGTTGGTGAGCTTCAACTGATCGCCGCCCTCGACCAGCAACACGGCGCGGCCACCGCCCAGCGCACGGCGATTGCCCAACGTCGAACTGCCGCCGATGTTCGAAAAGGTCGTATTGGGAGTGGTGCGGCTGCCGCCGGTGCCGGGGTTGAACGCCTCCCAATTCTCGTTCCGGACGATCGTGCCTGTCCGGCTCTCACCCTGGATCGTGACGTTGCTGGTGTTCCGCAGGAAGAGCTGCTCGTCATAGGTGCCGTTTTTGACGGTGATCGTCTTGGCGGCGGCGGCATTGGCGCAGGCGTTGCAGCCCGTCGCCATGACATAGTTGAGCGCACCCTGAAGCGAGCGGAAATCCGCCGGGCCGTCGTCATCGACGGTGATGCTGGTTGCGGCGGCGGCGGGCAGGCTCTTCGTCTTGAACGTCCATCCGGTGGTGCCGGTGATGCCGGGGAACGTGCCGGCGCCGGCATAGGACCCGTTGAACGCCGCCCTGTCGACCTGCACGTAATAGCTCGTGTCGGGCGACAGCACGCCGTCGTGCAGCTTGATCGTGGCGACGTTGCCATTGATCGTGACCGGGCGGAAATACGTGAAGCGCCACTGCGTCAGATTGGCGACGTTGTTGCCGATCTTGTCGATCTCGGTGTTGTAATTGCCGAGCGTCGTCTGCGTCTCTGCGCCCGCCAGCACCTGGTCCTGTCCGAAACTGATCGTGTCGACCAAAGTCCCGTCGCTTTTATAGACGCGCAGCGCCCCTTCGCCGGTAAGGACCGGCGCCGTGTCGAACGTCAGCTTCAGACGGGTGTCGGTATAGGCGGAGGCATCGCCGCTGACCGGCGACAGCGCCTGCGCCGTCGCAGTCGGCGAAGGGGTTGGCGTCGGCGCTGGACTGTCGTCACCGCCGCCGCAGCCGCCGAGTGCGAGCAGCGCGAACACGGAAACCGCAAGCCTGGTGGTCATGCATCTTCTCCCGAATATCGGCGAATGTTCGGCCGTCGTGCCGCCTTCGCTGATCCTGAGGCTGACACCGGTGTCAGAATTCGTCAACACCCCCAAGTTGGTGTTCGCAAAGAAAAAAGGCGCCCGGACCAACGGTCCGGACGCCATGTGCGTCGCAATTTGTGGCGGTGCGTCAGGCGGCTTTGGCCGCCGTCTCTTCCGGCTGGTTCTCGACCGCCGCAAGAGGCGCGCCGGTCTTGATCGCGATGTTCTTCGGCTTCATCGCCTCGGGCACCTCGCGGACCAGATCGACGATGAGCAGACCGTCGTTGAGACGGGCATCCTCGACGAACACGAAGTCGGCGAGTTCGAAGCGGCGTTCGAAGCTGCGGTTGGCGATACCGACGTGCAGGAAGTTGGCGTGGGCCGCCTTGTCGTCCTTCTTGCCGGTGACCAGCAGCAGGTTCTGCTGCGCGGTGATCTCGATCTCGTCACGCGAGAAGCCGGCGACCGCGAGGGTGATGCGATAGCGATCTTCGGCGAGACGTTCGAGGTTGAAGGGCGGGTAGTTCTCCGCGCTCGCGGCGCGCGCATTGTTTTCCAGCATGTCGAATAGGCGGTCGAAACCGATGGTCGAGCGGCGGTAGGGGGTCAGGTCGAGTCGCATGTCAAATCCTCCAAAAGAAGCGAGTTGAAACGACGGCATCCACCGGGGTGCGATGCCGGCACACGGCCCGTCAGCGGCACCGTGCGGCGAAAATCTGGGTTGCCCGAAACCGGGTTCAAGAGGGCGAAGCGCGGCGATCGCATCATTTTTCCACCTGCCGAAGCCCGGCTTTCGCGACCCCAAGCTTCTCCATCTTTGAATGTCGACCAATCCGGGGGAGTTTACGGTCAACGAACACAGGGAGCCGTCGATGTCGCTGACCTTAGCAATCCTTTTGGCGGGTCAGGCCGTCACCCCGGCGATGGCCGACACGCCGCAGCCGACGGCGTCCGGCGTGCCGGAACCGCAGGAGGGCAATGGCGAGATCCTGGTCACCGCGCGGCGCCGCGCCGAATCGGCACAGCGCGTACCGATCGCCATGTCGGTCATCGGTGGAGCGGAAATCGACAAAACGGGCGCGTTCAACGTCAACCGGTTGCAGCAGCAGCAGCCCTCGCTGCAATTCTATTCGAGCAATCCCCGCAATTCCGCGATCAACATCCGTGGTCTGGGGGCGCCGTTCGGGCTGACCAACGACGGCATCGAACAGGGCGTCGGCTTCTACGTCGACGGCGTATACATCGGCCGCATCGGCGCCTCGACATTCGATTTCGTCGACGTCGAGCGCGTCGAGGTGCTGCGCGGGCCGCAAGGCACGCTGTACGGCAAGAACACCACTGCCGGAGCGCTGAACGTCACCACCCGGCCCCCCAGCTTCACGCCGGAGGCACGCGCCGAACTCAGCCTGGGCAATTACGGCTTCGTGCAGGCGAAAGGTTCGGTGTCGGGTCCGCTGTCCGATACGCTGGCCCTGCGCCTGTCCAGTTCCGCGACGACGCGCAAGGGTACGATCCGCGACATCACGTCGGGCGAGGATCTGCATCGGCAGCGCAATCTGGGTCTTCGCGGCCAGCTGCTCTGGCATGCCACGCCGTCGCTGGATGTCACGCTGTCCGGCGACTTCAACGTCCAGAATCCGGCATGCTGCGTGCAATATTATGCGCGTGTCGGCGCGACGCAGCGCCCGGTCGCACGGCAATATGCCGCGCTCGCCGCCGCGCTCGGCTATGCGCCGCCGAGCACCGATCCGTTCGATCGGGTGACCGACCTCGATGCGGGCATCAATTCCCGGCAGGAGGTCGGGGGGGCGTCGCTGGTCGCCAGCTGGGATTTCGGCCCGGCGACGCTGACGTCGGTCAGTGCCTGGCGATATTGGGACTGGCAGCCGCAGAACGACCGCGACTTCACTGGCCTGCCGATCACCACCGTGTCGCAGAACCCGTCGCAGCAGAAACAGGTGTCGCAGGAATTCCGGCTGGCGTCGAACGGGACGAACCGGCTCGACTATACGGTCGGCGCGTTCCTGTTCCACCAGACGATCGACACGCAGGGTTCTCAGGTGCAGGGATCGGCCGCGAGCCGCTTCCTGCTGTCGGGTAGCGATGCGGCCAATCCCACCGTTCTCGACGGTCTCACCTCGACCAACACGATCGGCTTCGACAACACGAGCTTTGCGGTGTTCGGCAAGCTCAACTGGGCGCTGACCGACCGGCTGCACGTCCAGCCGGGGCTGCGCGTCAATTACGACCGCAAATCGGGCTCCTACGAATCCGTGGTGAGCATCGCCAACGGCCAATATGCCTTCACCGCGACGGCCGACACCGTCGCGTCCCTGCTTGCAAGCCGCCCGACGGGTGCGGCGCGGACGACGTTCCAGAACCAGATCAACACGCTCGCGCCGCAGCGCTACAGTCCCAGGTTCAGCGCATGGAACACGTCTGGGGACGTGACGGTGTCCTACGACGTCGCGCCGGACATCCACGCCTATGCGACCTATGCACGCAGCTTCAAGTCGGGCGGGATCAACCTGTCGGGACTGCCGCTCAACGCGACCAGCACGGGCGTCGATCTCAGCACGCAGACGGTGAAGCCGGAAAAGGTCGACAGCTATGACATCGGCCTGAAGACGCAGTTCTTCGATCGGCGGCTCACGCTCAATCTCGCGGGCTTCTGGACCGACATCGCCGACTATCAGGCGACGGTGAACAACAATGCGATCAACGTGATCCGCGGCTATCTTGCCAATGCGGGGAAGGTCCGCTCGCGTGGGGCCGAGTTCGACGCCAGCTATCGTCCGAGCCAGCGCTTGTCGCTGTATGTCAGCGGCGCGTTTACGGATGCCCGCTACATCGACTTCAGCAATGCGCCGTGCCCGCCCGAACTGTCCGGCGGCACCGCGACCGCGATCGGCGGCGTCACCGACCCCGCCGGGACGGCCGGGGGGCGCAGCCCTGCCTTTTGCGACATCTCGGGCCAGCGCCTGCCGGGCATCTCGAAATGGTCCTTCTCCTACGGCGGCGAATATAATGTGCCGGTCGGCCGTTCCGACGGGCAGGTCTATGTCGGGTACGACGGGAATTACCGCTCGCGCTTCTCGTCCAACCCCTCGCCGTCGGCCTATACCTGGATCGAGGGCTATTCGCTGTCCAACGTCCGTGCCGGCTATCGTCAGGGCGACGTCAACGTCTTCGGCTGGGTGCGCAACGTGTTCGACCAGGATCATTTCGAATTGCTGTCGACGCAGTCGGGCAGCACCGGCCTGATCGTCGGTCAGCCGGCTGACCCGCGCACCTATGGCGTCACCCTGTCGAAGCGGTTCTGAGTCGTGCGCGGTGCTGCCAGCCGGTGCCACCGGGTAGTCCGGCATCCGGTAATGGCCGCCCGGAGGTGACGTCGGAAAATGCGGGCGAGACGGCCAGACCGGAGGCAATACAGGCGCGCGTTATCGCGTCGTTCAGGATTGATCTGCGATAAGTCGAACTGCCGGACAGGGGGTGCGAATTGGAAGCTCCCGCCTTCTGCCCGGCTCCGTTTCCCGGCACGTGCAACGCAGCGCCGAAACGGCAAACGCCCGGACCGTTGCCGATCCGGGCGCCTGCGTGACGAAAAATTCGTCAGCCCCCTTAGGTCGCATCCCGGTGCGCGCGTATATCGCTGCGCTGCCGTTCCGCTGTTCCCCGAACCACGGCCGTTGCCTGTGTCTCAGTGAGTTTTTGCTAGGCAGCCGCACGGCGTTTGTCACCGGCTATGTGGCGGTCGGGAAACGATTGCAGGAACCCTGTGTCGAATCCGCAACATTTGTTGCTTGTCCCAGCCGCCTCTCCTAGAGCCCGGCGCATGATCCTCTCACGCTACGAACGGATGATCGCCCGGCGCTACCTGCTTCCGGGCAAGGGAGAGGCGTTCATCTTCCTGGTCGCGTCCATCAGCCTTGTCGCGGTGATGCTCGGCGTCGCCGCGCTGGTCATCGTGATGAGCGTGATGAACGGCTTCCGCGCCGAACTGTTCGACAAGATCGTCGGACTTAACGGTCATGCGGTGGTGCAGGGCGTCGGCGGCCGGCTGCCCGACTGGCGCGAGATCGTCGCGCAGGCGCAGAAGACGCCCGGCGTCACCTCTGCGGTGCCGATGGTCGAGCAGCCGCTGGCGGTGACCTATAACGGCCGGGCCGAGGCGGTGCTGGTTCGCGGCGTTCGCATGAAGGACGTGAAGCCGGTGATCGGCGGGAAGCTCATCATGGGATCACTCGCCGGCGTCACGCCCGGCAGCGGCCAGATCGCAATTGGTTCGCGGCTGGCGGAAGCGCTGGGCGCGCAGGTCGGCAGCGAGGTGTCGTTGTTCAGTCCGCAGGGGCAGACGACGCCATTCGGCACCGTGCCGCGCATCGTCAGCTATCGCGTCGGCGCGATCTTCGAAATCGGGTTGTACGATTACGACAAGCAATATGTCATCATGCCGATCGAGGATGCGCAAACCCTGCTGCTGCTCGGCGACAACGTCGGGATGATCGAGTTGCAGACGGTGGATGCGGACCGGGTCGGTCCGATCCTCGCGCCGCTCGCCGAAAAGCTGGGCGGCGGCGCGATCATCGCCGACTGGCGGTCGATGAACGCGCAGCTGTTCCAGGCGCTCGCCGTGGAGCGGGTGGCGATGTTCACCGTCTTGTCGATCATCATCCTGGTCGCGGTGTTCAATATCCTGTCCTCGCTGATCATGCTGGTGCGCGCCAAGACCCGCGACATCGCGATCCTGCGGACGATGGGCGCGACGCGCGGCGGGCTGATGCGGATCTTCATGGTCGTGGGCACCACGATCGGCGCACTGGGGACGGTTGCCGGCCTGGCGCTCGGCTTCGTCTTCCTCTTCTACCGCCAGGCGGTGGTGAACCTCGTCCAGCTCGTCACCGGCCAGAACCTCTGGGACCCGTCGATCCGTTATCTGACCGAGCTGCCGTCCAAGACCGATCCGGTCGAGATCGTCATCATCGCGCTGATGGCGCTCGTGTTCAGCTTCCTCGCCACGCTCTACCCCGCGTGGAAGGCGGCGAGTACCGATCCCGTGCAGGTGCTGCGTTATGAATAGCCCGAACGACGATGGCGCCGGCGGCACGCTGCGCCGCGGTCCGGCCCGCGACGACGATGTCGCGGTGCTCCGCACCACCGGCCTCACCCGCAGCTTCACGCAGGGCGGCGAGACGATCCACGTGCTGCGCGGCGTCGACCTGTCGGTCGCGCCGGGCGAGATCGTGGCGCTGGTCGGCCCGTCGGGCTCGGGCAAGTCGACGCTGCTGCAGGCGGTGGGGCTGCTCGAGGGCGGCTTTCAGGGCTCGATCCGGATCGGCGGCGCAGAGGCGGCGAAGCTCGATGCGCATGGCCGCACCATCATGCGCCGCGACCGGCTCGGCTTCGTGTACCAGTTCCACCACCTGCTGCCCGATTTCAACGCGACCGAGAATGTCGTCCTGCCGCAGCTGGTCCATGGCGCGGAGCGCAAGCCGGCCGACGACCGCGCGGCTGCGTTGCTGACCGCGCTCGGTCTGGGTCACCGCCTGACGCATCGGCCGAGCCAGCTGTCGGGCGGCGAGCAGCAGCGCGTCGCCGTCGCGCGCGCGCTCGCCAACCGGCCGGCGCTGGTGCTGGCCGACGAACCGACCGGCAATCTCGACGAACATACCGCCGACATCGTGCTGGCCGAATTCCTGCGGCTGGTGCGCGGAGAGGGATCGGCGGCCTTGATCGCGACTCACAACGAGCGGCTCGCACAGAAGATGGATCGCGTCGTCCGCCTGCACGAGGGCGTGCTGACGTGAGCGAGTGGAGCGATGCGCCGACCCTCGTCGGCGAGCACGTCACGCTCCGTCCGCTGGTCGAGGACGATCTGCCCGCCCTCGTCGAGGCGGCGCGCGCGGGCGATCTGTGGAACACCTTCTACGCCAACGTCTCGATGATGCGCCAGCCCGAGCAATGGTGGGCGGCCGCCGCGCGCGAACGCGATTTCGGGCGGGCGCTGCTGTTCGCGGTGGTGATGCCGGACGGCGACGTCGTGGGCACCACGCGCTACATGCGCATGGCCCCAGCGCATCGACGTCTGGAGGTAGGCGGCACATTTTATGCCAAGGCGGTGCAGCGGACCGGTGTGAATACCGAGGCCAAGCTCCTCCTCCTCGGCCATGCCTTCGACCGAATGGGTTGCCAGTGCGTGCAGATCCGGACCGACGCGCTGAACAAGCGCAGCCAGGCGGCGATCGAGCGGCTGGGCGCGAAGCGGGACGGCGTGCTGCGCGGTCACCAGCAGATGGCCGGAGGGCGACTGCGCGACACAGTCGTATATTCGATCCTCGATCGTGAGTGGCCGGGCGTCCGGCAGAATCTGGCCTTTCTGCTGGAGAGGCATGGATGAGCGCGATCACCGATTTCGTCGTCACCGCCGCCGATGGCTCCGCCGCGGCGCTGGACGCCTATGCGGGGCAGGTCCTGCTGATCGTCAACACCGCGTCGAAATGCGGCTTTACGCCGCAATATGAAGGGCTGGAGGCGCTGCACCGCCGCTTCGCCGATCGCGGGTTCGAGGTGCTGGCGTTCCCGTGCAACCAGTTCGGGGCACAGGAACCGGGCGACGCGGCGGAGATCGCGAACTTCTGTTCGCTGACCTATGACGTCACCTTTCCCGTATTCGCCCGGATCGATGTCAATGGAGCAGGGGCCGATCCGCTGTTCGCCCGCCTGAAGAGCGAGGCACCCGGACTGCTCGGGTCGAAGGCGATCAAGTGGAACTTCACCAAGTTCCTGATCGGCCGCGACGGCAGGGTCGTCCACCGTTATGCGCCGACGACCAAGCCCGAGCAGATCGTCGCCGATATCGAGGCACTGCTTTAGCCTCCTCTCGATCCATTCCGGCGTGGAGGCCGGGATCCACGCGACGGGCTAGACCCGGCGGGCTCGCCCGGCTTGCGGCGCAGCGCCGTTGCGATCGAAGCGACATCGCCTAAGACGATGCGACACCCCGGTCTCCGTTCGGCGCGCCGACGGAGTTATCCACCGCCGGTTCCTTGCCCGACCTGTGCAAATCGCGGTCGATAGGTTAGGCAGCCGGCATGCCTCATTCCGGGTTCGTGCCCCTCCGCATCTTCTCATCCTACACCATGCTCGACGGTGCGATCGAACCGAAGGCGATCGCCACGCGGGCGAAGGCGATGCGCTTTCCCGCCGCCGGGCTGACCGACCGCAACGGCCTCTATGCCGCCATGGCGTTCTCGGACGCGGCGAAGAAGGAGGGTGTGCAGCCGGTGATCGGCACGATGCTATGCGTCGCGCGTCCGGACATGCCCGACGGCGTCGCCGCAACGCTCGACTGGATCGCGCTCTACGCGCAGGACATGCGCGGCTACGACAATCTGTGTGCGCTCGTCAGCCTGGCGCATCTGGAGCGGCCGATCGAACTGCCCGCCCATGTAGACTTCGGCGTCTTGCAGGGCCGCACCGATGGCCTCATCGCGCTGACCGCGGGCGGCGAGGGCGCGCTCGCCCGCCTGTTCCACGAAGACCAGCCGTCGCGCGCGCTGGCGTATCTCGATCGGCTGCAGGGGCTGTTCGACGATCGCCTGTATGTCGAGATCGCGCGTCGCGGCGATGCGGTGGAGGAGGCGGCGGAACAGGCGCTGATCGACCTCGCCTATGAGCGGGACCTGCCGCTCGTCGCGACGAACCCGTGCTGTTTCTCCGACAGCGCCTTTCTCGACGCGCACGACGCCATGCTGTGCATCGCGCATTCGACCTATGTCGAAAGCGAGGATCGCGTCCGCTCGTGCCCGGATGCCTGGCTGAAGCCGGCCGACACGATGAAGCAGCTGTTCGCCGATCTGCCCGAGGCGATCGAGAACACGATGGTGGTGGCGCAGCGCTGCGCGGTCATGGCCCCCTATCGCAAGCCGATCCTGCCGACGCTGGCGGGCGATCTGGCCGGCGAGGCGCAGATGCTGCGCGACGATGCCGCTGCGGGGCTCGAGGCGCGGCTAGACCGCATCGAACAGCTCGGCACGCAGCCCGCCGACGATCCCGACTGGCGCGACGTCTATCGCAAGCGGCTCGCGTTCGAAGTCGACGTCATCGTCCAGATGGGCTTCCCAGGCTATTTCCTGATCGTCGCGGACTTCATCAAATGGGCGAAGGATCACGACATCCCGGTGGGGCCGGGCCGTGGTTCCGGTGCGGGCTCGGTCGTCGCCTGGGCGCTGACCATTACCGATCTCGATCCGATCAAGCTCGGCCTGTTGTTCGAACGCTTCCTCAACCCGGAACGCGTGTCGATGCCCGACTTCGACATCGATTTCTGCGAAACCCGCCGGGGCGAAGTGATCCGCTACGTCCAGGAGAAATACGGCCGCGATCAGGTCGCGCAGATCATCA
>CAYQPM010000076.1:0-10558 GCA_964419295.1 uncultured Stakelama sp. | reverse complement strand
GGATCGCCGGGATCGAGGCGACGGCGCTGGTCGTCGCGGGCGGCGTCGCCGCCAACACCGCGGTGCGCGCCGCGTTGCAGGACCTTGCCACCGCGCACGACCTGCGATTCGTCGCGCCGCCGCTCTGGCTGTGCACCGACAATGCCGCGATGATCGCCTGGGCGGGGGCCGAGCGCTTCGCGGCGGGCCTCACCGACCCGCTCGACACGCCCGCGCGTGCCCGCTGGCCGCTCGATCCGCATGCCGAGGCGGTGCGCGGTGCGGGCGTGAAGGCATGATCGTGCGACAGGGGAGCGGAAAGCCATGAAGATCGGCGTCATCGGCGGGGGCGCCTGGGGGACGGCGCTGGCGCAGGTCGCGGCCTATCGCGACCGCCCCGTCACCTTGTGGGCGCGCGAGCCCGAGGTGGTCGAGGGCATCAACACCGCGCATGAAAACCGGCTGTTCCTGGCGGGGGTGCCCCTGTCGCCGACGATCCGGGCCACCGCGAACCTCGCCGATCTCGACGATAGCGATGCCCTGCTCGTCGTGGCGCCGGCCCAGCATGTCCGTGCCGTCCTGTCCGGCCTCGACGTCGGAGACCGGCCGCTGATCCTCTGCGCCAAGGGGATCGAGGCGGGAACGCGGCTGCTGGTCGGCGAAGTCGCCCGACAGGTCCACGGCCAGGCACCCGTCGCGGTCCTGTCCGGCCCCACCTTCGCGCATGAAGTCGCCGCCGGCCTGCCCACGGCGGTGACGCTCGCGGTTGCCGACGAAGCGCTGGGCGCGGCGCTGTCGGAACGGCTCGCCGCCCCGCATTTCCGCCCCTATGCCAGCAACGACGTCGTCGGGGCCGAGATCGGCGGCGCGGTCAAGAACGTGCTCGCCATCGCTTGCGGCGTCGTCGACGGCGCCGGCCTCGGCCAGAATGCCCGTGCCGCCCTGATCGCGCGCGGCTTCGCCGAAATGACGCGCTTCGGGCTCGCCCGGGGTGCGCGGGCGGAAACGCTGGCGGGCCTGTCGGGCCTCGGCGATCTGGTGCTGACGTGCAGCTCGACCAGCAGCCGCAACTTCTCGCTGGGGCTGGGGCTGGGGCAGGGCAAGGCCGCTGCCGACCTGCTCGCCGACCGCCGCACCGTCGCCGAAGGGGCGTTCACGGCGCCGGTCCTGCGCGAAGCCGCGGCGGAGGCGGGTGTCGACATGCCCGTCACCACCGCCGTCTGCCGCTTGCTGGACGGCGCGCCGGTCGCCGACGTGATCGGTGCCTTGCTGGCAAGGCCGCTCCGCAAGGAGGTGTGATCCCGCCGGGGAGGTGCGAAGCCTTCCCCGTGCACGCGGTCAGCGCGCCAGTTCCCGCCACCCGATGTCGCGACGGCAAAATCCGTCGGCGAAGTCGATCGCATCCACGCCGCGATAGGCGGCATCGCGCGCTGCGGTGATGTCCACGCCCGTCGCGGTCACCGTCAGCACCCGCCCGCCGGCCGCGACCAGCCTTTCCTCCACCAGCCGCGTGCCGGCCTGGAACACGGTCGCGCCGCCCGCTTCGGCCGCATCGATCCCGCGGATCGTACCGCCGGACTTCGGCACGCCGGGATAGCCGTGCGCGGCGACCACGACGGTCATCGCCACGTCGTCCGCGAATCGCGCGGCGGGCCGTTCGCCCAGTCGCCCGTTCGCCACCGCCAGCATCGTCTCGACCAGATCGCCCTGGAAACGCAGCATCAGCACCTGCGTCTCGGGATCGCCGAACCGCGCGTTATATTCGATCAGCTTCGGCCCGGTCGCCGTCAGCATCAGCCCCGCATACAGCACCCCGCTGAACGGCATGCCTTCCGCCGCCATCGCCCGCACCGTCGGCGCGACGATCTCGTCGATGGCGCGTCGCTCCAGCGCGGCGGTCAGGACGGGGGCGGGGCTATAGGCGCCCATGCCGCCGGTATTCGGCCCGGTGTCGCCCTCGCCGACGCGCTTGTGATCCTGCGCGCTGCCGAACGGCATCAGCGAAACGCCGTCGGTCAGCACGAACAGGCTGGCCTCCTCACCGTCCAGGAACTCTTCCAGCACCACCGCGGCGTCGCCTTCCGCGAACATCGCGTCGAACGCCGCCGCCGCCTCCGCCTCGCCGGTCGCGATCACCACGCCCTTGCCCGCGGCGAGGCCGTCCGCCTTGATGACCACCGGGTAGCCGAAGGTGCTGGCCATCGCCGCGTCCGCCTCGGCACGGCTGCCGACGCGCACATAGCCGGCGGTCGGAATGTCGTGGCGCCGGCACAGATCCTTGGTGAACCCCTTCGACCCCTCCAGCTGCGCCGCCGCCTTGCCCGGCCCGAACACCGGCACGCCGGCCGCGCGCAGCGTGTCGGCAAGGCCATCGACCAGCGGCGCCTCCGGGCCGATCACCACCAGGCCAACGTCCTGACGGCGCACGAAATCGGCCAAGGCGGCGTGATCCGTCGCATCCAGCGCGACGAGCGTCGCATGGTGCGCGATGCCGGGGTTGCCTGGCGCGGCATACAGCGTATCGAGGACGGCCGATTGCGCCAGTTTCCAAGCGAGTGCGTGCTCGCGACCGCCTGAGCCCAGCAGCAGGACGTTCATGCCCGAATTCCTATCCGACACCGATGATGCCCGGCTGCTAGCCGAGGAGCGCCCCGGCGACAACGCGCTCGCATTGTCGGTCGGCGAGTTGAGCTTCAAGCTGAAGCGGATGGTCGAGGGGGAATTCGGCCACGTCCGCCTGCGCGGCGAAATATCTGGCTACAAGCGCGCGACATCGGGTCACGTCTATCTGGCGCTGAAGGACGATGCCGCCGTGATCGACGGCGTGATGTGGAAGGGGCAGGCGAACGCACTGGCCTTCGCGGCGCAGGATGGGATCGAGGTGATCGCCACCGGAAAGCTCACCACCTATCCCGGGCGCTCGAAATACCAGATCGTGATCGAACGGATGGAGCTCGCCGGGGCCGGCGCGCTGATGGCCCTATTCGAAAAGCTGAAGGCGAAGCTGGCGGGCGAGGGCCTGTTCGACGGTGCGCGCAAGCAACGCCTGCCATACCTGCCGCGGACGATCGGCGTCGTCACCTCGCCCACCGGCGCGGTGATCCGCGACATCCTGCACCGGCTGGAGGATCGCTGTCCCAGTCATGTGCTGGTCTGGCCGGTGAAGGTGCAGGGGCAGGGCGCTGCCGAGGAGGTCGCCGCTGCCATCCGCGGCTTCGACGCAATGCCCGCGGACGGGCCGGTGCCGCGCCCCGATCTCGTCATCGTCGCCCGCGGCGGTGGGTCGATCGAGGATTTGTGGGCGTTCAACGAAGAGGTCGTCGTTCGCGCCGTCGCCGGATGCACCATCCCGATCATCTCGGCGGTCGGCCATGAAACGGATACGACGCTCTGCGATTTCGCCGCCGACCTGCGTGCCCCGACCCCTACGGCGGCGGCGGAGCTGGCGGTGCCGGTGCTCGCGGATCTGCGCCATACCATCCAGAGCCACGGGTTGCGCACCCAGCGCTGTGCGCACCGTTATCTGGAGCGGGGGCGCGAACGGCTGACCGGCCTCGCCCGCCTGCTGCCCCGGCGCGACGCGCTGCTCGGGCCGCAGCGCCAGCGCGCCGACGATGCCGGTCAGCGGCTCGATCGCGGGCTGGAGCGGCGCGTGACGCTCGCCCGCGGTCAGCTTGACCGGTCGGGCGGCGCCCTGCGCCCGGCCGCGTTGCAGCGTCAGCTCGACGGCGCGCGCCAGCGGCTCGACGCCACCTGGCGGCTGGTCCAGTCGCTCAACCCGGATGCGGTGCTCGACCGCGGCTATGCCCGCGTGACCGCGCGGAGCGGCGCGACGCTGGCCTCGGCCGCGGCGGTGCGCGACGCCGGTGCGGTGACGCTGCGCTTCCGCGACGGCAGCGTCGATGCGATCGTCGACGACGGCACCGCCCCGGTCGCTGCGCCCGCCAAGGTTGAGCGCAAGGCCGGCCGGACCTATGTCCCTCCCAAAGCCGACCAGCCGACGCTGCTCTGACACGGACCAGACCCATGCTCGTTTCGAATTCCGATCGCCCCGCGCGGCTCCACTATATGGCGAATGGCTTTCGCGTGCTGAGCCCCGGCGATCATGTCGTCTGCGGCGTCAGCGGCGCGCGCATCCCGATCGAACTGCTGCGCTATTGGAGCGTCGCCCGCCAGGAAGCCTTCGCCAGCGCACACCTCGCCAGCGAGGCGCTCAGCCCCAAATGACGGTCCGGGCCGCGCTGGCGCTGCTCGCCGTCTGCATCGGCGGCGGCGCGTCCGCCGGGCAGCTCCCGACCGCCATCCCCTCGGCGACGTTCCGCTGGCCCGGGACGGCGACGCAGGGCGGCCTCATCCTCGGCACCGTGCCGACCGGCACGGTCGCGCTGACCCTCGACGGCGCGCCGCTGACGGTGGAGGACGGCAGCTTCCTCGCCGGGTTCGACCGCGATGCCGGGGCGCAGGCCGTGCTGGACGCGACCCTCGCCGACGGCCGCCACGTGAGGCAGACGCTCGCGATCGCACCCCGGGCCTGGCGGATCGAGCGGCTGAACACGCTGCCCAAATTCCCGGCACCCGATCCGGTCATGGCCGCACTGCGCCCGCCCGAACTCGCGCGCATCGCTGCCGCTCGCGCGCTTTCCAGCGACGCGCAGGGCTGGCGCCAGCCGTTCCGCTGGCCCGCGATCGGCCGCATCTCCGGCCTGTTCGGCGCCCAGCGCATCTACCGCGGCGAACCCGGCAGCTATCATTCGGGCATCGACATCGCCAGGCCCACCGGCGCCACGGTCGTCGCGCCCGCCGACGGCGTGGTGATCCTCGCCGCCGACCATCCCTTCACGCTCGAAGGCAATTTGTTGATGATCGACCACGGGCAGGGGCTCAATAGCGCCTTCCTCCACCTGTCGCGCATCGACGTGAAGACGGGCGACCACGTCCGTCAGGGTCAGGTGATCGGCGCAGTCGGCGCCACCGGCCGCGCCACGGGACCGCACCTGCACTGGAGCCTGCGCTGGCACGACGCACGGCTGGATCCGTTGGTGGTGGCTGGGGCGATGCAAGAGCGGACGCTGCCCTAGCCTCATCTGCATCATTTTGCGCCATTTCCGCTGCGGGGCACAATTTTCGTACACCAATGGCATGGCCATGTGTCATTTTTGATACATTGCCGGTTAATCGCGAAACCCGACCCCAATGATCACTTTACAGCAGTTTTAGTGACCTGCATTTCTCATGGCATGTCTCTTGGGGGTCGCGTCGCGGCTTAGGGGGGCTTGGCAACGCCCGGCATGGCACCGTCACAGCGGGCCGGCGAATGTCGGGACAAGCGAGGGAAACACATGATCAAGACACTCCATTCTGCGCGCAAGTCATTGCGTGCGGGGACGGCGCTTCAGGCGCTGGCACTGTTCGGTGCTGGCGTTAGCGCAGTTGGTTTTGCCGCACCTGCAGCGGCGCAGGATTATACGTCGGGCGCTATTGGCGGTACGGTGAAGGACGATGCTGGCAACGCGGTCGGCGGCGCAACCGTCGTTATCACGTCACGCGCGCAGGGCGTCTCGCGATCCACGACGACAAACTCTTCAGGCACATTCCTGGTCAACGGCTTGGCTCCCGGCGGTTACGATGTGTCGGTTCAGTCGAGTGCAGGCGCGGGTTACAAGGCAGACAACGTTCGCCTGCTTTCGTCGCAAACGGCGCAGTTGAACGTGCAATTGGCCGCGACGGGCGGCGAGGACATCGTCGTCACCGGATCGCGGGCCGTCGCCTCGTTTAGTGGCGCGACCACCGGTTTGAACGTTGATGTGACCGACTTCATTAACGACAAGCCGCTGAACCGCGACCTGACATCCATTATTCTGTTGGCGCCTGGCACTGCAGCAGGCGACGCCGCGTTCGGCAACCTTCCGTCGATTGGCGGTTCGTCGGTGGCAGAAAATGCCTATTTCGTGAATGGTCTGAACACCACCAACTTCGACACCGGTCTGGGTAGTTCGGCAGTGCCGTTCTACTTCTATCGCAGCGTCGAAACGAAGACGAGCGGCCTTCCGGCCGAATATGGTCGCGCGACGGGCGGTATCGTGAACGCCGTGACCAAGGCGGGCTCCAACGACTTTATGGCAGCGGTCCACGTGGATTGGGCGCCCAATTTTCTTCGCTCGATCGGGAGGAATCGCCAAAGCTTCACCGGCGTGAATGTCAACGGCAGTCGATATCAGAACAGTACCGACACGGCGTACAATCGGTCGGACTCGCTGCTCGTCAATGTTGAGGCGGGTGGTCCGATCATTAAGGATCGCCTGTTCGTCTATGGCTTGGTCCAGATGCGGCGTGCCACAAGCCGTCAGAACAACCCGTTGGCAACCGGTGTTACCGGCCAAGGAACGTCGTTCGCCTACCGCGACGATGATCCTTTCTGGGGTGCGAAGGTCGATGCATATCCGATCGACAGCCAACATCTGGAATTCACGATCTACGATACGCGCGCGACGCAAGAGCGCTCGGATCAGCCCTACTCCTATGGATCTGGAGCCCCGCTATACAACACGGCCACCGCGGTTACCGGTTTTAGCAGCGGCGGCTTGAACTTCGTCGGCAAGTATACCGGGCGCATGACGGACTTCCTCACC
This sequence comes from uncultured Stakelama sp., assembly GCA_964419295.1. Classification (GTDB taxonomy): domain Bacteria; phylum Pseudomonadota; class Alphaproteobacteria; order Sphingomonadales; family Sphingomonadaceae; genus Sphingomonas. The sequence goes on along the minus strand of CAYQPM010000076.1, from coordinate 3,950 downwards.
GTGTCCGCGGCCTACGGGCGCGTGCGCGACCGCTTCGACCAGATCAGCATCGCCGGTTCGGGCAATCTGCCCTTTTTCCAGAACGCATCCGGCGCTGTCGTCAACGGGGTGGCAAACGGAGGTCTCCTGAACGCTCAGCAGCTTCAGGGTACGGATGCTCCGTACAGCACGGAGCGCAAATTTTTCCGCGCCGATGCGGACATCCTGGTTGATTTCATCGGGTCTCACCATTTCCGGGGTGGGTACGATCAGGAAACAAACACTCTGAACCACGTCACGGTTCGGAATGGCGGTGCTTACGAACTCAGCAACGGAGCAATCACTCCTGCGGCTTACAATGCGGTGCTGGGTAACGGCGGCCTCGCATATATTCTGCGTCCGGGCGGCCTTGTTGAAGTGAACTACTTCAACACCGGCGGCACGTTCGGTGCGAAGAACAAGGCTTATTACATCCAGGACGAGTGGAAGCCCACCGATCGTCTGACCTTGACGCTTGGCGCACGACGTGACGATTTCCGTGTGGACAAGCCCAGCGGCGCGCCTATCGCAATTCTCAACAAGAACTATGCGCCGCGCATCAGCGCCGAATATCAGCTCTTCGGCGACAAGTCGGGCAAACTCTACGGCTCGTACTCGTGGTATTATCTGCCGATTGCGAGCAACACGGGGTTCCGTCAGGGCGCACCGTCTTACTATCTTCGTCAGCGTTATCAGTACCTGGGCACAGACTCCAAGGGGCTGCCGATCCTTGGTAACATTTCGACCAGCTATGCCAACGGAACGTGCCCCATCGCTCTGGTGCCGGGCAAGCCAACTACGAATTGTAACGTGACCGGCGACGGTTCGGACATCAATACGACGCAAGCCATTTCCTCCAATCTGAAGGCGACCAAGGAAAGCGAGTTCAACGTCGGCTATCAGCAGAAGTTCGGACTGTGGACAGTTGGTCTCAACTATATCCATCGCAAGCTGGACCGTACGTCGGAAGACTCGGCTATTGACGCCGCAGTTAACGCGTATTGTGCAGCAAATAAGATCGTACCGCACAGCACGGCGACTGGTGCCGCCACGACCTGCAACGCGATCTTCTCGGGCTTCCACCAGTACGTGATTAACAATCCGGGTAAGGACATTACGGTTAACCTGCTGGCCAACGGGTATGACATCAACAACAAGACTGTCACCTTGACAGCCGCAGCGCTCGGCTATGGCCCGGCAAAGCGGACTTATGATGGTGTGACCTTCAGCTTCGATCGTGCTTCCAACGGCGTGTATTCGTTCGGCGGTAGCTACACGTGGTCGAAGAGCAAGGGTAACATCGAAGGAGGCGTGCAGTCCGACTTCGGTCAGTCCGACACCGGCATCACGCAGGATTTCGACCAGCCGGGCTTCGTGGCGGGGGCGTATGGCTATCTTCCCAACGATCGCCGCCATGAGTTCAAGCTCTACGGCAGCATCAATTTGACCGACGATTTCACGATCGGCACGAACACCCAGGTGTATTCGCAGCGTCCGCTGAGCTGCTTCGGTTATAACCCGGTAGACGACTTCGCGAATGGCTACGATGCGGCATCGCACTACTGCAATCTCGTGCTTAGTCCGCGTGGCACGGCGCAGAAGAGCGATTGGTACGAAACCATCAACACGTCCTTCCGTTATAACGTCCACTTTGGTGATCAGGTCGTGACGCTCCGTGCAGACGTCTTCAACCTGCTAAACTCGCAAGCGGTTCTCAAGCGTAACGAGATCGGTGACCTTGTAGGTAGCCAAGTGCTCAGCCCGACGACCGGCCTACCGATTGCTGTGTCGCCCAATCCCAACTACGGCCTCGTGACCAGCTATCAAGCGCCGCGGTTCGTTCGCATTGGGGTCGACATCAACTTCTAAACGATACAACTTCAAAACTCAGGCGGGTCTGGATGACCCGCCTTTTTTTTGTCTTTAGCGCCGGGCGTTTTGCAGCCGCTACAGGCACGAAGATACCTGACAATCTGATGCCGGTCCGGTTGCCAGTCTGCCGTTTGGCAGCCTAAGCAATGCGTTATGACGACGACGCAAGCCTTGGTGGCTCAGGTTCCACAGCTACTCGCGAGCGGCGATCGCCGTGGATTGGCGCGGGTCGTTACGCAGCTGATCGATATGGGCGCGCCGCTTACCAGCGCCTGGAAATCGCTATCGCGTCCACTGCTCGATTTCGGGGAACTCGATCTGGCCTGCCGTGCGATCGACCGGTTCGCCCAAATCGATGGTAGTGCTGCCGCTCAATTCGATCGGGCGGTGACCTACGTGCGCTGCGGTCGCGCAAAAGAAGCTATATCGATCATAGAGGGCATCGACCGCCGTCAGCCCGACGTGGTGAGCAATGCCTACCTACGCGGCACAATCGCACTCAACTTGGGGCAGCGGACCGTCGCGCGTTCAGCGCTTCTCGACGCATGGGCAGCCCAACCCAATAGCGGACAGATACTTCAAACCCTCGCGATGCTGGGATCATTACGCGCCGACGACGAGATTGCTGCGTTGATACACAAGGCAGCGGGCCCGATGCGATTCGCGTCACAGGCCGATCGCGGCAGTTATCTATACGCATTGGGCAAGATGCATGACGATCTGGGTGATACCGATGCGGCCTTTTCGGCGTTCGCAGAAGGTGCTGCGATCATCGCCAGGCAGCGTCCATACGATGCAGGTTGGGATCGTAAAAGCGCCGCCGCTGCGAAAGCCGGCTGGACAAGGAAACGTATCGATACGATCGGTGCTAAGCTCACGATCGGTTCGGATCGTCTTATCCTGGTTACCGGGCTTCCGCGATCCGGCTCGACGTTGGTCGAGCAGATTCTCACCAGTCACAGTGCCGTCAGCGATGGCGACGAAGTCGGATGCTTCAGCATTGTAGCAAACGAAATCGGGGGAACCAGCTTTGCCGATTATGACGCTTGGTCTCGCAATCACGAGCCTGATGAGGCAAGTAAAAGCTATCTGCATCTTCTCGCACAGCGCTTCGGCAATCAGGGTAGGATCGTTGACAAGACCTTAGAAGCGAGCCGTTACCTTGGCTTACTCGCCGCGATCATGCCGGACGCACCGATCTTGTGGATGCGGCGCGATCCGATTGATAACGCATGGTCGTGCTTCAGCACCTACTTCCTCGTCGGGCTACCCTGGAGCTGGTCGTTGACGAGCATAGCCGAACATATGGTTCTGGAGGAACACCTCCTCAATCATTGGCAAGATGTGCTCGGTAACCGCCTGCGTGTCATTGACTATGAACACCTCGTCTCGTCCAAAGATGAGCACATCCCTGATATTATCCAGCACGCCAAACTTCCCATGGAAGCGGCGACGCTTGCACCGGAGGTGAACAGCCGACTGGTTACGACTGCCAGCGTGAGTCAGGTCAGGTCGCCGATTAACACGCGGGCAGTCGGTCGCAGCGAGCCTTACGCAACACATCTACGCCCCTTCATCGAACATTATCAGGAGCTGATTCACTCCACCTGAAGCGCCAGCTTCCCATCGCCCTCGTCCACCCTCACCGTCGCGCCGTCCTTCACGTCGCCGCGCAGGATCAGGTCCGCCAGCGGATCTTGCAGATAGCGCTGCACCGCGCGCTTCAGCGGCCGGGCGCCATAGACGGGATCGTAGCCGACCCGCCCGAGCCACGCCCGCGCGGCCTCGGTGAGGTCGAGCGCGATCTTGCGGTCGGCGAGCAGCTTGCCGACGCGCGCGACCTGGATATCGACGATCGGCGCCATGTGCCCCGCGCCCAGCCGGTGGAACAGGATCACCTCGTCCAGCCGGTTGAGGAATTCCGGGCGGAAGTGACCGCGCACGATCTCCATCACCTGCGGCTCGACGCTCTCGACGTCCTGCCCCTCCTCCAGATTGGCGAGATATTGCGAACCGAGGTTCGACGTCAGGATGATCAGCGTGTTGCTGAAATCGACCGT
>CAYQPM010000075.1:0-10634 GCA_964419295.1 uncultured Stakelama sp. | reverse complement strand
CAAGGTCAAGCTGATGCAGGAAAACTGGATCGGCAAGAGCCAGGGGCTGACCTTCGGCTTCGACGTGTCGGACGGCGGCCGGGTCGAAGTGTTCTCCACCCGCCCCGACACGATATTCGGCGCCAGCTTCGTCGCCGTCGCCGCCGATCATCCGATCGCGCAGGCGCAGGCGGATCGACCCGAGGTCGCCGCGTTCATCGAACGGTGCAAACAGGGCGGCACCACCGCGGCCGAGCTCGACACGCAGGAAAAGCTCGGCTTCGACACCGGCCTCACGGCCACACACCCGTTCGATCCGGCGCGGCCATTGCCGGTCTATATCGCGAACTTCGTGCTCATGGACTATGGCACCGGCGCCGTCATGGGCGTGCCGGCGCACGACCAGCGCGACCTCGACTTCGCGCGGAAATACGATCTCCACGTACAGCGCGTCGTCTCCGACGGAGACGAAACCGGCCCGGTATTCGAGGGCACAGAGGCCTATACCGGCCCCGGCGCGCTAGTAAATTCGCACTTCCTCAATGGCCTGGATGTCGAAGACGCCAAGCGCGCGGTCATCAACCGGGCCGAAGCCGGCGGATGGGGCAAGGGCTCGACCGTCTATCGCCTGCGCGACTGGGGCGTCAGCCGGCAGCGTTACTGGGGGACGCCGATCCCCATCGTCCATTGCGGCGATTGCGGCGTCGTACCGCTGCCCAAGGACCAATTGCCCGTCGTATTGCCGGAGGACGTGTCGTTCGCCATTCCCGGCAACCCGCTCGATCGGCATCCGACGTGGAAGCATGTCGCATGCCCCGCCTGCGGCAAGCCGGCGACGCGGGAAACCGACACGCTCGACACCTTCGCGGATTCATCCTGGTATTTCATTCGTTTCGCCAGCCAGCCCGACGACAAGCCGTTCGACCGCGCCGTTGCCGAAAGCTGGTTGCCGGTCGGCCAGTATATCGGCGGCGTCGAGCATGCCATTCTGCACCTGCTCTATGCACGCTTCTGGACCCGTGCATTGAAGCACATGGGTCAGCTCGACGTGACCGAACCGTTCACCGGCCTGTTCACGCAAGGCATGGTGACGCACGAAACGTACAAATCCTCCGACAATCGCTGGCTGGGCCCCGAAGAAGTCCGTGATGGCGTCGAGGTGGCGACGGGCGCGCCCGTCACCATCGGCCGCGTCGAGAAGATGTCGAAGTCTAAGAAGAACACCGTCGATCCCGAACCGATCGTCGATCAATATGGTGCCGACGCGACACGCTGGTTCATGCTGTCCGACTCCCCGCCCGAACGTGATCTGCCGTGGAGCGAATCGGGCATCGAGGGCGCATGGCGTTTCGTCCAACGACTGTGGCGGCTGTTCGACGGCGATACCGCCGCACCGGGCGAAGGCGGCGATCCGGCGCTCGACCGCAAGCTGCACCAGACCATCCTCGGCATCGAACAGGATATCGAGGCGCTCGCCTTCAACAAGGCCGTCGCCAAGATCTACGAACTGTGCACCGCGATCGAGCGTGCCGCACCAAGCCCTTCGCGCAATAACGCCGTCCACACGCTGATGCTGCTCGTCTCGCCGATGGTCCCTCACGTCGCCGAGGAAGCATGGGCCGCCAAAGGTTTCGACGGCCTGATCGCCGACGCTGCCTGGCCCGAAGTCGATCCGAAGCTGCTCGTCGAGGACGAGGTGACGATCGCCGTACAGGTCAACGGCAAGCTGCGCGATACGGTGACCGTGGCCAAGGACATGTCGCGGGATGCGTTGGAATCCATGGCCCTCGCCTCAGACAAGATCGTCCGCATCCTGGACGGCAAGCCCCCCAAGAAGGTGATCGTCGTGCCCGGACGCCTCGTGAATATCGTCGCATGACGCGGCTCATCCTGCTCGCGCCGCTGGCGCTGGCGTTGGCCGGCTGCGGCCTGCATCCGCTATACGCGGGTGGTTCGGGCGGTGCCGTCGCGCAGACGCTCGCCAATGTCGAAGTCGCGCCGATCGAAGGCAAGTCGGGCTGGTTGATGAGCAACGCTTTGCGTGATCGGCTCGCCGCCTCGGGCAGTCCGCAATACCGGCTCGACGTCAGACTGGACGACAAGATCGCCGGGTTCGGCGTGCGTCGCGATGACAGCGTCACCCGCGAACGGCGCACGCTGCGGGCGCGTTACCAGCTGGTGAACCTCGCCGACGGCAGCGTGCTGATCGACGCCACCGCCGGATCGGACGCGGGCATCGACGTCGTCCAGTCGGAATATGCCACGATCGCGGCGGAAAACACCGCGCTGGAGCGGCTTGCCGGCATCGTCGCGGACCAGATCGTCGCCCGCCTGGCGGTCTATGCGCGCCGCTCCGGCAAATGATGACCCGCGGTGAAGGCTAACGCGCGCGACATCCGCTCGGCGCTGGAACGGCCCTCCCCCGACATCCGGCTGTACCTGCTGCACGGCCCCGATGGCTCGGCCACAGCCGAACTCGCCAACATCCTGGGCAAGGCCATGGGTGCCGACGCCGAGCGTATCGACCTCGACGGCGCGATCCTGCGCTCCGACCCGGCGCGCCTTTCGGATGAAGCAGCATCGCTGTCGCTCTTCGGCGGTGCGCGCTACATCCGCGTGTCGCCCGCCGGCGAAGACTGTCTCGAGGCGTTTACGGCGCTGCTGGATGCGGCCCATGCCGGCAACCCGGTCGTCGCGCTCGCCCCCACCGTCAAGGCGACGGCGAAGATCGTCAAGCTGGCGATCGAATCCCGTCGTGCGCTCTCGTTCGCGGCCTATGAACCCAGCGCCGCGGATCTCGAACGTCTGGCGGCGATGACGGCGCGCGACCACGGACTGCGACCGACTCCCGGTGCGACGACGCGCCTCGCCGGATCGTGCGGCGGTGACCGCGCGGTGCTGGCGCGCGAGATCGAGAAGCTGGCGTTGTTTCTGGATGCCGCGCCCGACCGTCCTCATGATCTGGACGAGCCCGCGCTCGATGCAGTCGGCGCCGACCTTGGCGAGGCGGAGATGACGCAGGTGGTGGATGCCGTGGTGTCCGGCCGCACCGCTGTGCTAGGCGAGGAACTGACCCGCTTGAACGAGGCAGGCACCTCTCCCATTCCCTGGCTGCGCCTGCTCGCGCGCAAGCTGATGACGCTGGCCGAGATGAAGGCCGAAATCGAAGCCGGCGCGACTCAGGACACCGTCTTCAAGCGTCACCGGATCTTCTTCCGCGAGGAACAGGTTACCGCGCAGGCGTTACGCCGCTGGAACGCCGCGATGCTCTCTGCCGCGCTGGGCCGGGTACGGCAGGCGGAACGGGCCGTGATGGCGAGCGCCAATGCGGGTAGTGTGCTGGCGGAGCACGCGCTGACCGAACTCACCAGAGGCGTCGAGCGGAGGGGCTGAGCCGACGGCCCAGCGCAGGCATATGGCGGCGAGCACTCCGGTTTAGATCGTATCGCCGGTCAGTCGCTGGCAAACCATGTCGAGCTGATCGAGCGTCGAATAGGTCAGCGTCAGCGTGCCGCCTTTTTCCGTATGGGCCACCCGCACGTTCAGACCCAGTAGGTCCGACAACTGACGCTCCAGCGCAGCGATATCGGCATCCGGCGCCGGAGCAGGTGTCCGCTCACGCCGGTCACCGGTCCGCTCCGGCTTGGCGCCTTTCGTGAGCTTTTCTGTCTCCCGGACCGACAGGCCGCGCGCGACGACCTGCTCGGCCAATGACTCGATTTCGGGAGAACCGAGCAGCGCACGGGCATGGCCCATCGACAGCGATCCATCCATCACCCGATCCTGAACGACCGGCGGAAGTTCTAGCAATCGCAATAGGTTAGCGACGTGACTGCGCGACTTGTGGACGATTTTCGCCAGCGCCTCCTGCGTGTGGCCGAACTCACCCGCCAAGCGCTGATAAGCCTGCGCCTCTTCGATCGCGTTCAGATCCTGACGCTGGATATTCTCGATCAGCGCGATTTCGAGCGTTTGCGCATCGTCGAAGTCACGGACGACGACGGGCACCTCGTGCAATCGGGCACGCTGCGCCGCACGCCAGCGGCGTTCGCCTGCGACGATCTGATAATCGTGGCCGTGCGGACGGACCACGATCGGCTGGATGAGACCACGCGCCGCGATCGATGCCGCCAGCTCGTCGAGCAGCGCATCGTCGAAATGACGCCGCGGCTGGTCGGGATGCGGCGACAGCGCACTGACCGGCAGCATGCGCACGCCACTTGGCACATTGCCGTTGGCACCGGGCGCGACCGGCGCTTCGCTTGCCATTTCGCCGAGCAACGCACTCAGCCCCCGGCCCAGTCCCGCCGGCCGGCCGCGCTTCGCCGCATCGCTCATGCGGCCACCGCCGTCGCCTGGGGAAGCCGTACGATCAATTCGCGCGCCAGATCGATATAGGCCTGCGATCCTGAGCAGCGATGATCGTAGATCAGCGCGGGCAGGCCGTGGCTCGGCGCCTCCGACAGTCGAACGTTCCGCGGTATGACGGTGTCGAATACCACCCGACCCAGAACCGCGCGGACGTCGGCGGCAACCTGATCCGTCAGCCTATTGCGCCGATCGTACATAGTCAGCGCCACGCCCAGAATGGCCAGCCCCGGGTTGAACCGTTCACGGATGCGCTCCACCGTCGTCAGCAACTGCGACAGGCCCTCAAGCGCGAAGAATTCGCATTGCAGCGGCACGAGCAATTTGTCTGCTGCGACCATCGCGTTGATCGTGAGCAATCCCAGCGAAGGCGGACAATCGATCAGGATGATGTCCCAGCGACCCTTCGCACGCGCCAGCGCTTGATCGAGGCGATGGGTACGATGGTCGAACTCGACTAACTCGATTTCGGCGCCGGACAAGTCCTGGGTAGCGGGGACGAGATCGAGCCGCGGCACACGCGTGGTGATGACCGCGTCCGTGATCTCAGCCTCACCCACCAACACGTGATAGCTCGATCGGGCGCGCTGCGCGTGCCCTACGCCGAGTCCGGTCGAGGCGTTGCCCTGGGGGTCAAGATCGATCAGCAGCACACGCTTGCCGGTCGCGGATAGCGCCGTGGCAAGATTGATCGCGCTGGTGGTTTTCCCCACACCACCCTTCTGATTGGCCACGGCTATACACGTCATCACGCGCGTCCTTTTTGGCGGTCGACGATCAGGATCGAAGATCGAGGATCAGTCAAACTATGTTCCACGTGAAACATTTTTCGAGTGTTGCGGCGCAATGCCGCCAATTCATCAGCTCCGACTTGCCCTCGTGGCAGAATCCAGCACGTGTTCGGTGTGGCGCAATGCTCCGCAGCTTGCAAAAGCTTTTCGACGGACGCCACTGCCCGAGCCGATATAATGGCGAAACTAGCTCGGATTGCCTCGACCTTGCACGCCTCCACTCGCGCCTGATCCAATCCAAGCGTGGTTACACAATCCGCAAGGAACGCCGCGCGCTTCTTCCGCGGCTCGACCATCGTGACTGACCTTTCGGACAGCATCGCGATGATCATGCCGGGAAAACCGCCGCCCGTTCCAATGTCCAGCCACGCCCCCGTGCAGTGTTCCACGTGGAACAATAACTGCGCCGAATCGACCGCATGGCGGGTCCACAGAGCGTCCAGCGTCGACGGCGAGATCAGGTTTTGACGACTGTTCTCCTCCCGTACCATGTCTAGGAACCAGCCCACCCGCTTGGTTTTCTGCTCACCAAAGTTCGCGGTGAACCAAGTCCTCGCTTCGTCTTCGGTCATGCTGGCACATGCCGCTGAGCGTGGAGATAAACCGCCGACAGGGCCGCAGGCGTCACCCCACGCACCCGTGCCGCCGCTCCAAGCGAGGGCGGTCGCGCGCGGGAGAGGCGGTCGATCATCTCGTTGGAGAGACCTGCCACGGACGCATAGTCAAGGTCGGTCGGCAATCCCACCGCCTCCTCGCGACGCATCCGCGCAACCTCCTCCGCCTGACGTTCGATATAAGGGGCGTAACGCGCATCCTCGACGGCTTCGTCGAGCACCGCGGCGGATGCGACATCCCGCAGGCCCGGGGCCACCACATCGACATCGACTTCGGTCATGCGCAGCCAATCATGGATGGTTCGACGACTACCGTCCTGCGTTACGCGTACACCCGATGCCGTCATAGCCGAAGCCGTGACCGTTGCCGACAGCGCCTCCCTTACCGCCTCTCGTTCCGCCGCACGCTGCGCCTGATGCGCCTGACGTTCGCCGCTCAAACATCCCAAGGCCGCGGCGACGGGGGCAAGCCGCGTTTCGGCATTGTCGGCACGGAGGGACAAGCGGTACTCCGCCCGCGCCGTCAGCATTCTATAAGGCTCTGTCACGCCTTGTAGAACAAGGTCGTCGATCATCACTCCGGTGTAACTGGATGCCCGGTCAAGAACGCAGGGCGCAAGGTTGCACGCCGCCGCCGCGGCGTTCAGCCCCGCGACCAACCCCTGCCCCGCAGCCTCCTCATAGCCGGTCGTCCCGTTCAGCTGTCCTGCACAATAGACGCCTGGAATGACATCCAGCGCCAATGTGGCCTGAAGCGCACGCGGGTCGAGGTAGTCATATTCGACGGCATAGCCGGGCATTGTGATTACCGCACGCTCGAGTCCCGCGATGCTCCGGATCATCTCCTCCTGCACATCCGCAGGCAAGGAGGTCGACAGGCCGTTCGGGTAAACCGTCGTATCGTCCAGGCCCTCGGGCTCAAGGAATATCTGGTGCCCGTCCCGATCAGCGAAGCGATGGACCTTGTCCTCGATCGAGGGACAGTAACGCGGCCCCTGCCCCGCAATGGCACCACCGAAGAGCGGCGATCGATCGAGCGAAGCGCGGATCATATCGTGAGTGGCCGAGTTCGTGCGCGTCACCGCACAGGCAATCTGCGGCAGCAACCGTCTGCGAGTCAGCGGGGACATCGTCCAGGGGTCGGTGTCAGAAGGCTGCTCTTCCAGCCGCGCCCAATCGATCGTTCGCCCATCGAGCCTTGGCGGCGTTCCGGTCTTCAACCGCTCCAACGGCAAACCAAGCGTGCGCAGTTGCTCCGCGAGCTTGCGTGCAGGCCGTTCGCCGATGCGTCCGCCCTCATGCCGCTCATCGCCACGAAACATTCGGCCGCCAAGAAACGTGCCCGTCGCCAGCACCACCGTCCGTCCGGGGATCATGCTGCCATCGGCGAGCACGACACCATCGGCACGTCCGCCATCCATACTGAGCGCCTCGACGTCGCCCTCGGCGATGACCAGCGTGGGCAGCGCACCCAACATGCGCTGGATTGCCGCGGCGTACAGCCGTCGGTCCGCCTGTATGCGTGGACCCTGAACGGCCGACCCCTTGCTGCGGTTGAGCATGCGATAGTGGATCGCGGCCGCATCCGCGGCTCGGGCTATCAAGCCATCGAACGCATCGACTTCACGAACGATGTGCCCCTTGCCGAGGCCACCGATCGCGGGATTGCACGACATCGCGCCGATGTGCCGGCGGTCGTGGCTGATCAAAATGGTTTTCGCACCGCGTCGCGCGGCGGCTGCGGCGGCTTCGGTGCCGGCATGGCCACCGCCAACGACGATCACGTCATACATGCCGCTCGCCTATTCCAATGCCGGTGGAAGGTCAAAGGCCGAGGTTATTGTTCCACGTGGAACATCACTTGCCGATGCAGAACTGGCCGAACAGCGAGTCCAGCATAGCCTCCGTCGTATCGATGCCAAGGATCGTACCGAGCGAGCGAGCGGCCAAGCGTAGCTGCTCCGCGACGATCAGCGGATCGGTCGCGTCCGCAATCAGCATCTGGAGCGCCTCCTCACATGCGACCCGCTCGCTCTGACGAAGCGCAATCGCGTCACTGCGGGGCATCAGCCGTTCGGCACGCTCGGCAATCATGCACCACAGGCGCTGGACGCTCGCGTCGTCGCTCTGCGCCACGGCCGCCACGGGTCCTGAGGGTAACGCCTCCCTCCCCGGCGCATCGCTCCGCGCATGCAACCACAGCGCGTCCTCACGCGGCGGTCTGCCATCACCCAGCCAAAGAAGGACATCCGCCGAAGCCACCGCACGCTCGGCCAGATCGACGCCGATCCGCTCGATCGGGTCATCGCTCGCCGTCAGACCCGCGGTATCCGTGATGACGTACACCACGCCGTCGCGCGTTACCGTCGCCTCGATCCGATCACGCGTCGTTCCGGCAATCGGCGAAACGATCGCCAGATCACGTTGGCTGAGCAGATTGATCAGCGTCGACTTGCCGCTGTTCGGCGGCCCCGCGAGGACGACGCGCACACCATCGCGCAGCCGCTCGACCGGTGGGGCATCGAGCACGATCCGCAAGTCCGCGATCAGTTCGGCCTTGCCCGTCACCACATCCGCCATGGCGGCCTTATCGTCACCGACATCGTCTTCATCGGCGAAGTCGAGCTGCGCCTCCGTCAGCGCCGCCAAGATCGACAGCCGGTCGAGCCAGCCCCGCACCCGCCGGCTGACCAGCCCTTCGGCCGATACCAATGCGGCGACCCGCTGCCGCTCGGTATCCGCGGACAGCAGATCGGCGAGTCCCGCCGCCTCTGCCAGATCGATGCGGCCGTGGGTCAGCGCACGACGGGTGAACTCACCCGCCGTTGCCGGTCGCAAACCCTGTTGTTTAGAAAGTGCGGCCAACACAGCCGCAATAACCGCCCGACCACCATGACAATGCAGTTCGGCAAGATCCTCGCCGGTCGCGGTCGCGGGGCCGGGGAACAGCAACACCAATGCACGGTCGAGCAGAGCGCCGTCACTATCCCGCAATGCCCGCATCCGTGCCTCTCGCGGCGGCGGCAGCATGCTCGCCAGTCGCTGCGTGGCGGCGAACGCGCTTGGCCCGCTCACCCGGATCACGCCGATGCCCGCCGGGGGCGACCCGCTCGACAGGGCGAAGATCGTATCCATCAGCTGCCCGACGTGGTGCCCGTCTTGGTCGCCTGCTCGAACATCTGACGCCACATGGAAAACCCGGCCTCGCTCATCGGCGCCCAGTTCTTCATCATGTTTTCCAGCAACTCGGGCCGCACTTGGCCACTCATCGCCTCCAGCAGCGAGTCGACGTAGCGATCGTGCAGCGGTGTCAGATCCGGCAGCCCCATCGCGCGCCGCGCCTCTTCCGGGGTCAAATCGATATCCACCGTCACCTTCATCGTGCATCCCCCTTGAGCAGGCCTAGGCCGCACTGCATAGCCCAGGCCGAACACCGGCGCGAGAGGACCCCTTATGAGCACGACTATCCAGATCGAGACACTCGACGAACGCGGCAGCTTCGATGTGTATGTCGCCGAGCCCCATGACACGCCGCGCGCTGCGGTCATCGTGATCCAGGAAATCTTCGGCGTGAATGCCGGCATCCGCAGCAAGTGCGATCGGCTGGCGCAGGATGGTTATCTCGCCCTAGCGCCCGACCTGTTCTGGCCGATCGCCCCCGGTGTCCAGCTCGATCCCGACGTGCCCGATCAGATGAACCAGGCGCTCGGGCTGATGGGCAAGTTCGATCAGGACGCTGGCATTCGCGACATCGAAGCGACGATCCGCACTGCCCGCACCCGGTTGCCCGAGGGCGGGAAGGTCGGCGTCGTCGGCTATTGTCTCGGCGGGCGGCTCGCGTTCATGACTGCGGCGCGCACGGACGTCGATGCTTCGGTCGGCTATTATGGCGTCGGCATCGACGGACTGCTCGGCGAGAAACATGCGATCGCCCGCCCCGTGCTGCTGCACATTCCACAGGAGGATCATTTCGTCGACAAGGCCGCGCAGGCAGCGATGCACGCCGGACTGGACGATCATCCCAAGGTCACGCTGTATGATTATGCGGGTGAGGATCACGGCTTTGCGACCGAGTTCGGCAACCGCCGCTCGGATGCCTCGGCACGCCAGGCGGACGAACGCACGGCAAGCTTCTTCGCCGAGCATCTCGGCTAAGTCGCTCTGATAAAGGAGTTACCATCACTTCGGAGCGGGTTGTCCCCCACTTTAAAGCCCAACGTTCCTACATTCTCTCCCGGCGACGCATCGGTTGCCGGGAGAGAGTGCCATGTATTTTGAGAAATATCAGCAGGGCTCGCAATGGCGGTGGCGCCTGAAGGCGGCCAACCATGAGATCATCGCGTCCGGCGAATCCTACGTTTACGAATCCGGCTGCGACAATGCCATTGCTCTGGTGAAGGGCACGAACAGCGCGACGCCCGTATACCGACGCTAATGAAAAGGGGGGCTCACTGGCCCCCCTCCCCTTATCCGAACAGCGTCAGTACCCCGACATGGGGATCGATCACCCCTTGGTAGATCATCTTGCCCGCGACGTAGAGGATCACGAGCAGTCCGATATAGGCGATCCAGCGATAGCGTTCGATGTATTTGGCGATCAAATTGGCGGCGATCCCCATCAGCGCCACCGACAGCAACAGGCCGATGATCAGGATGCCCGGATGATCGCGCGCCGCACCGGCCACGGCGAGCACATTGTCCAGACTCATCGACACGTCGGCGACCGCCACCGCCCATGCGGCGGCCGCGAAGCTCTTGGCCGGGCGAAGGCCGGATGCCTCGTCCCCCGCGACTTCCGGCGAGCCGGCATTGTGACTCTCGCGCAATTCGCGCCACATCTTCCACGCCACCCACAGCAGCAGGATACCGCCCGCGAAGATCA
>CAYQPM010000074.1:0-10962 GCA_964419295.1 uncultured Stakelama sp. | reverse complement strand
CGCCGAGCCGCTGCGGCGCCTCGATCCAGCCTTCGTTCCAGCTGCGGATCAGCCGGTCGCCCCATTGCCGCGTCACCGTGTCGGCGAGCGCGGGGGCGACTGCGCGGGGCAGCGCGCCGAGCGAATTGCCGTCGAGGTAGATCACGCCTGCGGGCAGGGCGAAGCGGTCGCGGAACCGCGCGATCGGATCGGCGTGGTCGTGCGCGCGGGCTTCGTCGCGTGTCATGGCTGCATTCCTTCGAGCGCGGCGACGATCAGGTGGCGGGCGGTGGCCCAGGCCGGCGTTTCGGGCGCGATCAGTTCGACATGCCCGGTGTCGGGCGGGGTGTGGAGCGCGACGGCATCGCCCGCCGCGCTGGCGCGGGCGACATGATCGGTGGCGAAGCGATAGGGCACGATCCGGTCCTCGCGCCCGTTGACCAGATCCTGTCGCGCGCCGAGCGGAAGCAGGCGGGGGATCGACGTATCGGCATAGGGATCGCCGCGCGCCGGATCGACCAGCCGCGCGATCACCTCCGTCCCGCAGCCGTTGTCGGGGCTGGCGGCCACCGCTTCGAGGTCGGGCAGGCCGCCGAGGCTGACGACGTGGCGGATCGCCAGCGGGGCCGCGGCGGTGCGCAGCGCGCTGTCCTGCGGGAGGCGATGTCGCGCGGCCAGCCACAGCGCGAGATGGCCGCCGGCGGAATGGCCGACGACGACGAGCCGGTCGAGGTCGAGCCGATGGTCGACCGCCGCGTCGCGCAGCCGGTCGGCGGCGGTTGCAACGTCTTGGAAGGTGCCCGGATAGCCGCCGCCATCGCGGTCGACGCCGCGATAGTCGATGTTCCACACCGCGATGCCATGGTCGCGCAGGTCGCCCGCCACCCAGTCCATCAGCCGGCGATCCGCGATGCCGCTCTGCCAGCAGCCGCCGTGGACCATCAGCACGACCGGGTGCGGTCCTGCGCCGGGGGGCAGCCACAGGTCGACGCGCTGGAGCGGTGCGTCGCCATAGCGGATCGTCGCATCGGGGGTGCCGCGCGGACGCCCGGTCAGGTCGGGCCAGGTGAGGCGGGCATCGTCGGTCGTCACCGGCGCTGGCTAGCCGAAGCGCGGCGGCGGCGCCACCGATAGCGGTATGTTAAGGCGTGATCCCTAGAGGCAAGCGGCTGGAACACGGGCGAAAGACGGCAATGAAGATCCTGGTGCTATCGACGCTGTATCCCAACGACGTGCAGCGGCGACACGGCATCTTTATCGAACATCGCGTCGCCCATCTGGTCGCGCCGGGTGACGAGGTTCGGGTAGTGGCGCCGATCCCGTGGTTTCCGAGCGGCCACGCCGCCTTCGGCCGCTACGGCGACTTCGCGCGTGCGCCGCATGCGGCGGAACGGCGCGGCGTGGCGATCAGCTATCCGCGCTATCCGGTGGTGCCCAAGATCGGCATGACCGCGGCGCCATGGCTGCTCGCGGCGGCGCTGTATCCGCACATCGCCAGGTTGCGGCAGACGTTCGATTTCGACGTGATCGACAGCTATTATCTGTATCCGGACGGGGTCGCGGCGAGCCTGCTCGCGCGGGCGTTCGGCCGACCCTATCTGATGAGCGCGCTCGGCACCGACGTCAGCCTGATCCCTCAGCATCGTGCCGAGCGGCGGATGATCCTGGGCGCGGTGGAGCGGGCGGCGGCGGTGACGACGGTGTGCGGCGCGCTGCGCGACGAGCTGCTGGCGCTGGGCGCCGCGCCGGACAAGGTGAGCGTGGTCGAGCACGGCGTCGATCTGGTGCTGTTCCGGCCGCCGGCGGATCGCGCCGCGCTGCGCCGTTCGCTGGCGCTCGACGGGCCGACGATCCTGTCGGTCGGCCACCTGATCGACCGCAAGGGACACGATCTGGCGATCCGTGCCGTCGCGTCGCTGCCCGGCGTGCTGCTGATGATCGCCGGCGACGGCCCGCGCGATGCCGCGCTGCGCGCGCTGGCGGCCGAGCTGGGCGTCGGGGATCGCGTGCGGTTCCTGGGCCATGTCGACCAACAGCAGCTGCCGGATCTGTATGGCGCGGTCGATATCGCGGTGAACTGCGCCGATCGCGAGGGGATCGCCAACGTCCTGCTCGAGGCGCTGGCGTGCGGCACGCCGCTGGTCGCGACCCCGGTCTGGGGATCGCCCGAGGTGGTGAAGGTGCCCGAGGCGGGGTTGCTCAGCGCCGACCGTTCGGCCGGTGCGATCCGCGACGCTATCGTGCGGTTGCTCGGCGCGATGCCCGACCGCGCGGCGACGCGAACCTATGCCGAACGCTACGACTGGCGCGAGACCGGGCGCCAGCATCGGGCGCTGCTGACCGCGGCGGTCGGCGCCTCCTGATCCACGTTTGATCGCCGCGCCGCACCTGCTACACGTGTTCCCGATATGGCCACCGATTTCCAGGAACCGCCGATCGGCATACTCGACGCGCCGTTCGATACCGCATTGTCCGACCGCTATCTGGTCTATGCGCTGTCGACGATCACGGCGCGGTCGCTGCCCGATGTGCGCGATGGCCTGAAGCCCGTCCACCGGCGCCTGCTATGGGCGATGCGGCTGCTGAAACTCGATCCTTCGCAAGGCTATAAGAAGTGCGCGCGCGTCGTCGGCGACGTGATCGGCAAATATCATCCGCATGGCGACCAGTCGGTCTATGACGCGATGGTCCGCCTCGCGCAGGATTTCGCGCTGCGCTATCCGCTGGTCGACGGGCAGGGCAATTTCGGCAACATCGACGGCGATAACGCCGCCGCCTATCGCTACACCGAGGCGCGGCTGACGCAGGTCGCGATCGACCTGATGGACGGGCTGGACGAGGATGCCGTCGCCTATCGTCCGACCTACAATGGCGAGGAACAGGAGCCGGAGCTGTTTCCGGGGCTGTTCCCCAACCTGTTGGCGAACGGCGCGGCGGGCATCGCGGTCGGCATGGCGACCAGCATCCCGCCGCACAATGCCGCCGAACTGCTCGATGCCGCGATGATGCTGGTCGACAAGCCCGATGCGCCCGACACGGCGGTGCTGGAGCACGTCAAGGGACCTGATTTCCCCACCGGCGGATTGGTCGTCGATCCCGCCGCGGTGATCGCGGAAAGCTATGCCACCGGACGCGGATCGTTCCGGGTGCGGGCGCGCTGGGAGATCGAGCGGGAAAAGGGCGGCGGCTGGCAGGTGGTGGTCAGCCAGATCCCCTATGGCGTGCAGAAGGGCAAGCTGATCGAACAGATCGCGGGCCTGATCAACGACAAGAAATTCCCGATCCTGGCCGACGTGCGCGACGAATCGGATGCCGAGGTGCGGATCGTCCTCGAACCGCGCAGCCGGACGGTCGATCCGCAGGTGCTGATGGACGGCCTGTTCCGCTTCTCCGACCTGGAAACGCGGATCAGCCTCAACCTCAACGTGCTCGACAAGGATCGCACGCCGCGGGTGATGTCGCTGGGCGGGGCGCTGAAGGCGTGGGTGGAGCATCAGTTCGTCGTGCTCGACCGGCGGACGCGACACCGGCTGGGCAAGATCGCCGACCGCATCGAACTGCTCGAAGGCTATCTGGTCGCGTATCTCAACCTCGACCGGGTGATCGAGATCATCCGTACCGAGGACGAGCCCAAGGCGGTGATGATCGCCGAGTTCAGCCTGACCGACCGGCAGGCGGAGGCGATCCTCAACATGCGGCTGCGGTCCTTGCGCCGGCTGGAGGAGTTCGAGATCCGCGGCGAGCGCGACAAGCTCGACAAGGAACGCGGCGAACTGGAAGCGCTGCTCGCCGATCCCGGCAAGCAGAAGCGGCGGATGAAGCGCGACCTGAAGAAGGTGCGCGACCGCTATGGGCCGGAGACGGCACTGGGTGCGCGGCGCACCACGATCGAGGAAGCCGCGCCGACGCGCGACATCCCGCTGGAGGCGATGATCGAGCGCGAGCCGATCACGGTGATCCTGTCGCAGCGCGGCTGGATCCGCGCCATGCGCGGACACGTCGATCTCGCGTCCGCCGAGACGCTGAAGTTCAAGGAGGGCGACGGCCCCGCCTTCGCCTTCCATGCGCAGACGACCGACAAGCTGCTGCTCGCCGCCGAGAACGGCCGTTTCTATACGCTCGCGGCGGACAAGCTGCCGGGCGGACGCGGTTTCGGCGAACCGGTGCGCGCGATGATCGACCTCGACGGATCGGTCGGCGTCACCGCCTTCCTCAACGCGCGCGCGCAGGAACATCTGCTGATCGCGGCCACCGATGGGCGCGGCTTCCGGGTGCCGGTGGCGGAGGTGATCGCAGAGACGCGCAAGGGCAAGACGGTCATGACACCGCGGGTCGGCGCGCGATTGCTGATCGTACGACCGGTCGCGCCGAATGCCGATTACGTCGCGGCGATCGGCGACAATCGCAAGTTCCTGGTCTTTCCGATCGCGGAGCTGCCGGTGATGAGCCGCGGGCAGGGCGTGCAGATCCAGCGCTTTCGCGAAGGCAGCCTGTCCGACGCGACGACGTTCGTCTTCGCCGAGGGGATGAGCTGGCCGATGGGTGGCGGTTCGGGTCGCACGCGGACGGAGAGCGACCTGTCGCTGTGGCGGACCGCGCGCGGTGCCGCCGGGCGCACGCCGCCGACGGGCTTTCCGCGCGACAATCGCTTCGGCAGCTGACGACGCAGGGATTGGCCCCGAAAAATCGGTCCGTCGCTGACTTAATCCAGGCTAGGTTTTCAGCAGGTCTTAACGTTCGGCGCTTAGACGATCCCCATGGCAACCGCGTCGCCAGATTTGATCCCCCATATGCCTGCCGAGCAGTATCTGTTCGAGCAGGACCTGGAGCTGATCCCGATCCCGACGGCGCAGGTGGTGCGTAGCCCGGATGGCTTCGCGTTCCTGGCGGCGAACCGCGCCTATCGATTGGCCGGATTGGGCGTGATGGCGGATCGTTCGCCGATGCTGGCGCTGCTGAGCAGCCGGATCGACGCGTTCCTGCGCTCCACCGACCTGCGCACCGACTTCGACTGGTCGATCGGCCAGATCATCGATCTGCGCTATTACCGGGTGACGATCGCCCGGCCGACGCCGGCGCTGCGCGATCGCTGCCAGATTTCCTTCATCGACCTGACCGCGCAGGTCCATACCGAACGATCGCTGCGCCGCGAGATGACGACGGACAGCCTGACCGGGCTGCCGAATCGCGAAGGCTTCAGCGACCTGATCGAAGTGGCGCAGGCCGGACAAAGCCGGCACGCGGTGCTGGTGATCGACCTGGACCGGTTCGGCCGCCTGAATGCGTGCCTGGGCGGGCTGGCTGGCGACGAATTGCTGATCACGGTTGCCCGCCGCATCAAGGGCGTATTGCGCGCACGCGACATGCTGGCGCGGATCGGCGGCGACGAATTCGGGATCCTGATGGCGCTGGACGACAGCGCGGACGAGGCGAACGAACTCGCGCAGCGCATTCAGCACGCGCTGACCGCGCCGTTCCGCCTGAGCGATTACGAGATCGGCGTCGAATGTTCGATCGGCATCGCGCATGGCGACGACAGCATCGAGGACGTCGAGGAACTGATCCGCAACGCGCAGTTCGCCGTCAAGCGCGCCAAGACCGGGCGCACCGTGGAAAGCTATCAGACGCAGGCGTTCACACTGGCGCGCGAACAGTTCGCCATGGAAACGGCGCTGCGCCGCGCGATCGAGGATCGCCAGCTGCGCCTCGCCTTCCAGCCGATCTGCGATCTGTCGAGCGGGGCGATCGTGTCGTTCGAGGCGCTGGCCCGCTGGCGCGACCCGCAAGGTGTCGAGCACGAGCCGAGCGACTTCATTCCGGTGGCGGAGGAATCGGGCCTGATCGTGCCGCTCGGCCGCTGGGCCCTCGACGAGGCGGCGCGGACGCTGCGCTGGTGGGACGATGCGTGCGGCGGCGATTGCGGCATGCGCGTCGCGGTCAACCTGTCGGCGATCCAGATGCAGCGCGACGACATCGCGCCGGTCGTGGAAGCCGCGCTGATCCGCCACAACCTGTCGGGCAACCGGTTCAACCTGGAACTGACGGAAAGCGCGATCGTCAGCGATCCGGACCGCATCGCCGGGATCATGCACGCGCTGAAGGCGCTGGGCACCAGCCTGGCGATGGACGATTTCGGCACCGGTTATTCCAACCTCGCCTATCTGCAGAAGCTGCCGATCGACATCCTGAAGATCGACCGCAGCTTCGTGTCGGGCATGATGGCCGACCGCGACAAGATCGCGATCGTCCGCGCCATCCTGAGCCTTGCACAGGCGCTGGGGATGCGAACGACGGCGGAGGGAATCGAGAGCAACGAACTGGCGCAGACGCTGGCGGCGCTGGGCTGCACCTACGGCCAGGGCTATCTTTATGCGCGACCGCTGGAGGGGGCCGACGCGCTGGAGATGATCGTCGCGGCGCGCGCTTCGGCGACCGCCGCGTCCGCCAGCTGATCGACGCGCGCCGCGTCGGGAAAGCCCTCCGCCACCCACGCCGTTTCGATCGTCCGCAACACCGCCGCGACCTGCGGCCCCTTGCGCAATCCCCGCTCGACCAGCGCGCCGCCGCCGATCGGCAGCGCCGGCGGCGCCCAGTCGCGCAACGGCGCGACGGGTTCGCCCGCGATCAGCAGCCGGTCGGTCGCGCTGGCGACACCGACGCGATAGGCGAGCGCGCGCGGGCCTTCGTCGCCCGGCCCCTGAGTCGCGGCGACGAGGCGGCGGCGATCCGCATTCGACAGCTTCAGCCGCGCGGCGACGCCATCCGCGGCGGCGGCGGGGACGAGCGTCGCCAGCCGGCGGATCGCGTCCGGGGCGACGCCCGCGTCCGCCTCGCGTGCGGCAAGGGTCGCCAGCGCGGACGCATCGACCAGTTCGGGCAGGACCGCGCGCAGCACGCCGGACCCGATCATCAGCGTCACGACCGCGACCGCGTTGCGCGCGACGAGCAGCTTCAGAAGTTCGGCGGCGATGCGTTCGCGCGACAGGGCCATCAGGTCGTTGGCGCGCGCGATGCAGGCGGCAAGGCCCGCCGCGTCGATCGCCTGTTCGCCGTCATCGCCGAAGCGCGCGTGGAACCGGAAGAAGCGCAGGATACGCAGATGGTCCTCCGCGATCCGGCGATAGGGGTCGCCGATGAAGCGGACGCGGCGGGCCTCAAGATCGGCGACCCCGCCGAAATGATCGAAGAGTTCGCCGCTGTCGGCATCCGCGTACAGCGCGTTCATGGTGAAGTCGCGGCGCGCGGCATCCTCCTGCCACGCATCGGTGAAGGCGACGACCGCATGCCGCCCGTCGGTCGACACGTCGCGGCGCAGCGTCGTCACCTCGACCGGTCCCGACGGCAGGACCGCGGTGACGGTGCCATGCGCGAGGCCGGTCGGCACCGCGCGGATACCCGCCTGCTCCAGGCGCGACAGCACCTCTTCGGGCAACAGGCGCGTGGCGAGATCGATGTCGGCGGGGTCGAGCCCCAGCAGCGTATCGCGCACGACGCCGCCGACCAGCCGGGTGTTCTCGCCGCCGCCGAGCACCGCGATCAGCCGGGGCAAGCCGTCACGCGCGCGGATACGGTCGAGCGGCAGCGTCACCATGCGAGTTGCCGCGACAGGTTGACGATCATCGCAGCGGTCGCACCCCAGATGCGGCGATCCTGCCACAGGATCTCATGGAAGTGGCGGGTGCTGCCGCGCCATTCCGCGCTCGCCTCCACCTGGTTGGCGGGATCGAGCAGGAAGTCGAGCGGCACTTCGAACACGCTGGCGACCTCCGCCTCGCTGGGCACCAGCGTGACGTCGGCGGGCACGACGGCCAGCACCGGGATGACGGTGAAGCCGGTGACGGTGCGATACGGGTCGACGGCGCCGATGACCTGCACGAGAGTTCGCGGCAGGGCGACCTCCTCCTCCGCCTCGCGCAGGGCCGCCTCGACCGGGGTTTCGCCCGGGTCGATGCGGCCACCGGGAAAGGCGACCTGTCCGGCGTGCTTGCGCAGGGTTTCGGTGCGCTGGGTCAGGATGACGCCGGGGCGCGGACGATCGGTGACCGCGACCAGCACCGCCGCGGGCGTCATGTCCGCCTCGTCCCGCGCATCCGGTCCGCGCATGTCGCCGGTCAGCAGCGCCGGCTGCGCGCGGCGGCCCCGTTCCAGCGCGTTCGCCAGCCGGATGGCGAGGGTCATGCCGCCTCGATCGGGAAGAACGCGCCGCCGCTCCACAGGCCGGGCCGATCGCCGCCGTCGTCCAGCGCGCGCTCGACCAGCTCGTAATAGACCGGACGGGCGACCAGCGCTTCCAGCCCGCCGCGCACGTGCAGATAGGGCCGGGGGCCGTCCGTCGCCGCGGCAAAGCGCAGCGGGTGATCCGGGCCGGCGGTGACGAGGTCGCCGGTGTTGAGCCGGAAGGCGAGGCGTGCATCCCGGCCATCTCCCTCTGCCTTCATCTCGACCGCGACGAACGGCGCGTCGTCGACGAGGATGTCGAGCTTTTCCACCGGGGTGACCAGCACATGGCGGCCGTCGGCTTCGCGGCGCAGGATCGTCGAGAACAGCCGCACCATCGCCTGCCGCCCGATCGGCGAACCCTGATGATACCAGGTGCCGTCGCTGGCGATCCGCATCTCGCTGTCGCCGCAATGCGTCGGGTTCCACTGCTCGACCGGTGGCAGGCGACGCTGCTCGGCGAGCGTGACGATCTCGGCGAGGCTGAGACTGGCGAGATCGGGGAGCGCATCCATCGGCATGGCGGCGAGGTAGGGCGTGCGATCGCCCCCGTAAAGCCGCCCCCCGAAACCAGCCGGCGCAATCCGGCCGGCTGGATCGGCCGGCGCGATCAGTGCGCGGCGGCGGTCGCCGAGCCCAGCATGCCCGCCACCGCCGGCACCGCGTCGCCGCGCGCAAGCAGCCGGTGGCGCTCGATCGGGCCGGGCAGGCGCCAGCCGGCGGTGCGGCCAGCATCGAAGCCGAAGAAGCGGCCATAATATTCTGGATCGCCGATCAGCATCAGCGCATCGGCGCATCCTTCGGCCCGCGCCGCATCCAGTGCGCGCGTCATCAGCTGACGGCCGATACCGTCGCGCTGGCGGCCGGGTTCGACCGCCACCGGCCCGACCATCACCAGATCGTGGATGCGGCCGTCGTCGCCGTGCAGCGCGACCGGCCAGCATTGGACGGTGCCGATCAGCACCGCGTCCTCGACCGCAGCAAAGCTCAACGCGGCGAGCGGCGCGGCGCGGCCGCGGACCATATAGGCGGTCCGACGATGCCGGTCGGGGCCGAAAGCCCGGTCGAGCAACGCTTCGACGGCGGCTCCATCGATCCTGGCGAGCGGTACGAATGCGATCACGACCCAGCGGCTCCGACGCCCGGCATCGGGCGGCGCGCGCATGGCGGCAGTGGCGGGCGAACGCAAGCGATATACGCCGTCGCGCCGTGCGACGCATCGCTTGGGCTGTCGCGCCGACCGGCGGGTTGCTAGGGACGCACCATGCAAGACAGTCTTCAGCTGGAGGTCCACGACCTCGAGGTCCAGGTGCTCACCGGCATATATTCCGAGGAGACGCACCTGCCGCAGCCGCTGCGGATCGACCTGACCGTCGATCTCGCCTGCCCGGATCATTTCGCGCCGGACACGCCGCTGACCGCGTCCAAGAACTATCTCGATCTCAAGCACGCCGCGACCAGCGCGCTGCCGCAAGGGCTGCACTTCACGCTGATCGAGGCGCTGGCCGATCACATTTGCGAAACGCTGTTCCTGGGCGATTCCCGCGTGTTGCGGGTGAAGGTGAAGATCGTGAAGCTCGCAATCGCCGAAGCCGGCGAATCGATCGGGATCACGCTGGTGCGGCACCGCCGCTGAGCGGGGGGCGGCCGCCGCCCGGCGCGACCGTCCGGGTGCGCGCGCAGGGGCCGAGCTGTTGTAGCACGAACCGATAGTCCTCGCGCGCGATCGTCGCATCGTCGCCGGACAGCGATGCCGTGCTGCGCTCCGGCAGGGTGGAGGGCAGGGCGCAGGCGAGTCGATACCAGAGCAGCGAATCGCGCACCGGCGGCGCCGCGGCTTCATCGACGATCTCCGACAGCGCGACCGCCCAGCGCGGCTGTTCGCCCGGACGCCGCAGCACGGTCAGCGAGACCGGCGCGCCGTTTGCGGTGGTCAGGAACACCTGCGTCTCGCCCTCCCCAGGCAGTGCGCCGGGGACGTGGAAGGCGTTGCCGATCCCGGTGATGATCGGCGGCGCGTCGGTGGCGACGAGCGCCTGGGCGATGCCCCGGACGCGCTGGTCGTCGGTCGGGGTCCAGGGGATCTGGGCGTCGGGTGCGACGAGCTGGATCTGGCCGGGATTGCCGGCGACCGGCCGCGCGAAAAGCAGCACGCGCAGCTTCTTGAGCCGGGGTGTGCGACCCGCGGCATCGGGCGCGACATCGAGCAGATAGCCGATTCGCGGCGGCAGCCCACCGGCGCCGCGGACCAGTGCGCCAAGGTCGGCCTCGACATAGAAACGGGTGAAGCCGGGAGCGATTCCCGCCGCGTCCGCACCCTGCAGCTTCACCGCGGACCGGATCGTCGCGTCGGCGATGATCGGCGCGGCGATGATCAGATCGGCCAAATCCGCATAGCCGGTGCCAGCCGCTATCGTATTGAGCGAATTGGAATTTACCGAATCTCCCGCGTTTTGTGCCGTGGCGGGCGCGGCGAGCAGGGCGAAACTGGCGACCAAGGCGAGGTGAAAGCGCGGATTCATGCCGCTTCCGCTACCCGAGCGCGTCTGAACGATACAGAAATAATTCTGTCTTCGAGCGATTGTACGTTTGTTGCGTCCGACAAAGCGTTTGCGTGGCGGGAAACGGGGCGATAGGACTCGGTCACTGCCAAACGCGGCAAACCGCCGGGCAGGGGCCTACGCGCGTTCTTCCCCCGGGCGCTGCGAGGACCACGAGATTAGGGAGTGTCGTTGCTGAATGGCCTATGCTGACCAGAAGATGTCC
>CAYQPM010000073.1:0-11005 GCA_964419295.1 uncultured Stakelama sp. | reverse complement strand
CAATCAACCGGTTCCGCCGGGCGCCCTCATCCGCTAGGGCGTTGCCCATGCCCGACGAAGCCCCGACGTCGCGGCGTTCACGCCCCTGGACGCCCCATCGATTCCGCGCGCTGTTGCGGTCGCGCGGACCGACCAGCGTGCGGTTCCGGCGGCGGATCGCGGTCATTACGGGTGCGGTGGCGATCGGGATCGTCGCGGTGCTGTTCGCCGAAGCCTCCGACCAGATGGGGCTGCTGTTCGGTTCCTATGCGCGGCACCGGCATTGGCTGCCGCTGCTCACCACGCCGCTCGGCTTCATGGCGCTCGTCTGGGTGACGCGGCGGTTCGTGCCGCTGGCGCGCGGATCGGGCATTCCGCAGGTGATGGCGGCGCGGCCCGATCCGCAGGCGGCGACCGGCGGGCTGATCGCGGTGAAGACCGTCGTCGGCAAGGTCGTGTTGACGATGGGCGCGATCCTGTGCGGCGCGAGCGTCGGGCGCGAAGGGCCGACGGTGCAGATCGCGGCGGCGGTGATGGGTGTCAGCCATCGCTTCCTGCGGGTGCCGCTGCAAGGCGCGGTGGTGATCGCCGGCGGCGCGGCGGGTGTGGCGGCGGCGTTCAACACACCGCTGGCAGGCGTGCTGTTCGCGATCGAGGAACTGGCCGCCGCCTATGAGCAGAAGGTGACGCTGCTGGTGCTGTCGTCGATCGTCATCGCCGGCATGGTCGCGCAGAGCCTCCAGGGCGATTACGTCTATTTCGGCGCGATCGGCGCGCACATGCCGCTGGCGAGCGCGATGCTGATCGTGCCGGTCGCGGGGCTGGCGGGCGGCGCGTTCGGCGGATTGTTCTCGCGGGTTGTGCTGGGGCTGGCGACGGGCCGGCATGCGGTGACCCGGTGGAGCAAGCGCAACCCCGTGGCGTTCGCGGGGATGTGCGGCGTCGTGGTCGCGGTGCTCGGCGTGTTCACCGCGGGGCTGACCTGGGGCACCGGCTATGCGGCGGCACGGGCGATGATCGTCGGCGTCGATGCGCCGCTGTGGTTCGGTCCGGCCAAGGCGCTGGCGACGCTGGCGACCGCGGTGGCGGGACTGCCGGGCGGTATCTTCGCGCCCAGCCTTGCGGTCGGCGCGGGCGTCGGCAACCTGCTCCACGCGATCTTCCCCAACGATCCCGCCGGCGCGGTGGTGATCCTGGGGATGGTCGCCTATTTCGCCGGCGTGGTGCGGGCACCGCTGACCGCGGTGATCATCCTGTCGGAAACGACCGCGAGCCGCGGGCTGCTGTTGCCGATGTTCGCCACGGCGTTCCTGGCGGACTGGGCCAGCCAGCTGGTGTGTCGCGAAAAGCTGTACCACGGGCTGGCACAGACATTCCGGTAGGGAACCGTCCGTCCGTCATCCCGGCGTGACGATGTGAGGGCCGGCGCCAGCGCCTAGCGGAGCGCCTTCACCTCGGGGGTGTCGAGGCAATGCAGCATCGCGTCGCGTGCCATCGGCTTGCCGGGTGTGGGCGCCGCATAAGGCGCCACCTCGAACGGCACGCCCAGTCCTTCCGCCTGGAAGCCGCTGCCGCCGGTGCAGCGCATCGCGGCCGCGAGCATCCGGGGCGGCGTATCATAGCCTTCGAACGACAGGCGGAACGTGCCCCAATGGATCGGCATCGACCGCGCGGCGCCAAGCCGCTGGTGGATCAGTGCGGCCTCGGCAGGGCCGACATGGCTGCCTGCGCTCATCTGGCCCGGTTCGAAGCGGAAGGCGCCGATCGGGATCATCGCGAAGCGGATCGGGCCGTAAGCCGCGGCCTCGCCGGGCCACAGGCCGTCGCCGAAGCCGGTGTCGCCGGCGAAGAAGATGTTGCCGCCGCTGGGCAGGCGGATGACGAAACTGGACCAGAGCGCGCGATTGCGGTCGGTGAACCAGCGGCTGCCCCAATGGTGGTTGCGGGTTACGAACACCTGTGCGCGGTCGCCCGGACACCAGCTGTCGGGATCGCAGCGGATATCGGCGCTGGTATTTTCCAGGCCCTTGGCGGTGAGCGTCGCGGTGCCGCCCCAGTCGAGTGCCAGCGCCCGCGCGCCGACCTGTCCGATCACGCTGTCGTTGCCAAGGCTGGTGACGATCGCCGGCTTGTCCCGCTCCCAAAGGCGCTTGAGCGTCGCCTGGTCGAGGTGGTCGTAATGGTTGTGGCTGACCAGCACGAGGTCGATGCGCGGCAGGTCCTCGAACGCCACGCCCGGCGCGGCGACCCGCTTCGGCCCGAAGCCCAGCGGCCCGGCGCGCTCGGCGTAGACCGGATCGGTGAGGATGTTGAGGCCCTGCGTCTGGATCAGCACGGTGGCGTGACCGATCCAGGTGACGACCATCCGCTCGCCCTCGATCCGCGCGGCCGGTTTCGCGGGCGTCACCGCCACGCTCTTCGGCCATTCCGGGCGACCGTCGCTGCCGGTCAGCTGCCGCCAGAAGAAGCCGGCGCGACTGCCGCCGCCGGGCATGCGGATCGTGTCGCCGTCACCATCCGGGTTGAAGAAGCGCTGCCCGTCGTAATGATCGCTGCCGTCGCCGCGATAATAGATGCGGTCGAGGAAGCGCGGCACGATCGTGACGACCAGTCCCGCCACGACGACCAATGCCAGCAGGACACCACCGATGATCTTCAATGCGACCGTCACGAACCTTTTCCACATTGACTTGGATCAATGCGACGACGTGCCGCCGGTTGATCCGCAGGTCAATCCCGCAACGTGGCTTGCGCCGCGCGATCGTACGGGTAGCATCGCATCAATCGTACAGGGGGTTCCATGCGCCGGTTTTTTCTAGGGTTTCTGCTCACCGCTTCCGCTCTCTCGGCAGCAGACGCCAGGTCGGTGACGGTCGAGGAGGTTTCGCTGGAACAGGCGCAGGCGATGATGACCGCGGGCAAGGCGACCAGCGTCGACCTGACCCGCGCCTATCTGGACCGGATCGCTGCGATGGATCGCAAGGGGCCGGCGCTGCGGGCGGTGATCGCGGTCAACCCGGATGCGCTGGCGCAGGCGAAGGCGCTGGATGCCGAACGCAAGGCGGGCCGCATCCGCGGGCCGCTGCACGGCGTGCCGGTTTTGATCAAGGACAATATCGAGACGGCGGACGCCATGGCGACCACCGCGGGCAGCCTGGCGCTCGCGGACAATGTCACCCGCCGCGACGCGCCGGTGGTGGCGGCGCTGCGTGCGGCGGGGGCGGTGATCCTCGGCAAGACCAACCTCAGCGAATGGGCGAACATCCGCTCAAGCCACGCGATGAGCGGGTGGAGCGCGGTCGGCGGGCTGGTCAGGAACCCCTATGCGCTCGATCGTACCGCCTGCGGTTCGTCGTCGGGATCGGGCGCGGCGGTGGCGGCGAGCTTCGCGGCGGCGGCGGTGGGGACGGAGACCGACGGGTCGGTAGTGTGCCCGTCGTCGATCAACGGGCTGGTCGGGCTGAAGCCGTCGATCGGCCTCGTCAGCCGCACCCGCGTCGTGCCGATCAGCCATTCGCAGGATACGCCGGGGCCGATGGCGCGGAGCGTGCGCGACGCCGCGATCCTGTTCGGTGCGATGGTCGCCGCCGATCCCGCCGACCCGGTGACCGCAGGCGCCAGGACGCGCGACTATACCGCCGGACTGTCGATGAGCGCGCTGTCGGGAATGCGGATCGGCGTGATCCGCCCCGAATCGATGTCGGCGGAGGTCGCGGCCCGGTTCGACGCGGCGCTGGCGGTGATGAAGGCCGCGGGCGCGATCCCGGTCGAGGTGAAGCAGCCCAAGCTGGACGGCCTGGGCGAGGCGGAGTTCACCGTGCTGAAGACCGAATTGAAGGCGGACCTGAACAGCTATCTGGCGACCACGCCGCCGGCGGTGACCGCGCGGACGCTCGATCAGCTGATCGCCTTCAATCGCGCCAATGCGACGACCGAGATGCCGTTCTTCCAGCAGGAGACGTTCGAAGACGCGGCGAAGACCAATGGGCTGGGCGATCCCGCCTACAAGGCGGCGCGCGCCAAGTCGCTGAAGCTGGCCAGCGAGGCGATCGACGGCATGCTGCGCAGCGTCGGCGCGCAGGTGCTGGTCGAGCCGACCTATGCGGGCGCATGGCTGAGCGATCCGGTGTACGGCGACCAATATAACGGCCCCTCGTCATCGGACCTGCCGGCGATCGCGGGCTATCCCAATCTGACCGTGCCGATGGGGCTGGTGAAGGGCCTGCCGGTCGGCCTGTCGTTCATCGCGACCAAATACGGCGAGGCGACGGTGCTGGGCGCGGGCTATGCCTATGAACAGCGGGCGAAGGCGCGGGTGGCGCCGCGTTACCTGCCGCAGGCGGATGTCGGCGAGGGGCTGGAGGGGCGGCGGAAATAGGCTGGATCTCGGGCCGTCCGACCCGAGCGCGCGGCTACAGGTCTAGCGACCCGCCCACCGCCGCGCGAAACCCGCTTGCCAGAGCATCAGCAGCGGGACCGCGCCGAGTTCCATCGCAAAGCCGAACAGATGGCCGGCCGACGGCGCACCGACACTGAGCAGCGAGACGACGCGCGACAGGCCGCCGCAGACGACCAGCGCCCCGAGCAGGCGAAAGCGGTCGCCGCGCGCCTCGATCCGGGGCACGCAGGTGGCGAAGGCGATGCCGACCGCGAAGAAGATGCCGGATATGTAGCGGAAATGGCTGTCGAGATCGCGCGGGATCACCGGCGGGTGGCCGAGGAAGCCGGGGCCGTGGAGGATGCTCTGCCCGCCGACCGACAGGGGCACGAAACAGGCGACCGCCACCACCACCTGCAACAGCCGCCGTTCCACCGCGACGTTCACGACAGGATCTCCTTGCGGACGTGGATCGCGCGCAGGCTGACCCGCACCTCCCACATGAACGCGCTGAGGCAGCAGATCAGCAGCGATACCGCGACGATGAAGACCAGCGCGATCCACGTGCCGATGTGGAATTTGGCGATGTTGGCGATGAAGAGCAGCGCGATGACGATACAGGCCATCACCGCGCTCGACACGGCGAGGAACAGGGCCGCGTTGATGATCGACATGCGTTCGTCGAGCAGTTTCAACTCCCAGACATAGCGTTCGCGCTCCGGCCCCTCGTTCGCCAGCACGCGCTCCTCGAGCGCGCGGGCGCGGTCGATCACCCGCGCCAGCCGCCCGGCCAGAACGTTGAGGATCTGTCCGATCGCCGCCAGCATGAAGACCGGGGCGAGCGACAGCTGGATCGTCTGCGCGATCGCGGACACCTGGAAGAACGTCGGCATGGCGCGCATCATAGGTCGGTTCTCGACAGGCGAAAGGGTGCACGGGTCGTCGCAATCTGCACCGCTTGGTAAGCAATGGCGCTTAAGCGCTCGACGCGTGACCAAACCGATGCTCCTCGCCGATTTCGCGCGCCTGCCGCCGGTGGCGCGGGGCACCGTCGCCGCCGGTCTGGCGGCGGCGATCGATACCGTCGCGCAGCGCGCGGGGGCCGGCCACGCCTTCCTCCGCTACGGCTGGTTCGCCGCCGCGCTGACCGCTTATGGCGGCGAAGCGCGGACGTTGCTGGTCGAAGAGGATGGCGAGCCGACGCTGGCGATGCCGCTGGTCGATGCCGGACCGCGCCTGCTGCGGATGGCGGCGGTGCCCGGCTCCTATTGGCCGTTCCGCAGTTTCCCGCTGGCCACGGACGCGGGCGAGGCGACGTTGAAGGCGGCGCTGGCGACGCTCGCCGGCACGGTCAACGTGCTGCGCATCGGGCCGGTGTACGACGACGACGCCGCGGCGATGCCGCTGATCGCGATGGCGCGGGCGAGCGGCTGGGCGGTGCTCGACCGGTTCATCGCCGACAGCTGGCTGCTCGACATGGCGGCGTTGCAGGCGGAGGGGACGTGGCCACGCGGATCGACGCTGCGCAAGAACCGCTTCCACGAAAAGCATCTCGCCAGCCATGGCGCGCCCGACTGGCGGTTTCTGAGCGGGGCGGACTGGCCCGCGGCGTTCGACGACCTCGCAGGCATCGAACAGGCCAGCTGGATCGCGGCACGCACCGATGGCTCTGACGCCAAATTCACCACGACGGGTCACGGCGCGTTCTGGCGCGCGGCGGCGGCGGACCCGGTGATCGCAGACATGCTGCGCGCCGCGATGCTGACGATCGACGGCAGGCCCGCGGCCTTTTCCTTCGATCTGGACGCGGGCGACCTGAAATATGCGATCGCCAACAGCTACGATCCGGCATTCGCCAAACATTCCCCGGGCAAGCTGCTGTATTACCGCAACCTCGTCGAGGCGCTGGGACGCGGGATCGGCCGGGTCGACTGGGGTGCGGGGGACAGCGGCTACAAACAGGTGATCGGCGCCGACAAGGGGCCGGCGATCCGCGACTGGCTGCTGGTGCGGCCGGGCTTGCCAGCCTTGGTCGGACGCCTCGCCAAGGGGCTGTGGCGGCGATCCGGACAGGCGCACTAGACGGCATCCCTTTGCCGCGCCTAGGCGTTGGCGCGTCATGCTGGTATTCCTCGACTTCGAAGCCTCGTCGCTCGCCAAATTGAGCTATCCGATCGAGGTCGCCTGGGTGTTCGAGGACGGGCGCGAGGAAAGCCACCTGATCCGCCCCGCCGCGCAATGGACCGATTGGGACGCGCGAGCGGAGGCGATCCATCACATCCCACGCGCGACGATCGAGGCGGAGGGGACGCCGCACGACATCGTCGGCAGGCGGATGGTGGAAGAACTGGACGGCCATCACCTGTTCGCGAGCGCGCCGTCCTGGGACGGCAAGTGGCTGAGCGCGCTGCTACGCGCGGCCAAACTGCCGCGGCACGCGCTGCGCCTGCGCGACAGCGACGAGGCGCTGCGCCACACCGCGACCGAGATCCTGCGGCCGGTGGTGCCGGCGGCGTCGCTCGGCGTGGCGGTGGCGGACGTGATCGCGCTGGCCGAGGTGCGCGAACGCGACACGCCGGCGCATCGCGCGCTCGCCGACGCGCGCGTGGAATGGCAGCATTGGTGCGCGGTGAAGCGCGCGGCCGAAACTCAGGCGAGGTCGATCCACACCGGCGCGTGATCGCTGGTCTTGTCCCAGCTCCGGACGTCGCGATCGACCTTTGCATCGCGCAGCCGGCCGGCGAGAATGGGGTTGAGCAGCAGATGGTCGATCCGCAAGCCTGCATCGCGACCGTAGGCGTTCCGGAAATAATCCCAGAAGGTATAGATCGTCTCGCCCGGGTGCAGGTGGCGCAGGCTGTCGGTCCACCCTTGTGCGACGAGCCGCGCATAGGCGTCCCGGACCGCGGGTGCGAACAGCGCATCGTCGGTCCAGCGTTCGGGTTTGTAGACGTCGCGCTCCGTCGGCATGACGTTGAAATCGCCGAGCAGCACGACAGGCATGCCGCTGTCGACCAGAGTTGCGGCATGCGCGATCAGCGCGTCGAACCAGCGGAGCTTGTAATCGAACTTCGGGCCGGGGCGGGGATTGCCGTTGGGCAGATACAGGCCGCCGACCAGGACACCGGCGATAGCGGCCTCGATATAGCGGCTTTGCTCCGGGTCGGGATCGTCGGGCAGGCCGCGGCGGGTCTCCACGGGGGTGCCGATGCGGCTGAGCAGGGCGACGCCGTTCCAGCTCTTCTGGCCATGCCAGATCGCCTCGTACCCTGCGGCCTCGATCGCCAGCCGCGGGAATTTCTCGTCCGGCGCCTTCAACTCCTGCAGGGCGACGATATCGGGCTGCGTCTCTGACAGCCAGCGCAGCAGCACGGGCAATCGCCCGTTGATGCCGTTGACGTTGTAGGTCGCGATCTTCACGCCGGCTCAAGCGCTTGGCCCCGCGTCCGCGTTCCCCATATCGCGTGTTCATGCAGCACGATCTGTTCGCCCCCGCCGCGCCGGCCATCCCCGGACTCGCCTTTGCCGAGGCGTTCGTCACGGTCGAGGAGGAGCAGGCGCTGATCGCCGGGATCGAAGGCGTCGCGCTGGCGCCGTTCCGCTTCCAGGGGTGGCTCGGCAAGCGGGTGACCGCGTCGTTCGGCTGGCATTACGATTTCGATCGCGGGCAGATGGGACAGGCGGAGCCGATGCCGGACTGGCTGCTGCCGGTGCGCGATCGGGCGGCGACCTTCGCGCGGCTGCCGGCAGCGGCGCTCGTCCAGGCGCTGCTGATCCGGTACGATCCGGGCGCAGGCATCGGCTGGCATCGCGATCGGCCGGTGTTCGAACATGTCGTCGGACTATCGTTGGGCGTGCCGGCGACGATGCGCTTCCGGCGGCGTTCGGCGGGCGGGTTCGAACGGGCGTCGGTGCC
The DNA here is from genome assembly GCA_964419295.1 of uncultured Stakelama sp. Lineage (GTDB taxonomy): Bacteria > Pseudomonadota > Alphaproteobacteria > Sphingomonadales > Sphingomonadaceae > Sphingomonas. Next base: position 2,732 of record CAYQPM010000073.1, on the reverse strand, counting down.
GCTGCCGCCCCGCTCGATCTACCATCTGTCGGGCGAGGTGCGCCATGGCTGGGAACATAGCATCGCGCCGATGGACGAAACGCGCTGGTCGGTGACGTTCCGAAGCCTCGTCGCCGGGTGAACCACGATCGCGGCTGCCACCTCCCGCTGGCGGCCGGGCGATGCTACAGGCGATCCATGGCCGAGATCATCAACCTGCGCAGCGCGCGCAAGGCGCGGGATCGCGCCGCCGCCGCGCGCACCGCCGAAGCGAACCGGGCGAAGTTCGGGCGCACCAGGGCGGAACGCGACGCGCAGGCGGCGGAACGCGCGCGCACCGATGCCGCGCTCGACGGCGCGAAGCGGGACGATTAATCCCGTCGGCGGACCCGCCACGCCATCAACGCGACCAGGGCGGCGAGGCCGAACCAGGTCAGCGCATAGACGAGGTGGCTGTTGTGGAAGCGCACGACGGTCAGCCCGCCGCGGGGCCAGCCGGTCGCCGGGCCGCTCGCGTCGATGAAATAGGGGGCGACCGGGCCGATTCGCTTCGCCGTGGCGATCGCCGCGACGTCGCGCGAATACCAGCGGTCAGCGGCGGGATCGTTGCTGCGCAGGAAGCCGCCGCCGGGCTCCGTCAGCCGCAACAACCCGCGCACGGTCTGCGCAGCGGGAGAGGGCACCACCTTGCCGCGCCGGTCGGCAAAGATGAAGCCGCGGTTGATCAAGATCGTGAAGCCGCGGTCGGTATCGAACGGCGTAAGCACCCAGAAGCCGCCGCCGAGTTCGGTCACAGCCTGGACGTAGGTGTCGGCGCCCGGCCGATAGCGTCCATGCGCAACCAGCGGGGTGTAGGCGTCTGCCGTGCCGACCTGTTGCGCAGGCGTTGGGGCGGCGACCGGCGGGCTGTGCAGTTTCCGCTCGGTCTGCGCGATCAGCGCGAGCTTCCAGGTCCGCCGCTCGAGCTGCCAGACGCCGAGCCCGACCAGCACGACGATCGCGACCAGCACCAGACCCGTCGCGATCGCACCGCGTGCACCGCGCCGGCTCACATCCCGCTCGTATCTCCCGAGGCCATGCTCGGCATCATGTTGAGGTTCATGTGGAACATCACCCACAAGGATCCCGCCAGACAGATGGTGACGACGATGATCGTGAAGATCAGCGCCATCAGCGTCCAGCCGCCTTCCGACTTGGAGTTCATGTGGAGGAAATAGACCATGTGGACGACGATCTGCACCAGCGCGAACACCATGACGATGCCGGCGGTGACGCGCGCGTCGGCGATGACGCCGCTCATCACCAGCCCGAACGGGATCGCGGTGAGGATGACCGACAGCACGAAGCCGATGATGTAATCCTTGCGCGTGCCGTGCGCCTCCGCGGACGAATGGCCGTGGCCGTGCGCATTGTCGTTCGGGTGATCGTGGTGCGGCTGGCCGGGGACGATCGGGTTCTCCGTGCTCATCGCAGCACTCCCAACAAATAGACGAAGGTGAAGACGCCGATCCAGATCACGTCCAGGAAGTGCCAGAACAGCGACAGGCATTGCAGGCGGCGCTGGTTGGCGGCGATCAGGCCCTTGCGGCCGACCTGCACCATCAGCGTCACCAGCCATATGAGGCCGAAGGTGACGTGCAGCCCGTGCGTGCCGACCAACGTGAAGAACGACGACAGGAACGCGCTGCGTTGCGGCCCGGCACCCTCGGCGATCAGGTTGGAGAATTCGTACAGCTCGATGCACAGGAAGCCGAGGCCGAACAGCCCGGTGATCGCCAGCCAGCCCTGGACGCTCCGCACCTTGCCGTCGTTCATCGCCAGCATCGCGAAGCCATAGGTGATCGACGACAGCAGCAGCATCGACGTGTTGAGCGCCACCAGCGGCAGTTCGAAGATCTCATGCGGCTGCGGCCCGCCGGCATAGCTGCCACCGAACACGCCATAGGCCGCGAACAGCATGGCGAAGATCAGGCAGTCGCTCATCAGGTAGAGCCAGAAGCCCAGCATCGTGCTGCCGCCGGCGTCGTGGTGATGCTCGTCGGTCTCGTAGAAGACCGGTCCTTGCGTGCCGGGGGGGATGGTCGCTTCGATCATGGTCCTCAGGCCCCCGCTACTGCTTCACGCGCCGCCAGTTGGCGGGTGCGGATATCCTCGGCCGCGGTCACCTCGTCGGCGGGGATGTAATAGTCGCGGTCGTAGTTGAAGGTGTGGCCGATCGCGACCGCCAGCAGCCCGACGAACGCCAGTGCCGCCAGCCACCAGATGTACCAGATCATCGCGAGCGCGGCGACCATCGACAGGCCGGCGAGCACGATCCCGGCACCGGTGTTGCGCGGCATGTGGATGTCGCGGAACCCGCTGACCGGACGGACGGCGTTGTTCGACTTCATATCGTACCAGGCGTCCAGATCGCGCACGACGGGCGTGAACGCGAAATTATAGGCGGGCGGCGGCGACGAGGTCGCCCATTCCAGGCTGCGGCCGTTCCACGGATCGCCGGTCGTGTCGCGCAGCGCCTCCCGGTTGCGGAAGCTGACGTAGAACTGGACCAGGAAGGCGGCGATGCCGACGGCGATCATCGCGGCGCCGATGCCGGCGATGACGAACCAGATCTGCAACGAGGGATCCTCGAAATGGCGCAGGCGGCGCGTCACGCCCATCAGGCCGAGCACGTAGAGCGGCATGAAGGCGACGTAGAAGCCGATCACCCAGAACCAGAAGCTGATCGTGCCCCACTTCTTGTCCAGCTTGAA
>CAYQPM010000072.1:0-11142 GCA_964419295.1 uncultured Stakelama sp. | reverse complement strand
CGGGGAACAGCACCGGGGCGAAGCGCTTCAGCAGCGCCTCGATCGACACGTAGCGGGCGGGATCGCCCGGCAGCCGGACGAAACGCGGCGCGCTCGACGGGATCATCACCAGCTCGCGCACCGGCTCGCCATCCGAATCGCGGACGACATCGAACATCACCGACAACCCCTTGTTGGGGATGAACGGGAAGGGATGCGCGGGATCGAGCGCCTGGGGCGTCAGGATCGGGAAGATCTGTTCGCGGAAATGCGTTTCGAGCCAGATCGCCGCCTCCGCATCGACCTCGTCACGGCGCAGAACGTGGAGCCCGGCCTCGTCGAGCAGGTGGCGCAGGTCGCCCCACACGGCCTGCTGGCTCGCCATCAGCGCATCCGCCTCGGTCGTGATCGCGGCGAGCTGTTGACCGGGGGTCAGGCCATCGGACGAGCGGCGATCGACGTCCTTCATCTGCTGGCCCTTCAGGCCGGCGACGCGGACCATGAAGAATTCGTCGAGATTGTTGCCCGAGATCGACAGGAACCGCAGCCGTTCGAGCAGCGGATGGGCGGGGTTGCACGCTTCTTCGAGGACGCGCCGGTTGAAGGCGAGCCACGACAGTTCGCGATTGAAATAACGGTCGTTCACTTCGGGCACGAAGGGATCATCGTCGGCTGCCGACAAATGCGAAAGATGGGCTGGGCGTGTCATGGATCGGTCATAGGCAGCAACGGTTGCGGTTGCGTGACGATCCCGGCGGCGGTCAAAACAGTTCTGGCGAGCGGAATGGACAGCCGCTTGCGGCTTTCCAGCACCTCCTGATCGAGTGCATCGACGACGCGCTGGACGGCGATATGGCTGCGTTCGATCCGCGTGCTGAGCCAGGTGACCAGATCGGGTCGCGCGTCGAGCCCGCGCCGCTGGAACAGATGGTCGAGCAGTACCGCGATCAGTTCGTCGTCGGGTGCGCCGATCGCCGCATGCGGGCTGGCGGCGAGGCGCGAACGCAGGTCGGGCAGCTTGACCGCCCAGGCCGGCGGCAGCGCGTCCGCGACGACGACGAGCGGGCGGTGCTCCGCCTGCGCCTGGTTCCAGGCGTGGAAGATCTGCGCCTCGGGCACGGTTTCGGCGTCGTCGATTATCTGGCCATGGCTTTTGGCGGCGAAGATGCGCGCCAGCAGGCTGCGCCCCGACTTGCGCGGTCCGGTGATCACTGCGGTCATCACCGGCCATGTCGCCCAATGTTCCAGCAGCTGGGCGGCGCGCGCGTTGGACGGCGTGACGAGGAAGGCGTCGTTACCGGGGGCCGCCGGCCACCCGAGCGGCAGCGCAAGCTGGTTGGTCATCGGATCAGCCCGCGGGGTCGGTATCGGCCGGGACGGAGGGCGGCGAGAGCTGCGGTGCGCGACGGATGCGCAGCGTCTGGCCCGCGCCGCTGACCTGATAGCCGCGCACTTCGAAGGCCGCGCGCAGCGAATCGGGATCGCCATCGAACGTCACGCGCATCAGCGACACGCCGCCCAGCGCAAGGCTGGTGGTGGTCGCGGATCGCACCCCGGCGATGCCGCGGACCAGACCTTCGGTGTTGGCGACGGAACTGGCGCTCGGCGTGTCGAACTGGACGGTCACCGCGATGCCGGCATTGGCGGGCGCGGTGTCGCCGACGATCTCGGCCAGCGTTTCGCCGCTCGCCTCGTCATCGTTCGCGGCCGGATCGACCACCGGCTCGGGCGCGGGCGGCGGCGACAAGGTCGGATCGAGCCCCAGCGCACCGCTGCGCAGCGCCTGCTGGAACAGGCCGTCCATGCGGGTGACCCCCGCGTCGAGCAATTGCGGCAGGCCGACGGCGCTGCCCACGCGCAGGGTGAAGCTGCCGATCAGGTCGTTGTCAGGGCCGTGGCGCGCCTGGAACACACCGATGATCGGCCCGCCCGGATAGCTGCGGTACAGCCGGACCACCGGGATCAGGATGTCCGACGCGCCATATTGATCGATGATCGTCCGCCACCAGCCGCGACCCGGCCGCGCGATCTGGCCGGCGTTGAGGACGAGCGAATCGGCACCGGTGCCGGAGGGGCGGACATAGTCGATCGTGCTGTTGCCGGTGCGGAAACGCGCCCAGGCCGCCTGCCAGTCGTTGCGCTGCTCGAACACCGTCTCGACGCCTGCGGACACCTGCAGCGGCACCAGCAGCATCGGCCGCGACCGGTCGGAATAGGCGCTGATCCCCAGGATCGACGCGGCGCGTCCGCGATCGAACATCACGCCGAGTCTGGCGATGTAACGCGTCGGCCCGATCTGTTCGTTCTCCACGACGATGCCCGACACGATCTGGTCGAGGGCGCCGTCCGAAATCAGACCACCGCCGCCGCCGAGCCGCTTGGAAAGCTGCACCCATGCCTTGCGTTGCGCCAGGCGCCAGCCGCCCAGCCTTGCGGCTTCGGCCGTCTTGGCCGCGACATCGACGGCGACGCCGCCGACCTCGAAATCCCCGGAGCTGTCGACCGGCGCGACGCCGCGACCGCCCTCGATCTGGCCGAACGCTCCCGCGGCGAGCAAGCCTGCGCCGACGAGGGCGACGCCGGCCAGCGATGAAAACAGGGGACGAGCACGCATCATGCCGCCTTGTGGCGAAGCCGCTGCCGAAAACCAAGCGGGATGTTCCGCGCGGTGTGCTGCGTCGTCGTCGCGCGAAGGACTTGCCGGTTGCCACGTGTCCCGCGGGACCGTAGCAGGCTGGTCGGATGAGCACGCCCCCCTCCTCCTCCGACCAGTCCTACACCTATGCCGATGCCGGGGTGTCGATCGCCGCCGGCAATGCGCTGGTTCGCGCGATCGGCCCGCTGGCCAGGGCGACGCGCCGGCCGGGCGCCGATGCGGAACTCGGCGGCTTCGGCGGGATGTTCGACCTGAAGGCGGCGGGCTTCGTCGATCCCCTGCTCGTCGCGGCCAATGACGGGGTCGGCACCAAGCTGAAACTGGCGATCGAATGGGACCGGCACGAAGGCGTCGGCGTCGACCTGGTGGCGATGTGCGTCAACGACCTGATCGTCCAGGGTGCCGAGCCGCTGTTCTTCCTCGATTATTACGCGACCGCCAAGCTCGACAACGGGATTGCCGAACGGGTCGTCGCCTCGATCGCAGAGGGTTGCCGCCAGGCAGGCTGCGCGCTGATCGGCGGCGAGACCGCGGAAATGCCGGGTATGTATGCCGATGGCGACTATGACCTTGCCGGCTTCTGCGTCGGAGCGGTGGAGCGCGACCGGGTGTTGACCGGTCGGGAGATCGGCGCGGGCGACGTCATCCTCGGCCTCGCATCGTCGGGGGTGCATTCCAACGGTTTCTCGCTGGTCCGGCGCCTTGCCGCGGATCGCGGCTGGCGGCTCGATCGCCCTGCCCTGTTCGATGCCGACCGGCTGCTGATCGACATCCTGATGGCGCCGACGCGGATCTATGTCGCAAGCCTGCTGCCGCTGCTGCGCGATGGAGCGATCAAGGGGCTGGCGCATATCACCGGCGGCGGCTTGCTGGAAAACATCCCCCGTGTGCTGCCCGGCGACACGCATGCCGTGATCGATGCCGACGCCTGGGAACAGCCGCGCCTGATGGCGTTCCTGCAAGCGCAGGGCGCGATCGAGCCGGAGGAGATGGCACGGACGTTCAACTGCGGGATCGGCATGGCCGTCGTCGTCGCAGGCGATCGGGCGGACGCGGTCGCCACGGCATTGCAGGATGCCGGCGAGACGGTGCACCGGATCGGGCATGTCGAGGCAGGCGCCCGCGGCTGTACGGTCCGCGGCTCCACGGAAACGTGGAGCGCACGCGGCGACTGGACCGCGACGCATGCCGGCTGACGGACGCGCCGCGTGAAGACCGTCGGCATCCTCATTTCCGGACGTGGTTCGAACATGATGGCGCTGGTCGCGGCGGGCATCCCCGTCGCGCTCGTTGCCTCGGACATGCCCGATGCCGCCGGTCTGGCCTGGGCGCGGGAACACGGCATCGCTACCTTCGCCCTGTCGCCCAAGGGGATCGGCAAGGCCGCGTATGAAGCGCAGATCGATGCCGCGCTGCGCGATGCCGGTTGCGAGGTGATCGCGCTGGCTGGCTATATGCGGCTGCTTTCCGACGATTTCGTCGCGCGCTGGCGCGACCGGATCGTCAATATCCACCCCTCGCTGCTGCCCAGGTACAAGGGGCTCGACACCCACGCCCGCGCGATCGCCGCGGGCGACGACACCGCCGGCTGTTCGGTGCACCTCGTCACCGAGGAACTCGACGCGGGCGCGCTGCTCGGGCAGGCGGAGGTGCCGATCCTGCCCGGCGATACCGCCGACGCCCTGTCCGCGCGGGTGCTGGACGCCGAACACCGCCTCTACCCGCAGGTGCTGAAGGAGTTCGTGAGCCGATGACAGACGCAAGCCCCGCCCCCACCCCCGCTCTGGCCCGTGTCCGCGACATCGCGCTGCTGCTGCCCGAAGTGGAGGAGCGGCCGAGCCACGGCCAGCCGACCTTCTTCGTCGCGGGCAAACAATTCGCTCAGGTGCGCGAGGACCATCACCACGACGGTCGCAGCGTGGTGTGCGTGCGGACCAGCGGCAGCGACGAACAGGCGATGCTGCTCGAAGCGGCACCGGACACCTATTCCAATCCCGCCTATCTGGGACCGTCGGGCTGGGTGGCGGTCACCCTGGCCGGGGAAGCCGACTGGGCGCTGATCGAGGATCGCATCGCGCGGAGCTGGGAACTGGCGGCTCCCGACCGACTGCTGGAAGCCGGCGGCCGATGAGCGGAGAAACCGCCGATCAGGCGCAGACCCGGCGCCGCTGGATCACGCTGGCCGAGATCGTCGCCGTCGTCGGCGTGATCATCGCCGGGCTGACGCTCTACAACAGCTGGCAGGAGCGGCGCGAGGCGGAGCTCAGCAAGCAAGCCGAGCAGGCGAGCGCGACCCGCGACAAGACGCGGTTCGTGCTGCGCGGCACCGTCGCGCCGGACGAAAGATCGATCGTGCTCGTGCGGGACGAGGCGCATCCGCTCGGCGACATCCACATCACCTTCCCGACCGCGCTCGGCGTGTCGCCGCAGGATTCGGTGGTGCAGCGGATCGAGGCGAACTGGTTCGACGAGGCGCTGCGCAAGGCGACCGATGGGGGCGCGGACGACCTGACCGGGCGGCTGCCGGTGTTGATCCGCTACACCTATCTGACCGATGACGTGCCGACGACGCGACAGGCGATCTACGACATCGTCTGGAGCACGCACGGCAGGAGGCTGCGCAGTCGCGCGGTCGATCTGCTCGACCTGCGGCTGCGGGAAAGCGGCGGCAATCAGCGGCGGATCGATGCCTTGTGGGCGCAGGCGCTGCCGAAGGCGGGTTAGCGGACCAGCCAGCGCAGGAACCGCGGCACGGCACCGTGCCGGCTCATCCACGCGCTGTACGCGCCATAGTCCGGGTCTAGGCCCAGGTGCCGTTCCTCGGTTCGCGCGCGCCAGTAATAGACGCCGCTCACCACCCCCATCAGCAGGGTCGCACGCACCGCATCGGTGATGCTGCCCGTCGTCAGGATCGGCAGCGTCGACGCCCACCAGAACAGGTTCTTGGCGAGATACGCCGGGTGCCGCGACCAGGCATAGGGGCCATGAGTCAGGATGCCGCGATGCGTCAGGTTGGAAAAGCGCAACCCGAACGCGACCGTCGCCCAGGCATAGATCGCGGTCAGCACGACCAGCATCGTCCCCCAGATCGCCAGCAGCCACGGGTGCCCGGCGAACCAGTCGGTCCAGTCCTGCGTCCCAGGGTGATAATCGAGGGGACCGCCGGCATCCATCAGGATGAAGGGCGGATAACACATCAGCGCGGCGGTCCAACCGGCGGCGAACGGATTCGCGCTGCGGATATGCGCGTCCAGCGGCCGCAGCGTCAGGATGTAGCCGACGGTCGCAAAGGCGACGTCGATGACGAACATCAGCGAGATGAGCCAGGACGCCAGCACGACCGGATCGCGCAGCCGCACGGCATCGGTATGGATGAAGCCGGCGAAGTTGCCGGGTATCACCGCGAGCATGAAGGCCAGGAAGAAGGCCTTGACCGCCCAGCTGCGCATATGGCCGTAGATCGCCTCGCGCTCCACGCCGGCCTGTCCCGTCAGCCAGGCGCCGACATGCCAGGCGCCATCGCGGGGATCGACCAGATAGCGGTCGAGCCACAGGACGTAGGGGATCGCCAGAACGGCGACGACCGGCACGCCCCAGCCGAAGCACCACATCGCGAAGGCGAAATTGCCCTCCCAATAGAAACGCCCAACGCCATAGACGAGCGCGATGACGCCCCACGTGAAGAAGAGCCCGGCGAGCTTGGTCAGGCTGATCTCGCGTGTGTCGCGCAGCGGCTTGCACGCCTGCCAGTCGATCCCGGTGCTGGCGCGCCGGTGCACCTTTTCTACCACCAGCGACCATGCGATCATCGGCAAAGCGCAGGCGACGAGCCCCACGAGCGCGGCATAGGGACCATCCATTCCGAACGACAACGCCACCGCCAGCCACGCGGCCAATCCAGCCAGGCCCGCCAGCCCGACGCCGTGCCCGACGGCGGACGTCGGCCGTTGGTCGGCGTGGCGGGCACCAAGGTCTGGATCGTGATACATGGCCACCGCCTTAGCGCGCGAACGGTAAGCAACCGGTGAACCATGGCACAGCGGACGCTTGCACCCGCGCGACGGCGGCGGTAATGGCTGCTCCACGCAGGACGGCCAGCCGTCGTCCCGACGCGGATGTGCTGATCTCAGCCGTCGGCGGGTATAGTACAATGGTAGTACAGCAGCCTTCCAAGCTGAATACACGGGTTCGATTCCCGTTACCCGCTCCATCTCTTCCCCGGACCGCAGCTCGTCCGTAGCAACGTCCGGAATTGGTAGTTGGAGGCGGTCCGCTTTTTGGCCTCCGATGGCGATAGCCGATATTCAAGGCGGACGCTCTTCTTGAAATGAGCGAGCTGCAATGATGCAGGACGGCAGTTAGCCGCCCACGTTCGATCCATATTCTCGTTCTATTTTACGTAACGTTGCATCAAAATCATCTAAGGCAACGACATGGTCGCGGTCTTGGCCTCGTCCGGACTTCCGCGAGATCAAACAGCTAGTAATGATGATGAACTTCGGGTCGGAGCCGACTGTTGCATTACTTGAATTAAGCAACTTGCGTACTCGCTTACCAAAGCGCTCGTCGAATTCAGCTGCATAACGCGCCTCTCGTTCACGGTCGCAAAGCCGCCTGCCTGTCGCCGCACTACTTGCGTAATACAGCGTCTCCGATAGGTTTACCCGCTTTTGGTCCGCAGAAGCGGCTTTCGTCTGAGCCAACATTAGAACTGCAAAAGCTAGCATTTGGGCGCCTCATCCACGTACAATGGCGCAAATCCTATGCCTTTCGACAGGCAAGTCTACGGCGCTCAATGCGCGCTTATTCCCGATAAAGCGCCCCGAGCGGGCAAGCCGCCCAAGTGATCGCGTATATAGCCGTCCGAGACGCCTACTTTCAGAAGTGGCCCGCCGGGACGGAGAAGCGAAGATCGCCGTGAACGAATGGCTACTTGAGGTACGCACGATTTGCAGCCTGACCGTCCGCAACGGGGCGCTTTCCGCCAGTCCGCTCTCGGCCACGCCGTTCCAGCTCGAGGACGTCATTATGTGGTGGTCGGGGAAATGTCCGCTTAGGGCGCTTGAGTCCGCCCGATGCTCGGCGAGCGGATCGTATCCAAACAGCAGACACGAGGACGCGTCCTGGCTAAGCCGCCGATCCTGATCCAGCCGGCGTGAACGGCAGATTGGCGTCTCAATAATCAAAGCAGGTGTCTGGTGAAGGGGAACGCCGAAGATGCCGCTGATAGCAGATCGTCTTTGGCTTCCCGCAGCGTAGAAATATGCTCGTACGGTCCCTGCCTGGATGAGCAAAACGACTGCCGCGACCACGAAGATTGGCACGGCGCCGAGGAGTCGCTTGTCTCTTCGCCAGACGGCCGCGCAACGGCTTGACGCGGAACCACGTCAAGTTTCCACGCTGATCATCCCACGCTGCCGTCACCCCGGGTCTGGTCCCAGGGTGACGGCTTTCATGCGGCGGGCTCTTTGCCACGCCTGAACGGCGCGCGGGCTTATTCGCTCGCCGTTCCCGGTTCGGCCATCTTGCGGTGCTGCTCGGCGAGGACGGCGTTCGGCGTCACGTTGGCGATCGTCGATTGCAGCTTGTTCTTCCAGCCCGATACGATCTGCGCCTTGCCGGCCATCAGGGCATCCCAGCCGTCCTGCGCCACCTTGGCCGGGTCGTCCTTCTTGGGGTCGCTGCCGACGTCGGTATCGAGCATGTCGCCGCGCGCGAAGAATTCGGTGTCGGTCGGTCCGGGCATGAGGTTGGTGATCGTCACCCCGTCCGATTCCTTGATCTCGTTCTGCAAGGCCGCCACGAAGCTGTCGATGAACGCCTTGGTCCCGTTGTAGACGGCCTGGAAGGCGCCGGGGATATAGCCCGCGATCGAACCGGTGACGAGCACCTTGCCGTCGTTGCGCGCCACCATCTGCTTCAGCACCTTCTGCAACAGATAGGCGGTGCCCGTGATGTTGGTGTCCACCACCATGCGCCAGTCGCGCACCTCCTGATCGAGGAAGGCGTGGCCGAGGCCGTGGCCGGCATTGGCGCACAGCAGGTCGATCTGCCGCCCGTTCGCCGCCGACAGCAGGGTATCGACGCCCTCCAATGTCGAAAGGTCCGCCTCCACCGCTGACACCTGCGTGCCGAACTGTTCGAAGTCGTTGGCGGCGGCGTTGATCAGCGGCTCGTTCGCGACGACGAGAATGTCGTAGCCGTTCTTCGCGGCAAGCGTGGCGAGTTCGAAGCCGATGCCGGTCGAGGCCCCGGTGATGATCGCGAATTTATCTGCCATGTCGGTCGTCCTTGGATGAAGTTCGTGTCCGGTCCGATGCGTCGCCCCGCGGGAGCGACGCGGCGGGACGTCAGTTGGTCATGCCGGGTTTCAGGACCACCTTGGTCACTTCGTTCTGGTGGTTCTTGAACATGTCATAGCCCTTGGGCGCGGCGGTCAGCGGCATGCGGTGCGAAATGAGGAACTCGGTGTCGATCTTGCCCTCCATGATCGCGTTGAGCAGGCCGGGCATATAGTGCTGGACGTGGGTCTGACCGGTCTTGAGCGTCAGCCCCTTTTCCATGAACGCGCCGAGCGGGAACTTGTCGACGAAGCCGCCGTAGACCGCGGGCATCGAGACGCGGCCGCCCTTTCGGCAGGCGATGATTGCCTGGCGGATAGAATGCGGACGGTCGGTGCCGAGGAAGGTCGACGCCTTGATCTGGTCGATGACGTTGTCGACGAACAGGCCGTGCGCTTCGAGCCCGACGGCGTCGATCACCGCATCGGGGCCGATCCCGCCGGTCATCTCCATCAGCGCTTCGTAGGTCGCGCTTTCCTCGAAATTGATCGTCTCGGCGCCGAAGCGCCTGGCGAGTTCGAGCCGGTGCGGGAAATGGTCGATCGCGATGACGCGCTCGGCACCCATCAGGAAGGCGGACTGCACCGCGAACAGCCCGACCGGGCCGCAGCCCCACACCGCGACGGTGTCGCCGGGTTCGATCTGGGCATATTCCGCCGCCTGCCAGCCGGTCGGCAGGATGTCGGACAGGAACAGCACCTTGTCGTCCTCGACGCCGTCGGGAATGACGATCGGGCCGACATCGCTGAACGGCACGCGGACATATTCCGCCTGACCGCCAGCATAGCCGCCGGTCATGTGGCTATAGCCGAACAGGCCCGACATCTCGTGGCCGTACAGCTCCTGCGCGATATCCTGATTGTCGGCGGGCAGGCCGTTGGGGCACGCCGAATATTGATGCTTGCCGCAATGGTAGCAGCTGCCGCAGGCGATGGTGAAGGGCACGACCACGCGCTGCCCCTTCTTCAACGTCGATTTCGCGCCGACCTCGACCACTTCGCCCATGAATTCATGGCCGAGGATGTCACCCGCCTTCATCGTCGGGATATAACCATCGTACAGATGCAGGTCGGATCCGCAGATCGCCGTGGACGTCACCTTGATGATGCAGTCCCGCGAATTGACGATCTCGGGATCCGGCACATTGTCGATGCGGACGTCGTGCTTGCCGTGCCATGCGAGCGCTTTCACAGGCCCATCTCCTCGAACTGCTTGGGGTTCATCGCGGGCGTGGCGATCTCGCCCGTTTCCATCAGTTGCTTGAAGCGGCGCAGGTCGCGGCGCGCCTGGATCGCCGGTTCGCGCTGGAACAGCTTGGCGATCGCCTTGCCGATGATGCCGCCAGGCGGATCATAGGCGATCGTCGCCGTAACCACGGTCCCGCGCGCGCCCGCATCGCGAAATTCGACGCGCCCGGAATTGGGCACGTCCGCGCCCGGTTCCGACGTCCATTCGATCAGGCGATCCTGCTCCTCCCGCGTCACCCGCGCATCCCAGGCGACGGTTGCGCCGGCGGGCGCCTTCACCACCCAGTGCGACAGGGTGGGATCGCGCACGTCGATTGATACGACGTTTTCCATGAAGTGCGGCAGGTTCGAAAAGTCGCGGAAATAGCTGTAGAGTTCGCTCACGGGGCGATTGATCGTCACCGATCGGCCGACGATCGAAGATCCCTTGCCTTCGGCCAGCGATTCGATCGCGGCTTCGGCTCCACCGCTGCGTTTGGACGTCGATAGCGGCGCGTCATCGCGTGCATCAGTCATGGTCGTCTCCGTCTGAAGACTGCCCCAACCCGGCGCGCGCAGGCCCGTTCCAGTCGTTACGCGTATGGATTCAAATAGATAAAGCTGGTTTTGGCGAAAGGTGCCGAACGTCCCGCCGATGCGTTGAAGCCAGCCAACCAAGGAGCATCAGCATGACCGACGCCCCCGATCCGACAAAGCGTGACGAAGACCTGCCGGCCAACGACGACGAACAGCAGCCGATCGAGGAGCAAACGACCGAGGATCTGTCGGTACAAGGCGGGGAATAGGCCGGTCCGGGACCTCCCCGCCGAGGCGGGGAGGTGGTGGACAGGGCTGGATTCGAACCAGCGTACGCTTGCACGGGCAGATTTACAGTCTGCTGCCTTTAACCACTCGGCCACCTGTCCAGATGAGCCGCCTC
>CAYQPM010000071.1:0-11557 GCA_964419295.1 uncultured Stakelama sp. | reverse complement strand
CACGTTGCGCTGTCCGATCCCGAATTCAAGAAGCAGCTGGCGCAGGTCATTCCGCATCTGCGCGCCTTCGGTCGGTCGCTGTCGGGTAGTCGGGATCTCGCGGACGATCTGGTGCAGGAAACGCTGCTGAAGGCCTGGGCGGCGCGTCAGCGGTTCCAAGCGGGCACGAACATGCGTGCGTGGACGTTCATCATCCTGCGCAACCTATATCTTTCGCAGATGCGTCGGGCCCGCTTCAAGGGTGAGTGGGACGATCTGGTCGCGGATCGCATTCTGGCCGCTCCAGCGAGTCAGGACCGGCACGTCGAGCTGGGCGATATGCAGCGCGCGCTGCTTCACCTGCCGCAGCCGCAGCGCGAGGCACTGATCCTCGTCGGCGCCGGTGGCTTCGCGTATGAAGAAGCGGCAGAGATATGCCAGGTGGCGGTCGGCACGATCAAGAGCCGCGTCGCGCGTGGTCGTGTCGCGCTGGAAACCATTCTGAGCGAAGGGTCGCTGCCGTCGCGTCGGGAACATGAGACCGACGTCAACAAGACCGCACTCGACACGATCATGGGTGAGGTCGATCAGCTCAGCCGCGGCCATTAGGCGCGGCGGGCCGTGTCAGTGCGTTACGCGGTCCAACCTACGCAGCAGCATCAACAGATCGTCGGGCAGGTGCGATGCGGCGAACGCGCCGCGCAGCGCATGGCCGATCGCATCGGTCGTGCGTGGGCTGCCGACGACATAGTCGCCGTGGCGGGCCTTGCTGGTGACGAGCGGATCGGTATTCATGCCGCCTTAAACGACCGATCCGCGGAAATGTTGCGACCATGAGCGGCGATCATAACGAAGCACCGAGCTGCCCCCTGTCAGAGGCGCTGGCGCGCGCACGGGCACACGCCCCTTTTCTGGCGATGGTGGCGGAGCGCGAGCCGGTGCTGTCGGACCGGCTGGCGCAGGGCATTCTCGACCTCGGCTTCTCGAGTGCGACGGGCGACATGCCGGTGGCGCGGCAGCTGCGGCTAGATCGCCGCGCGCTCGCGCTGACGGTTGCGGTGGGCGACCTGTCGGGGCGTATGGACCTGACGGCTGTCACCCATGCGCTCACCGACTTCGCCGACCGCGCGCTCGATCGGGCGATCCGCGCCGCGATTGAGGAACGCACGCCGGGAGCCGAGCCGCGTGGCTTTGCGGCGATCGCGCTGGGCAAGCAGGGGAGCCGTGAGCTCAACTATTCCTCCGACATCGATCCGATCCTGATCTTCGATCCCTACGTCCTGCCGCATCGCCCGCGCGAGGAGCCGGAAGCGGCGGCCGTGCGGATCGCCAAGCGGGTGGTCGAATTGCTGCAGGCGCGCGACGGCAACGGCTATGTCCTGCGCGTCGACCTACGATTGCGCCCGTCACCGGAGGTGACGCCGATCGCGTTGCCGGTCGAGGGGGCGATCGCCTATTACGAGAGCCAGGCGCTGACGTGGGAGCGCGCTGCGTTCATCCGATCGCGGGCGGTCGCGGGGGATCTGGCACTGGGCCGATATTTCCTCGATGCGATCCGGCCCTTCGTCTGGCGGCGCGGCTTGGATTTCGGGGCTATTGCTGAGATTCGCGATCTGTCGCGACGGATCCGCGATCATTATGCGAGCGGTCAGGCGCTCGGCCCTGGCTACGACCTGAAGCGCGGGCGCGGGGGCATTCGCGAAGCGGAGTTCTTCGCGCAGATCCACCAGTTGATCCACGGCGGACGTGATGCCGCGCTGCGCGCGCCCGCGACGCGCGACGCTTTGTCCCGGCTGGCCGAGGCGGGCTGGATCGCCGCCGATCATGCCAGGGCGCTGACCGAATCCTACACGATGTTGCGAACGATCGAGCATCGCGTCCAGATGATCGACGACCGCCAGACCCATGCGCTGCCGTCCGGGGTGGCTTTGGACCAGGTGGCGCGGCTGCATGGCGTGGCGGACGGCGCCGCACTGGTGGCGCTGTTGCGGGGACCGGTCGAGGCGGCGGGCCGCATATACGATGCGCTGGACGAGGAGCGCGCCGGTGACTTCCCGCACGACGCGCAGGGGCTGGCCCACCAGATGACCGCCATCGGCTTTATCGATGGCGAAGCGGCGGCGGCGCGCATCGCGGGGTGGCGGTCGGGGCGCTATCCTGCGCTGCGTAGCGCGGCGGCGAGGCACGCGCTGGAGGCGGTGTTGCCGGTGCTGATGCCGGCGCTGGCCGGTTCGCCCGATCCGGCGGCGGCGCTGCTGCGGCTCGACGTCCTGCTCGAACGCCTTTCGAGCGCGATCAACATCCTGCGGCTGCTGGAGGCACGGCCAGCGCTGGCGGCGCTGCTCGCCACGATCCTCAGCCATGCCGCGCCGCTTGCCGATGCGCTGGCGACGCGGCCCGAGTTGATCGACTGGCTGATCGACGCGAGCGCGTTCGAACCCCTTGCGGACGTGTCCGCGCTCGCGGGGGAAATGCGGTCCGGCGACCTGCGCGACTATCAGGCGCTGCTCGACCACGTTCGCCGGTTGGTGGGGGAAAAGCGGTTCGCGGTCGGATCGCAGGTGGTCGCGGGCGTCGCCGATCCGCTCGATGCCGCAGCCGGATATGCCCGGCTCGCCGAGGCGGCGATCGAGGTGCTGGCGCATGCGACGGTGATGGAGTTCGCGCAGACGCATGGCGTGGTGCCGGACAGCGAGTTGGTGATCCTCGCTTTCGGTCGGCTCGGCGGGGGGGCGTTGACGCATGCGAGCGATCTCGACCTCGTCTATCTGTTTACCGGCGATTTCAACGCGGAGTCCGACGGGGCCAAGCCGCTGGGGGCGACGCTCTACTACAACCGGTTGGCGCAACGGGTCACGGCGGCGCTGTCCGTACCCACCGCGGCCGGTCCCCTGTATCCGGTCGACACCCGGTTGCGCCCGTCGGGTACGCAGGGGCCCTTGGTCGTCTCGCTCGATTCCTTCGCCCGCTACCAGCGGGAGGATGCCTGGACGTGGGAGCATATGGCGCTCACCCGCGCCCGGCCGGTATTCGGCTCCCCCAAGGCGCGCGCGGCGGCGGAGGCGGTCATCGCCGACGTGCTTTCCGGCACGCGGCCACGGGGCGAGCTGACCGCCGATGCGGCAGCCATGCGGATCGACATGGCCCGTCACAAGCCACCCGCCGGACCGCTGGATGCGAAGCTGTTGCCGGGCGGGCTCGTCGATCTGGAGTTCACGGTGCACGTGGCCCAATTGCGTCATCGGAGCGGCTTCGATCCGCATCTGGCGCGGGCGATCGCATTGCTGGTGGCGGACGGACGGTTGCCCGCGGAGCTGCCGGCGGCGCATGACCTGCTGACCCGGCTGCTGGTCACGCTGCGGCTGGTCGCGCCCGATGCCGCCGAGCCACCGCCGGCGACCTGTGCGCTGATCGCGCGGACCCTGAGACTGCCCAACTGGCCGGCGGTGCTTGCCGCCTTCGCCGCGACGCGGCAGGACGTCGAGGCGGCATGGGCCAGGATTACAGGAGAGACGGATGAATGACGGCGCGACGATCCCCGCGGTGACGGTGACCATGCCCGACGGAACGCCGGTGACGCTGACCGACCTGCCGTTGCCCGCCGTGATCTATTTCTATCCCAAGGACGATACGCCGGGCTGCACCCGCGAGGCGCAGGATTTCTCCGCACTGGCAGACGCGTTCGCCGCTGCCGGAACGAGCCTGATGGGCATCAGCAAGGACCCGCCCGCCGCTCATGGCAAGTTCGCCGCCAAGCACGGCCTCACCGTCACGCTTGCGAGCGATGGCGACGGCAGCGCCTGCGACGCGTTCGGCGTGTGGGGCGAGAAGCAGATGTACGGCAAGACCTACATGGGGATCGAGCGGGCGACGTTCCTGTTCGGTGCGGACGGCACCCTGGTGAAGGCATGGCGCAAGGCGAAGGTGCCCGGCCATGCCGCCGCGGTGCTGGAGGCGGTGCACGGCCTCTAAGGCTATAGCCGCCGAGCAGGATCGTTCCCTTGGCCCGGGCCGGGCCGTCGCCGGAGAGGTCGAGGCGGAAGGGCTTGTGCTCGTCGGTCGTGCCGGTCAGCCCCTGACCGTCCTGTCTGATCGTGAAGCCGACCTTCGCAAGCCGCTCCTGGAACCAGCCGCGGACCTGTTCCGGGCTGGCCGGGCTGGAGAAACGGATGCGGACGCCGCCGCCCTGGTCTCGACCGTCCTTGCCGCCCGACACGTCCATCGTGTCGATCGTCGAGCCGGGGTAGAGGTGGACGCCGTTGAGGTCGAAGTTGGTTGCGTCGAGCTGGATCTTGGGCAGCTTGATCTGGCCGGAGAAGCCGGGGACGTCGATCTTCACCTCACCCGTCTTGGCATCCATCGCGCCCAGCACATTGCCGCCGTCGGCGTTGATCGACACCGAGGTGCCGTTGCCCGACCGGTCGCAGCCGGCAAGCGTCAGGGCGATGGCGGCGGAGGCGAAAAGCAGGCGTTTCATCGGCATGACCCATTGGCGTGTTGATCCTGCAACACACCTATAGCGATGCACGGCGGCGATCAAGCGGGGTTCCGCCCGGCGACGCCAGACGGTACGGGGACGCATCGTGACACGTCCATCTTCTCCCCCGGCGGCGGCAACGGCCGCCGCGTCGCCCGTCGCCGCGCCCGAATCCTCCGGTGCGCCGATCGGTTTCGCCGAATTCGTCGCGCTGGTCGCTGCGCTGATGTCGCTCGCTGCGCTCGGTATCGATTCGATGCTGCCGGCGCTGCCCGCCATCGGGCGCGCGCTGGGCGTCGCGACCGAGAACCAGCGGCAGTTCATCGTCACCGCATTCGTCCTGGGCTTCGGGATCGCGCAACTGGTGCACGGGCCGCTGGCGGATCGCTACGGGCGGCGGACGGTGCTGCTGTTCGCGATCGGCGGCTATGCGGTCGCCAATATCGCCTGCGCGGTGTCGGCGAGCTTCACCTTGCTGCTGTGCGCGCGCGTGTTCGGCGGGGCGATGGTCGCGGCGACGCGGGTTGCGACGGTGGCGATGGTGCGGGACTGCTATCACGGACGGGCGATGGCGCGGGTGATGTCGATCGCGTTCATGGTGTTCATGGTCGTGCCGGTGCTCGCGCCGGCGTTCGGGCAGACGGTGCTGCTGTTCGCGGACTGGCGCGGCATCTTCTGGACGATCGCCGGGACCAGTATGGCCATGTGGACCTGGCTGTTCGTGCGGATGCCGGAGACGCTGCATCGCGACGCGCAGCAGCCGCTGTCCGTCGGGCGGATCGCCGCGGGGTGGAAGCAGACGCTGAGCGACCGCTGGTCGCTGGGCTATACGCTGGCATCCACGACGCTGATGGGTGCATTGTACGGCTATCTCAATTCGGTGCAGCAGATCATGTTCGACACGTTCGGGCGGCCGAGCTTGCTGGCGGTGATGTTCGCGGTGACCGCGATGCTGATGGCGGCGGCGAACCTGACCAATGCGCGGCTGGTGGTGCGGCTGGGCACGCGGTTGATCAGCCACAGCGCAGTCTCGCTGCTGGTCGTGCTGAGCGCGCTGCACCTCGCCATCGCGCTTGCCGGGTATGAGACGCTGGTCGGTTTCGTCGTGCTGCAGGCGCTGACGATGGGCTGTTTCGGCCTCGCCACTTCCAACTTTTCGTCGATGGCGATGGAGAATATGGGCGGCATCGCCGGGACCGCGTCGAGCTTGCAGGGTTTCACCAGCGTCACCTTCGGCGCCATGATCGGCGTCGTCATCGGACAGGCGTTCGACGGCACCACCGCGCCGCTCGCCGCCGGGTTCCTGGCCTGCGGGGCGGCGGCGCTGACCCTGGTCCTGATCACCGAGCGCGGCCGGCTGTTCCGCGCCAACTGATGCCGAAGCGGGGAACCGCGAGCCCGCCCCGCCGTTCGCACTGCCTGACATAGATGGAGGTTAGCATGGGCGGACATCAGATCACGGGCCACGGCACCGGCGACGACGGCTATGACGAGGAAGGCTATGACGAGAGCCAGCGCGCCGAAATCCTGGAGGCGACGCGCAACGGCCCCAGCGACGGGCTGATCCTCACCGACCTCGATCCCGACCTCGGCGACGACGACCAGGACGACGAATCGATCGACGAACTCGACATGGATTCCGAAGAGGTGGGCGAGAGCGATCCGACCGTCACCATGAGCGAAGACGACATGGACGAGGATGACGCCCAGGACGATTTCGACGCCGGTGCGACCGACGACGAGGATATCGACGATGCCGACGACGCCGCGCTGCGGCCCTGACGCACCCTGACCAAGCCGGCGGGCGGGGGCGGTGCAACCGGGCCCCCATCCGCAAAAACCGGAGCCGGCAATGCGTTCCTTATCATGGTTGTCGTGCGTCGGCCTGGCGGGGCTGACCGCATGTTCCGGTTCCGCCCCGGGTGGCAACAGCGTCGATGTCGCCGCCGCCGCATCGCGCGGCGAGTCCGACATCGCCAATTACGCGGCCGCCCCTGCACCTGCCGCCGCCCCGGTTCCCGAACCAGGTCCATCGGCCCCGCGCGAGACGCCGACGCCGGCCACCGCGGCAAGTCCGCCGCTCGCGTCCGATGCCGCACCCGTCGACGTGCTGCGCCGCTATTTCGCGGCGATCAGCGACAGGCGCTATGGCGAGGCGTGGCGGCTGTGGCAGGGCGAGGGGCGCGCGTCGGGGATGCGCGAGGAGGCGTTCGCCGCGAGCTTCGCCCGCTACGCGACCTATGAGGCGACGATCGGCACGCCGGGCGAAGAGGACGCGGGCGCAGGCCAGCGCTACGTCACCGTGCCCGTTACGGTGACCGGTACGCTGCGGTCGGGCGCCCCGTTCCGGCTGGAAGGTCCGGTGATCCTGCACAAGGTTGCGGACGGTATCGAGAGCGATGATCCGCAAGCGCATGCGTGGCGCCTTCGCAACAGCGAGATGAAGCCGCGGCCCGGACAAGCGGGCAGCAGCAAGGACTAACCCACGTGAATCCGCGCTTTCGTTCATGCAGGCGACAGGAACCGTTGCCGAAATATCACGCTTCTGTCGCATATCTGTAAAGTTCCAGCTGCGGTGCAACAAAGCCGCGTCGGTCGGGTTTGGACGGGCCTGGGATGAACGGCGACGCGTCGCCGTCGCCCGAGTTGAAGCAATATAAGGTAATCTCTCATGCGTAAGCTCGCCATCGCGGCCGCCGTTGCGGCCGCGTCCTTTGCCGTCCCCGCGTTCGCACAGGACATGTCGACCACCAGCACCACCGACACGACGGTCGCGACCGACGCACAGGTCGACACCGCACCGCGTGCACCGGACGGCACCCGCGCATTCGGCATCGAGCCCTATGTCGCGGTCATGGGCGGCTGGGAGCAGTTCGACCGTCAGGCCGTCGCCGGCATCCCCGCGCAGCCCAAGGGCTACAACCTCGACGGCGCGCTGGTCGAAGGCATCGTCGGCTTCAACGTGCCGCTCGGCCCGGTGTTCGTCGGCGCCGAGGGTGCGGTCGCCAAGGGCGTGTCGGGTGACATCGACTGGCAGTATGGCGCGTACGGCCGCTTCGGCTTCCGTGCCGGCGACAGCGGCCTGTTCTACGGCAAGGTCGGTTACCGCTGGAACAACTTCAACAACTTCGCACCGGGCGTCGCGGGCGACCTGAACCGCGACTATCACGCCACCGTCTATGGCATCGGCGCCGAAGTCGGCCCGAAGGACATCGGCCTGGGCGGCATCACCGGCAATTCCGGCCTGCGCCTGCGCATGGAAGTGTCGACCTTCGACGACGCGCACAGCTTCCGCCCGATGGCGGGTGTGGTCGCACACTTCTAAACCATTCTCCCTCGGGCGATGGGAAAGGGCGGGTCCGCAGCAGCGGGCCCGCCCTTTGCATTGGGGGACGGCGCGGGCGTTCCTATATCGGCGGCGATGGTCGGACGGGTGAAGCGCAAGGCGGGGCTGGCGGAGGCGGCGGCACGGGCCGCGCGCGACGCGCCGCCGCCGCCATGCCCGATCTGCGACCGGCCGCTGGGCGTGCGGGTGGAATGGCACCATCTGGTCCCCAAGTCCGAAGGCGGGCGGATCACCGCCGCGGTCCATCCGATCTGTCACCGCACCGTCCATGCGCTGATCCCCAATGCCGATCTGGCGCGCCATTATGCCGACCCGTCCGCGTTGCGCGCGCATCCTGATATCGCCCGCTTCGCCCGATGGGTGGCGGACAAGCCACCCGATTTCCACGCACCGACCCGCCGCAGCCGCTGAGTTCGGAAAGTCACAAAAGTCACGCCCACGCAGGTGTTTTTACCGACCCATGAACGACGCCCGCATCCTTACGGCTCATGCCCGGACGGCGGGTGCGGGCGGTAATCGTCGATATCGACCAGATCCGCCTCGACATCGGTGTCGGCGATCGCTTCCATCGCCGGGCCGAAACGCCGTGCGCGGACGGCGAGGTGGTGCGCGCGGATACCGGCTCTCGAATCGGACGCGAACAGCGCCGGGTCGAGGTGGCGGAGCAGGAACATCAGCATCCGGTCGGAGGGCCGGGTGGTTTCGGCGGCGATGCGACCTTCGCGCCAGACGACCTGCGGCGTGCCGCTGATCGCGCGCTCCATCGCCACGCCGAGCAGGCGGCCGCTGGCGCACATCATCGCCGCATCCCACGCCCTGGCGAAGGCGGTGCCCTGCGGATGGTTGCGCAGGCGATAGGCGGAGCGCGGCGTGATGTCCGCCATCTCCGCCGCTTCGGTGATGCGGCCGGTGTTGGCGAGCGTGTTGAGGAAGATGCGCTGGCGTTCCGCGGTCCAGCCGTCATGGCGACGGCGCAACTCGACCGTCTGGCGATCCTCGACCACTTCGCGTGGTGCCTGGGGCTGGCGCTTGCGCCCGGGCGCCCGATGTTCGGGCGGGTCGAACGCCTCCTGATCGAAATGCTGCCCGGCACGCGCGATCGGGATCGGGTGGGTATCGTCCATGAACGATGACATGGTCTGCTCCTGTTCGAGGAGCCGATCCAGCTATAAGCAAATTCGCGTATAGGACAGGGGTGGGCGGGTCGGGCGCGGAAAAAGGTTCAAAGACAGAGCGTTGAGCCGTGGGCGCCCGACGGCCGATCCAACAGGGGGCGCGGCGGCCGTTGGAACGGCCTCAGCTGTCGATCAGATTGGCGACCGCGGCGAGATCGTCGACATTGGCCGGCGCGCCGCTCGCATCGGTGATCGCGCCGCTGTTGCCGGCGGGTGCCGATCCGGCCGTGTCATAGGCGAACCACAGGATGCCGCCCGCCCAGAGCAGCGCCGCCCAGCGGCTGCGAAAGAGGCGGGGGTTGGGGAGCATGATGCCGGTGTAGCGCGCAAAGGGTTGCCGCGCGATTGTGGGATAGGGTTAAGGGCGGCGGCTTGACGGTCGTGCATTGTTGTGATGTTCTACCATCACATCGGCAAGGAGACGTCAGGATGCCACGCAAGCGTGCCTTCTCCACCCCGGCCAGTCCCGCCATCGGCGAGCCGCTGTCCGACCTCAATATCACGCCGCTGATCGACGTGCTGCTGGTGCTGCTGGTGATGATGATCCTGACGCTGCCGACGGTGTTGCACAAAGTGCCGGTCGACCTGCCGCAGGGCTATGCCCCGCCGAGCGAGACGGTGACGCACCCGCTGGTGCTGGGCCGCGATGGTGCGGTGACGCTGGACGGCGTGGGGCTTGGGGATGCGGCGATGCCGGCGCGGTTCAAGGCGCTGAACGCCGACCGCGCCGCGTTGCTGGTGATGAAGACCGACCCGCAGGCGCGCTACGAACGCTTCGACCAGGTGCTGGCCGAGGTGAAGCGCGTGGGGATCACGCGGCTGGGGTTCGCGGGGAACGAGGCGATGGTGGAGTGAGGGGGCGGGGCTTACATTGCGGCGACGGATGCCGTATCTTTTGGGCATGGCATCCGTGATCGACCAGCGCGACAAGCTCGACGCCGAACCGGCCGCGACGGAGGCGGGTTATGACGCGTGGAAGCGCGCCAAGATCGAGCGCGGACTGGAGCAGAGCCGCGACCGGTCGGCGATGATTCCGGTGGATCAGGTGCTGCGAAACCTCTCGTTTGAGGGTTAGCTTCACGCCGCAGGCGCAGGACGACCTTGAGGCGATCCGCGACTGGATCGCCGAAGACAGCCGTACCGCAGCCGATCGCGTAGTCAGCCGGATCGTCCAGACCGCGATGATGTTCGGGCAATTTCCGCTTTTGGGTCGCGTGGGGCAGGTGGACGGAACGCGGGAGTTCTCGGTCGTCGGCCTGCCGTATCTGATCGTCTATGCCATCGCATCGGAAAGCGAGATCGACGTGCTCACCGTGCTGCACACGCGGCGACGGTATCCGTCGTTGGCTTCTTAGTAGCGAGCACACCGGCACGAGGATGCCTGCGTGGTTCTAGACGTGAACGCTAAATTTATTCAGGCTTGGGTGGAAATATATCCGACGTGGTATCCCCTGTGTTAGCTGCCGGAGAAATTTGGGGGCTTAAGCGAGCGAGAGCGGCACCTCGCTCCAGTTCTCGGACTCGCCGCTCTTCTAACAGCGCGTTGGGGAGATACACACGACCAAAATCGTCAATGCGTAGTTTATCTCCTATGCCAAGCGCTGTAGCCATTTCTCGAAGTAATCTCCTCAGACGCTCGTCAATAACGTGCGCCGGCGCTAGGGGCTGGCTATTAAGAGATTGATAAAGTTCAGACCAAGCTTCTCTCACCGAGTCAGTGTCCGAGAAGGCTACATCAATGGAATTAAATGCCCGAACAGCATCCGCAGTATAGATTTCCGATCGCTCTTGCATTAATTGCGCGAAAATGTTCAGTTTGAAGCGCCTGCCGTCGGCTGCGGCTTCGGCGTTCCGTCTGAGCGCCTCTGCATCCTTGCAGCCGAGATGGGCCCTCGCCAAGTTGCAACTGCCGCTGCAATTGCTGCAATGGCGCTCAACGACGCGGCAACAACTGAAGGGTCTGACCACGACGTCAATTGCCCTCTCCCAGCTTTCTCAGCTTTCTGAGGCGGAGGTTCACGGGCCCCAGCGGTGTGTCTATGCGGATGTAGTCAACTTCTGAGAAGTCGAAGGCTAAATTGAGATTTACCTCGTAAGTCATCCCTCCAGAACCGGCGGATGCTCCTTGAATAACGGTGCCCCCGCTTGGAATGGCAACCTTAATAACCGCCTCGTAGTGAGTATCCAAGGCGCGATATGTCCCATCAAATTTTACACCGAGGGGATCTACTCCAGAAACGACGCCATTCAAGAAGACGAACATTGAGAATCCGCTTCCTTCAGCGCCCGTCATATATCCGGCGTATATCCCCTCGATAGATTCATTCACTGCGTTGCCTCTCTTCCTGGCTGACTGGCTGTCGAAGCCTCATTCAGCCGCCACCCCAGCGCGCGAGAACATGTCGCCGCTCACTTCGCTCAGATCCTGCTCGGTCGGGCGGATGATCTTGGCCTTCTGGCGCTTGTCGAACGAATCCCAGACGTCGTTCCACTGGCCCTTGGTCGCGGCCTTCGAATATTCCGTCGCGCGCTGTTCGAAGAAGTTGGCGTGCTCGACGCCGTTGAGCATCGGGGCGAGCC
>CAYQPM010000070.1:0-11692 GCA_964419295.1 uncultured Stakelama sp. | reverse complement strand
AGACGTGAACAGAGGTTGATTTTTGGCCAAGGAAGAACTGCTCGAGATGCGCGGCCGCGTGGTGGAATTGCTCCCCAACGCGATGTTCCGTGTCCAGCTCGAAAACGACCACGAAATCCTGGGGCATACCGCCGGCAAGATGCGCAAGAACCGCATCCGCGTGCTGGTCGGTGACGAGGTGCTGGTCGAACTCACCCCCTACGACCTGACCAAGGGGCGGATCACCTACCGCTTCATGCCCGGCCGCGGCGGCCCCGGCCCGCAATAGTCGGCCGCGCGGCGCCCGTGCCGCTGGTACTCGCCTCTTCGTCGCCGCGCCGTGCCGAGCTGCTGGCGCGCCTCGGCCTTGCCGCCGACCGTATCGCCGCGCCTGCGATCGACGAGGCGCCGCTGCCCGGCGAAGCGCCCCGCGCCTATGTCCTGCGGATCGCCTGCGCCAAGGCGCGCGCGGTCGAACGTGCGCCTGGCGAGGTCGTGCTGGCCGGCGATACGACCATCGCCGTCGGCCGCCGCATCCTCGGCAAACCGACGGATCGCGACGACCTGCGCCGCATGCTGCGCCTCCTGTCCGGTCGTCGCCACCATTGCCTGTCGGCGGTCGCGGCGATCGACGCTGCCGGAACGCTCCGCCATCGCCTGTCCGATACGCTGGTCGCGTTCCGCCCGCTCGAACCCGCCGAGGTCGACGCCTATGTCGCCAGCGGCGAGGGTGAGGGCAAGGCGGGCGGCTATGCGATCCAGGGCCGTGCCGAAGCCTTCGTCCGCTTCATCCACGGCAGCCATTCGGGCGTCGTCGGCCTGCCGCTGATGGAAACCCGCGCGCTGCTTCGTGCCGCCGGCGTGCCGCTTGCCTGAGCGCCCGACGCTTGGCTGAGTGGCTGTACGAAGCCGGGATCGGCGAATCGCGCGCCGCGCTGGTCGATGACGACCGCATCGTCGAAGCGGCGATCGAACGGCCCGGTCCGCTTCGCCTCGGCACCGTCGCACGGGCGCGGCTGGTCGAACTGACCGCGGGCGGCATGGGCCGGCTCGACATCGGCGGCAGCGAAGCGGTGATCCCGCGCATCCCCGCCGGCGTGACCAAGGGCGCGACGCTGACCGTCGAGATCGTGCGAGAGGCGATACCGGAACCCGGTCGCGCCAAGCCGCCACGGGCGGTCGCCACCGACGCTGCCGAACGGCCGGGACCGGCATTGCTCGAACGGCTGCACGCCAGCGGCCTGCCCGTCCGCACCCTGCGCGCCCACGAACCCGACGCGCTCGAGGCTGCGGGCTGGTCCGAACTGCTCGAAGAGGCGAGCGATGGTGCGATCGTCTTTCCGCTCGGCGCGTTGCGGATGTCGCCGACGCCGGCGATGACGCTGTTCGACGTCGATGGCCCGCCGCCGCTCGACCCGCTGGCGATCGCGGCGGCGCGTGCCGTGGCGCAGGCGATCCGCCGCCACGGCATCGGTGGCTCGATCGGCATCGATTTCCCGACGCTCGCCGACAAGGCCGCGCGGCAGGCGGTCGCCGAAACCGTCGATAGTGCGCTGCCCCAGCCGTTCGAGCGCACCGCGGTCAACGGCTTCGGCTTCCTCCAGATCGTGCGCCCCCGCCCCCGCGCCTCGCTCCCCGAACTGCTCCGCGCCGATCCGGCCGGCGCGCAGGCCCGCGCGCTGTTGCGCCGCCTCGAACGCGAGCCCCCCAGCGGTCCGCTCCATCACCGCCTGCCCGCACCGGTCCATGCCGCGCTCGCCGCGCATCCGGACTGGATCGCCGAACTCGCCCGCCGCACCGGCGTCACCCACCGACTGGACCGTCCATGACCCCCGCCACCTGCCCGATCTGCGACAAGCCGACGACCTTGGCGCACGCCCCCTTCTGCTCGCCCGGCTGCCGCGACCGCGACCTGCTGCAATGGCTGAATGAAGGATATCGCGTGCCGCTACGCGAAGATGCGCAAGACGGGCTGGACAGCGCCGGCTCGGCTGACTAAAGGCCGCGCTTCCGAACGCGAGCATCCTCGCGATCCACCCTGCCCGGGTAGCTCAGTTGGTAGAGCATGCGACTGAAAATCGCAGTGTCGGCGGTTCGAATCCGTCCCCGGGCACCACTTCTCCCGACGATCACGCCGACGGCAACGGGCCCGACCCGTTGAACAGGCCCGCCTGGTAATCGCGAACCGCCTGCGCGATCTCGTCGCGGGTGTTCATCACGAATGGGCCGTGCGCCACGACCGGTTCGCCGATCGGATCGGCGTGACCGTATAACAGCGTCGCGGGCTCGTTCGCCTCGATCGTCACGCTGTCGCCATCGTCGTTGAACGTCACGAGGTGCCATGGCTCGACCGACGCGCCGCCTACCCGCACCCGGCCCGTCACCACATACAGGAAGACCGCGCGTCCCCGCGGTGCCGGCAGGTCCACCGCGGCTCCCGCGTCGAGGCGCACCGTCGCCATCATCACGCCGGTCAGCGATGCGATCGGGCCGGTCGTGTCGTCAAACGCGCCGGAGATCAGGTTCAGCACGCCCCGTCCTCCCGCCACGGAAATCGCGGGGATCGCATCGGCCTGAAGCCCGGTATAGCGCGGCGGCGTCATCTTGAGCCGGGCGGGAAGGTTCACCCACAGTTGAAGGATTTCGAGCGCACCACCGTCGCGCTTGAAAGCGGGTGGCGAAACCTCGGCGTGGATCAGCCCCGATCCGGCGGTCATCCACTGTACGCCCCCGGCATCGATGATGCTGGCGTGCCGCCCGGTGTCATGATGCGCCAGGCTGCCGGCGAGGATGAAGGTGACGGTTTCGAAGCCGCGATGCGGATGAGGCCCGAACGGCAGGCCGTTGTTCCCCGGACGGTAGGTCTGTGGCCCGTGATGGTTGAGGAACAGGAACGGATCGACCTGCTCCAGCCCGGGACCCGGCACGGGCCGGCGGGTGACCAGATCGCCGATATCGTCGCGAAGCGCGGCGTACCGGGCGGCGAACGTACGTGACGGCATGACAGGAACCTCCATGCACCGCGATGGACGCGGCGACCCGATGATGCAACGGCGCGACCGTCAACCCAGCGTTTCAGCGCGCCAGCGGTGAAGCCTCGAACCCGGCGAGCAGCGCGGCGACGTCGTCGTACCGCGCCACCGCATCCTGCAACGCCGCCTCGTCGAACCCGCCCGAGCGCACCGCGACCGTCGCGGCATGGCATTTCGCCGCAGCCTCGATGTCATAGGGCGTATCGCCGACGACGATCGCGCGATCCGGCTGCACACCCGCCTTCGCCAGAGCCGCGGCAAAGATATCGCCCGCCGGTTTGGTGGTCGAGACGTCGTCCTTCGATGTCGCCGCGGTCACCAGATCCTCCGCGCCGAGCAACTGCTTGTAATGCTCCAGCTCGTCGCCGCTGGCAGAGGATGCGAGCACCACCTTGCGCCCGCTCGCCTTGACCCGTGCAAGCAACTCGGTCGCTCCGGGGAACGGCCGAACGAGGTCGAGGTAGCGCGCCTTGAAGATCTCGCCATGGCGATGTGCGAGCCGCTCCTGCTCGGCTTTGGGTGCATCCGGCAGCAACGTCGGCACCAACAGGTCGCCGCCCTTGCCGATCTGGCCGTGGATCGCCTCACGACCGATGGCGTACCCGCCTTCCTCGAACACCCGCGCCCAAGCATCGACATGATAATCGTTGCTGTCGACCAGGGTCCCGTCGAGGTCGAACAGCACCGCCTGTACCCGCGAGCGTTCGCGCGTCAGCCAAGCTGCCAGCGCCGTCGCGCCGAGCAATGCGATGCCCTGCCGGGCATGGCCGCGCTTGCGCAGCAGCCGCATGCCCAGCGTTGCCGTCGCGCTGGTCACCAGCCCAGCCTTGCCCAGACCGGCGACCTGCGCCGTCCGGGCGGCGGCACGGCTTGCGGCGAGCTCGGCCATTGCACCCGTGTTCCGCCGCTGGCTTCCGGCCGGGGCGGCCCGCTCGCCCTTGTCACCCGCGACATGGTCGGCGACCCACGACCCGCGGCTGCCGAGCGGCAGGGCCGTGCCAATGGTCGTATCCTTGGCGGTCTGATGCTCCAACTCGGCGTTCAGTTCGGCACCGAAGATGAGGATATAGCTCGACAAATACAGCCAGGTCAGCATGACGACGACTGCGCTCAGCGATCCGTACGTGGCATTGTAATTGCCGAAATTGGCGACGTAGAGACCGAAGCCAACGCTCAGCAGCAGCCAGCCTACCGCGGCGAGCAGCGATCCCGGCGTCAGCCAAACCCAGCGCGCCTGCGACCGCGATGGGCCATAGCGGTAGAGCGTTGCCGCCGCTCCTGCCCCCGCTGCCAACAGCAGCACATACGAGCCCAGCTTGCCGACCAGCACCACGAACCCCGGCGTTCCGGGCAGCAGATCCTGAAGCTTGCCCAGCGCGGCGATCGCAATCGCCGCAATCAGCGCGACCAGCACGGCAGCGGCGGTTATGCCGAGCGCGATCAGGTTCACCTTAATGAAGCCGCGCTTCTCTTGTTCTTCATAGGCGATGTTGAGCGAAGTGATGATCGCGCCCGCGCCGTTGCGGGCGCCGAACAGCGCCAGCGCGAGCGCCAGCAGCAGGCCGAACCCCTTCTTGCCGTCCGAGGACTGGACGACGTTCATCAATTGCTCGCCGACCAGCTTCGCCGCATCGGCGGGCATCACCGACGTCAGTTGCCGCACATCCGCGATCACCGCCTGCGGATCGGCAACGAGGCCATAGCTCAGCACCATCGCGCCAAGCAGCGGCACCAGCGCGAGAAAGCCGTAGAAGGCGACACCGGCGGCGATCAGCCCGACATTGTCGCTGCTCGTTTCGGCCCAGGTCCGGGCCAGCACGGATTTCCATCCGCCCAAGGGCAGCGCCCATGGGCTCGGCGCCTGATGTCCCTGGTCGTCCACGCGCAATCACCCCTGTTTTCCGATAGTTGCCGAGCGAACAGGCCAGGGAGCCTGAGGTTCCGTCCGGAACGCACGAACGATCCCATCCCGGATTGGCACGACGGAGCTTGCCGTTAACCGATGGCAACTCCGCCGCAGATTGCGCATGCAGAAGGCGTTCTAGCCGGGGGGGCGAAATCTAATTGGAAAACACTGGCTTGCCCCACCATGTCTGACCATTTCGGACAAACCTGCGATCCTCTGGCCGCTGCCGGTGGGTTAACGCGAATCCATACGCTCGACGTGCTACGCGGGATTGCGATCTGTGGCATCCTGCTGATGAACATCCACGGCATGGGCGACGTCGCCGATAATCCGCTGCGACACTTTCCTGCGGCGTGGAACGCGGAGTGGATCAGCTGGGGCCTGCAAACGGTGTTCGTGCAGGGCGCCATGCGCGGGCTGTTCACGATGTTGTTCGGCGCGAGCATGCTCATCATGCTGCGTCGTGCCGAAGGTGTTTCCGCATCGACCAAGCCGCTCGACATCTGGGCGCGTCGCTGCATCGCGCTGATGGGTTTCGGTGTATTGCAGTGGCTGGTGTTCCTGTGGCCCGGCGAGATCCTGTGGAATTACGGGATCAGCGGCCTGTTCCTGCTCGCGTTCCGCTCCGCCCGCCCACGCACCCTTCTACTTGCCGCGGTGCTGCTGATCGCGGGGCTCGGCGCGAACGGAGCCTTCTGGACGCATCAGCAAGTCGCGCAGCTGGAACGCGGGAACGCGGCCGCGGCCCGCGCCGCGCTGGCCGGCACAGACACGGCTTCGCTGAGCGCTGACGATCGGGCCGCGATCGAGGCGGAGCGACAGCATCAGGCCGGGATCCATATATCACCCGAGGATCGCGCCGATCGCATCGCCGGCCGCACGCACCTGCTGCCGCTGCTCCACTGGACAGCCGGCTACTGGATGCGCGAGAACCTGACGATCACCGGCTGGGTCGATATCGCGGAAAGCGTCAGCTTCATGCTGA
The DNA here is from genome assembly GCA_964419295.1 of uncultured Stakelama sp. Lineage (GTDB taxonomy): Bacteria > Pseudomonadota > Alphaproteobacteria > Sphingomonadales > Sphingomonadaceae > Sphingomonas. The sequence continues at coordinate 5,790 of CAYQPM010000070.1, read as the reverse complement.
TCGGCATGGCGTTGTTCCGCCTGGGCATCCTGACCGGCAACGCGTCCGCATCCACATACCGGCGCATGGTTATCGGCGGTTATACGGGCGGTATCCTGCTGCGGGGGCTGCATGTCGCCCTGATGACGCATACCGGATTGGACATGGGGTCGCCGCTGGCGCCGGAATGGGCCTGGCTGTTGTCGGAGGTTTCCTTCCAGCCTGCGCGGCTGCTGATAACCATCGGCCATATCGGCGTGATCGTGCTGTTGTTCCGCGGCGGCCTGTTCGGACAGGCCGTGACGATCCGTGCGATGGGCCGCATGACGCTGTCGGTCTATTGCCTGCAATCGATCCTCGGCGCGCTGATCTTCTACGGCGCGGGATATGTCGGCATGCTGACCCTGCCCCAGCTGTGGCTGATCGCGGCGGCGATCTGGGGGCTCTCCGCCATCGCCTGTCGCCTGTGGCTGACGCATCGGGATATGGGTCCGGCGGAAACGCTGCTCCGCGCGATTGCCTATGGCGACCGGCAGGCAAAGGCGCGGCCCGCGCCGTTGTGACGCGAGCCACTTGCCCGGGAGCGCCCGCTAATCCGCCGTCTCGCCCGCCGTCAGGCTGCCGGGAAAATAGCCGAGGTGCGGCGGCTGGTTATATGCGGTGTTCTGCCACGCTACGCCGGCGCGATAGACGGGATCCTGCATCAGTGTGACGAGCCGGTGCGTCGTCGGGTACGGGGTGAGGTAGATGCGCAGCTCACGATTGTCCGCGGATCGCCACACCACCTCCTCGCGCCAGTCGCCAAGGATGTCGGCCTGCAACGCCGGGTTCGACTTGGTGCCGTTGTTGGACGCGACGTCGTCGGGGTGCAGCAGCGGGACTGCGGTGCCTGATCGCCAGTCCCATTTGCTGATCGTCGTGCCGTCGAGCAGTTCCTGCAGCAGGTCGCCGTCCCAATAGAGCGCGAAGTTGGTCTGGCGGGGCGCCGGGCCGATCGCCCGACCCTTGACGTCGAACAGGTCACGGCTGTTCGATCCCCACATCTCCGCTCCGACGTGGCGCGGATCGATGTCGGCGGCGAGTCCGCGCCCGGTGTCGCGATCCGCCGGCTTGGTCCACAGCACCGCGCCTGTCCGCGCGTCGAGCAGGGCCGATCCGATCCCGCCGTTGCGCTCGACCTCTTCGTGCACGCCCCATTTCTCCAGGCCCGGACGGAGCGGATCGAGGTCAGCGACATGCATCGCGTCGCCATGATAAAGCGGCTGCGTCCACAGCCCCTTGCCGTTGTCGTCGATCGCCATCGATCCGTAGATCACCTCGTCGCGTCCGTCGCCATCGACATCGGCGATGCTCAGTTCGTGGTTGCCGCGACCCGCATAGTCGCCGTTGCCGGGCGCGGCACTGTCGAACAGCCAGCGCCTGGTCAGCTTGCCGCCACGATAATCCCACGCCGCCACGGTGGTACGCGCGTAATATCCACGCCCGAAGATCATGCTGGGCAGCTTGCCGTCCAGGAATGCGGTGCCGGCGAGGAATCGGTCGGAACGGTTGCCATAGCCATCCCCCCAGGTGTCGCGCAGCTGTTCGAAACTCGGATCGCCACCCACGTAACGCGGCGGATCATAAGGCGCAGTCGCCAGCGCCCGCCCGGTGCGGCCATCGAACACGGTGAGATATTCCGGCCCCTTCAGGATGCGTCCGACCAGCGGCGCCATCCTGGTTCCATCGGGCAGGATCTTCGCGCCGGTACGATCGGGTTGGGGCACCTCTCCGTCCTTGCCGCGCCAATCCGCTGCGGCGTCGCCGATCGGCTTGCCGACGCCGTCGATCGTGCCGTCCGCCGTCTTCATCGCGATCTCGGCGCGTCCGTCGCCATCATAGTCGAAAACCTGGAACTGTGTGTAATGCGCCCCAGCGCGGATATTTCGGCCGAGGTCGATGCGCCACAGTCGCTTGCCCTCCAGCGTGTAGGCATCGACGAACACGTCGCCCGTATAGCCCGCCTGGCTGTTGTCGTGGCTGTTGGTCGGGTCCCATTTCAGCAACAGCTCGTACCGGCCATCCCCGTCGAGATCGCCGACCGAGGCGTCGTTGGCAGTGTAGCCATAGGCCTGCCCGTCCGGCGTCGTGCCGCCGGGCGGCGGAGTCAGCGGGATCGACAGATACCCCCGCGGTGCCATCAACGCCGGCCGACTCGTCGCAACCACCCTGCCGCCGTCGATCCTCCGCACGGTATAACGCGCGCCCCCGCTTCCCGCGGGATCCACGAAGGCGGTCGCCTGCGTTACCGGTCGGTCGTTCAGCTTGCGGCCGTCACGATAGACGTCGAACCCGGCGCTCTTGCTGTCGTCGGCCAGCAGCCGCCAGCTGATCAGCCAGCCGCCGTCCTTCGCCGGCACGGCCACGAGGCCGCGATCGAGTCGCTCGACACTATGGTTGGGCGCTGCCCCAGCTGTCCCGCCCACCGCCAATACCAGCGCGCCGCCCAGCAGACGTGCCACCACCCTGTTCCGCAAACCACTCATCCTACTCTCCTACCGCCACTTTTTGTCCGGCAATTGCCGCTGTCTCAATAATCATGATTGCATTTCAAATTTTGGCAATCTAGAAACGGAACAGCAGTTCAGCATGTGGACTAATCAGCTTCGGCACAGGATGCCGCGGTGACGGCAACAGCCGCATCGGTAACGGAGGGGTAGCGATGACAAGGCCAACGCAGCGACCGTTTCGATCCGCCCGGCACCCCGGAGTGCCCGCCGCAGGATCCCGCAGCTTCGGGTAGAACCCGTTCATATCACAGCAGAAGGACGGTCGTGACAAGCGGCGTCCGCATCGTCGCGCATCGCGACGCCTTAGGGGAGATCAATTCCATGACCGCCAGCCGCAAGGCCCTTCGTCGCACCCTGGCCACCTCGTCGGTTCTTGCGATCACGCTCGGTTGCACCCTGTCGCCGGTCGCCGCGCAGACGATGAGTCCCCAGCGTGAGAACAGCCAGGCGACAGTGCCAGGCGACGCCAACGTCGCGCCATCCTCCGCCGCCGTCGAGCCCAAGACCCCCGACCAGGCACCTGCCGGGGACACCGTTCAGTCTGATGCCGCCCCCGCCCGTGCCGGAGGCCAGAGCGCCACTGCCGGAGGCGCCGTCAACCCGCAGGACATCGTCGTCGTCGGCACCCGCGCATCGCTGCAATCGGCGATCGCGCGCAAGCGCAGCGCCAACACCGTCGTCGATTCGATCGTCGCGGACGACATCGCCAGCTTCCCGGACAAGAACGTGGGCGACTCGCTGTCGCGCATCACCGGCGTGCAGCTCAGCCGCGACTTCGGCGAAGGCGTCGCCGTGTCGATCCGCGGCGTCGAACCCGACCTCAACCGCGTCGAGATAAACGGCGTCAGCCAGACGTCGGCGAACGGCACCCGCGCCGGCGATTTCCGCGAACTCGCCACCGAACTCGTCAAGTCGATCGACGTGTTCAAGGGCTATGCGGCAAACCTCACCGAAGGCGGCCTCGGCGGCACGGTATCGGTCGAGACGCGCAAGCCACTGGAACTGAAGAAGCCGCTTGGCAGCGTCGTCTTTTCCGAACAGCACCTCGACACGACGCAGGATTGGCGGCCACGCGGCACGGTGATCCTCGGCACGCCAAAGTTCCTGATCGACGGCCTCGGCGTGCTGCTCAACGTCACCTATGACGACAAGAGCACGCGCCAGGATTACGCCAGCAATACCAACTATAACCGGCTCGCCGACTTCGATCATTCGGATCAGAAGACGGTCGCCGATCCGCTTTATTCGAACTTCAACACCTATGCGAGCTGCGCTGGCGTCGGTGGCCAGAATACATCCAACGCGACGGCACGCCGCCTAGCTTGCGAGACCCAGTTCTTCGACTGGGCGTCGACCGGGCCGCGCTATCGTAACCTTGTGCGCCGCGACAAGCGTATCTCGGGCGACCTGACCGTCCAGTATGAATTCGCGCCCAACTTCCGGGCCTATGCGGAAGCGACGATCAACAACCGCAATCAGCGGCTGTTCGACACCAACTACGCAATCGATCTGGGCCGTTTCCAGCGCTTCCCGCTGGACCCGGTGCTGGCCGCCGGCCTCAACGGCGGCACCTCGCGCCCGCAGGTCGTCCAGAGCAGCGCGACCGTCGATGCGAACCATGTCGTCACCAGCTATACGACGGCGGCCAATCCGGTGAACATCGGTACCACCGCCGCCCCCGTGTACAGCGGGTCGAGCAACATCCTGGGCGTCCAGCGCCGCGACTTCCAGTACGATCAGAAGTCGCGCTATTACGTCGGCGGCTTCGACTGGGATTTCGACCGCATCCAGATCAAGGGCCTGGTGTCGCATTCCACCGCGAACACCAACGGCCAGACCAACCTGGTTTCGCTGTCCACCGGCCTGTCGGGCGTGAAGGTCGATACGCGCAACGACCTGGGGATCCCAGTCTTCACCTATCCGGATACGATCAATCCGGCCGATCCCAGCATCTACACCAACTTCACCCGTCCGGGTAACGGCACCGGCTCTCCATCGACCTCGACCGTGCTCGGACCGACGGTGCAGTATCGCCCGACCTATACGAGCAACACCGAAGACCAGCTGAAGCTCGACGTCGATTGGGAGGTCGATGCCGGTCCGCTGAAGAGCATCGAATACGGCGGCCAGTTCCGTCGCCAGAGCTACCTGCTGTACAACGGCGGCGGCACGCGCATCCTGTCGGGCGGCGGCACGGCCACCCCGGTCTATCAGTCCACCGCAAACGTGTCGTACACGACCAACATCGTGAACACGGTCACGGCGCGCACGACGCAGACCGGCAACGGCACCTACACCAACCAGTTGACGCAGGCCGAATACGCCTCGCTGCTGACTTCGCTGGGCGCGACCAGCGGCGGCGCACCGCTGTTCACCGGTCTGAAGGGCGCACCGTCGAACATCCCGAGCCGGATCGCCTTCGCCAACTTCAATTCCGATCTGCTCAGCCAGTATTTCGACCTGTCGGGCTTCGATCAGGACCTGTTGTTCCAGGCGAACGGACTGGCGCAGATTCCGCAGGCGCGGATCAAGGAGACGATCGCGTCCGGCTATCTGATGGGCAATCTCGACACCCGCGTGTTCGGCATGCGGCTGACCGGCAATGCCGGCGTCCGCTACACCTATACCCGCGATCAGGGCACCGGCACCAACATCAGCCGCGTGACCCGGTTCACGGCGACGGGCGGGACCGAGACGGTGACGCTCGCGTCGCAGCAGCTGTCGCTCCGCAACGAATATCACGACATCCTGCCGGCGTTCAACGCAGCGCTGGAGATCACGCCCGACCTGGTGATGCGTGCCAACTGGGCGCGCAACCTCGCCCGGCCGCGGCCGCTCGACCTCGTCCCGAACATCAACTGCCTGGACGACGCGACAATCTCCGCGACCGACGACGTCTGCAGCGCGGGCAATCCGGCACTGGTTCCGTACCGCGCCGACCAGTGGGAGGTTAACCTCGCCTGGTATCCCAACCGCGATACGCTGTTCAGCCTCGGCTATTACAAGAAGTACGAGAAGAGCTTCGTCGTCCCGAACGTCACCCGCAGCGGCGTCGATCTGTTCCAGGACGGCATCACCTATACGGTACGCCAGCCGATCAACGGCTTCGGCGCACTGCTCGACGGGATCGAGGCAAGCGCACAGACCGCCTTCACCTTCCTGCCCAAGCCTTTCGACGGCCTGGGGGCGAGCGGCAACGTCACCTACGCCCGTGCGATCCGGACCAACCTGATCAATTCGGCGACGCTGCAGCCGCTCACCG
>CAYQPM010000069.1:0-11707 GCA_964419295.1 uncultured Stakelama sp. | reverse complement strand
CGTCGGTGCGCATCTTCACCTTGTTGGGCAGGTCCTTGCCCTTGGTCCGGCGCGACGGCAGCTGCACCGGGTTCTTCTTTTTCCATTCCTTGTAGGTCATCGGCCCTTCGGGCGTATCGACCATCATATCGTCGAGGCTCATCGTGTCGGCTCCGGGGTCGCCCCGCTGTAATCGTAGAAGCCGCGGCCGGTCTTCCGCCCATACCAGCCGGCCTCGACATATTTCACCAGCAGCGGCGCCGGACGGAATTTGGGATCGCCCGTGCCCTCGAACAACACTCGCGTGATCTCCAGGCAGGTGTCGAGCCCGATGAAGTCCGCCAGCGTCAACGGCCCCATCGGGTGGTTGAGACCCAGCTGGCACGCCAGATCGATGTCGCGGATCGTCGCCACGCCTTCGCCCAGCGCGAACACCGCCTCGTTGATCATCGGCATCAGCACGCGGTTGACGATGAAGCCCGGCGCATCGTTCGCGCGCACCACCGCCTTGCCCAGCCGCTCGGCATAATCCTCGATCGTCGCGACCGTCGCGTCCGACGTGGCGAGCCCGCGGATCACCTCGATCAGGCCCATCACCGGCACCGGATTGAAGAAATGCACCCCGATGAAGCGCTGCGGGTCGGGTGAGCTCTGCGCCAGCCGGGTGATCGGGATCGACGAGGTGTTGGACGCCAGCACCGCATCCGCCGCCAGCACCGCGCCGACATCCTTGAAGATCGCGCGCTTGATCTCCTCGCGCTCGGTCGCCGCCTCGATCACCAGCCCGCAATCCGCCATGGTGGCGACGCCCGCCACCGGATCGATCCGGTCGAGGATCGCATCCCGCGTCACCGCGTCGATCTTCTCCTTTTCGACCTGCCGCCCCAGCTGCTTCGCGATGCCAGCCTTGCCCGCCGCGGCACGCTCCAGCGATACGTCGGTCAGGGTCACGCGATAGCCGGCTGCCGCCGACACCTGCGCAATCCCTGCGCCCATCTGTCCCGCCCCGATCACTCCGACTGCGCGCATGTCCATCTCCTCATCGCTTTGCCGCGCCATAGCGGCTTTCACCGCGTCTGCCAGCGGCAGCGTCGATCAGGGCGCCGGCCGCTCCGCCTGCGCTTCCGCGAGGAACAGCGCGAACAGGCCGTCGGGGTCGGTCCATTCGTGCGTCGGCGTCCAGCCGCCGGACCTCAGCAGGATGCGGGCATCGCGCGATCCGTATTTGTGGCTGTTCTCGGTATGCACGCTCTCGCCCGCCGCCATCGCGAACGATCGGCCATCGACGGTGAACGCGACATCGCGGGTCGCGACGAGATGCATCTCGATCCGCGCGCGATCGTCATTCCACCGCGCTTCGTGGCGGAACGCCTCGACCGGGACGCTGCCGTCCAGCTCGCGATTGATCCGTTCCAGCAGGTTGAGGTTGAACGCCGCGGTCACCCCTTCGGCATCGTCATAGGCGGCGACCAGCGTCCGCTCGTCCTTGATCCGGTCCATGCCGATCAGCAGCATCGACCCCTCGCCGAGCGATGCGCGCATGTTGCGCAACAGGTCGACCGCCATCAACGGGATCATGTTTCCGATCGTTGAGCCGGGGAAGAACCCCAGTTTCGGTGTCGTCGCAACGGTATGCGGCAGGGTCAGCGGGCGCATGAAATCGGCCTCGAACGGCAGCACCAGCAGTCCCGGAAACGCCTCTGACAGGACCCGCGACGATTCGCGCAGGAAGTCGCCCGAAATATCGATCGGCACATAGGCGGACGGCCGGGTGCAGCGGAGCAGCAGGGGCGTCTTGGTCGACGATCCCGATCCGAATTCCACCACCGCGCGCCCGCGCCCCGCGATGTCGGCCACTTCGGGACAGATCCGTTCCAGGATCGCAGTCTCGGTCCGCGTCGGGTAATATTCGGCGACGTTGGTGATGCCTTCGAACAATTCCGATCCGCGCCGGTCGTAGAACCAGCGCGCCGGGATCGCCCGCGGACGGCGTTCCAGTCCGGCGATCACGTCGGCGCGGAACTGCGGGTCGGCCAGCGTCTGCTCGCCGTCCTCGATTTCGGGCTTCAGCATTCAGAGGTCCTTGGCGAGCCGCACGCCGGTGAACTGCCAGCGCTGGTGCGGGTAGAAGAAATTGCGGTAGCTGGCGCGGACATGGCCACGCGGCGTCGCGCAACTGCCGCCGCGCAGCACGAACTGGCCGCTCATGAACTTGCCGTTATATTCGCCGACCGCCCCTTCGGCGGTACGGAAGCCCGGATAGGGGCGGTAGGCGCTGCCGGTCCATTCCCAAACGTCGCCGAAGAACGCCGGGCCGCCGGCCGCCGGGCGCGGCTCGACCGGGCCGGCGTGGTCCAGCTGATTGCCGCCCGCCGCGTCATGCGCCTGCCCCGCGGCCTCCCATTCGAATTCGGTCGGCAGCCGGGCGCCCGCCCAGCTCGCATAAGCGTCTGCCTCGAAGAAGCTGACGTGCGTCACCGGCGCGGCGGGATCGATGGGCCGTCGTCCGTCGAGGCCGAAGCGCGTCCACGTGCCGTCCTGTTCCTCCCAATATAGCGGCGCGACGATGCCCTCGCTCTTTACCCAGGCCCAGCCGTCCGCCAGCCAGTGCGCGGGATTGCGATAGCCGCCGTCAGCGATGAAGGCCGCCCATTCGCCGTTGGTCACGGTACGATCAGCGAGCGCGTGCGGCGTCAGCAGCGCATCGTGTCGCGGCCCTTCGCAGTCGAACGCGAATCCGCCACCGTCATGGCCGATGCGTGCGATCCCGCCGTCATGCGCGACCCAGCCGATCGCGCCGGGCATCGCGACCGGCACCTTGGGCGGCGCCGGCCAGATCGCCGGCTCCAGCGGGTTTTCGCCGAACAGGTGCAGGATGTCGGTGACCAGCAATTCCTGATGCTGCTCCTCGTGGTGGCAACCGAGCGCCACCAGTTCCAAGGCCGCCGCCGGCAGATCGGGCAGCGACGCGACCAGCGCCGCATCGACATAAGCGCGATACGCCCGCACCTCGTCCAGCGTCGGGCGGGTGATCATCCCCCGTCGGTCACGCGCATGCCGGCGACCCTCGGCCTCGTAATAGCTGTTGAACAGGAAGGGGAAGCGCGCGTCGTGCAGCTGATAGCCGGCGACGTGATCGCGCAGCACGAAGGTTTCGAAGAACCACGTCGTATGCGCCAGATGCCATTTGGTGGGCGAAGCGTCGGGCATCGACTGCACGGTCGCGTCGGCATCCGACAAGGGCGCGACCAGCGCCAGCGACAGGTCCCTGACGGTCGAGTAACGGCGGGCGAGCGGCGACAAGGGTTCGGGTGCGACCTTCAACATGACAACCCCCATCCGCCCGCAGCTTAACGCAAGTCAGTCAAGCGCGCGAGAGACCAAAGGGTTGCAGCGCAGACGGATTTCCCGCGTCACGCCTTCACCCCTGCTCCGCCACGCGGTCCCGCCGAACGACGGGATCGATCGAGGAACGCTGCCGATCGGCTGTCGGATGCATGAATGCCGGCCTGCACAGGGTTCCCCTGCATTTGCACGATGGGCTGACGCCGGAGCAGGCGCCCGACCGTCCGCTACCGGTTTGCGCCGGGCTGCCACAGCACGTCGCCCTGTCCCTGCGCACTGACCCAGCGCGCGGCGACGAACAGCCAGTCGGACAGCCGGTTGAGATAAGCCAATGCCGGCGCGTTCAGTCCATCGACCGCCACCGCGCTCCGCTCCGCCCGCCGCGTTATCGCGCGGGCGAGATGCAACGCCGCCGCGGCGGAATCGCCGCCCGGAAGGATGAAGCTGGTCAGCGGGGTCAGATCGGCGTTCATCGCATCGATCTCCGCCTCCAGCCGCTCGACCTGCGCTGGCACGATCCGCAGCGCACCGTCGATCCCGCCCGGCGTGGCGATATCCGCGCCGCAGTCGAACAGGTCGTTCTGGATCGTCAGCAGCCGTGCGGCCGGCTCGCGGCCCGCGAGCGCGCCGATCGCCACGCCGATCGCGCTGTTCGCCTCGTCCACGTCGCCGATCGCCGCCATGACCGGTTCGGCCTTGGACACGCGCGATCCATCGACCAGCCCGGTGGTGCCGGCATCGCCGGTACGGGTATAGATGCGATTGAGCTTGACCATCAGGCGGCGCGCGATCCGCGGATCAGGTGCGTCCGCCCAGGAACAGGATCAGCACCACGACGACGATCGCCATCGCCTGGAAGAAGATGCGCTGTTGCATCATCTTGTTCGATTTCAACGACGCCGCCGACGGCCCCTCGCCGTTCTTCACCTGGGCGTGACTTTCCTGGAGGAAAGCGATGATGCCCCGGACCAGCGCGACCACCGTCGCCAGCATCGCCGCGATCAGCAGAATGACGAGGAAGGTGTTCATGCAACGTATCTAGTACGTCTGCACGGCAAAGCCAATGGGAAGCCGGCCCGACCGCAACCGGTCGGCGAGCGCCTCGCCATCCTCTCCCCCCGCACGCAGATCGGCGAGCGCGGGCGCGCCGTTGCGCTTGGCCAGCCGCTCCCCATCGGGGCCGAGCAACAGCGCATGGTGCAGGTAGACCGGGCTCGGCAGGTCCAACAGCGTCTGCAACAGCCGGTGCACGTCGGTCGCGCGCATCAGGTCGCGGCCGCGCACCACGTCGGTCACGCCCTGTGCCGCGTCGTCCACCGTGGCGGCGAGGTGATAGCTCGCCGGCGCGTCCTTTCGCGCCAGCACCACGTCGCCGAACGCCAGCGGCTCCGCCTGCTGCGGGCCGGCGTCGCGATCCATCCAGTGCAGCGGTCCGGTGCGGTCCACCGCCGCCGCCATCGCCAGCCGCCAGGCATGCGGCTCGCCCGCCGCGATGCGCGATGCCGCGACCGCTGGCGACAGATGGCGGCAGGTGCCGGGATAGACCAGCCCGTCCGGACCATGATGCGGGGCGCTCGCGCTCGCCGCAATATCCGCGCGGGTGCAGAAACAGGGGTAGAGCAGCCCCTGCGCGCGCAGATCGTCCAGCGCCGCCGCGTACAGCGCCAGCCGCTGCGACTGGCGGACGACCGGACCGTCCCACGCTAGCCCCAGCCAGCGCAGATCCTCCTCGATGCCGGCGACGAAGCTGTCCCGGCTGCGCGTGCCGTCGATGTCCTCGATCCGCAGCAGGAATCGTCCGCCCGCGGCGCGCGCATGATCGTGCGCGCGGATCGCGGCGAACGCATGGCCCAGATGCAGCCGCCCCGTCGGGCTCGGCGCGAAGCGGGTCGTGACGCCGGGATCGTCGGGCCGCGTCACCGACGCCCCGCGCCCGCGGCGACCGCAAATGCTTGACCGCGATCCGTTGCCCGTGCTGTCATACCCACGTCACTCTCGTGGGCGACACGGCCTGCGGGTAATCCGTGGGAGGATCCGTGTTTCATCCCGATCTGATTCGTCATCCCGATAGCTGTCCCGCGCTCGTCCTGAATGCCGATTATACCCCGCTGTCCTATTATCCACTCAGCGTGTGGCCGTGGCAGACGGCGATCAAGGCGGTGTTCCTCGACCGTGTCGATATCGTCGCGCATTACGAACGCGTCGTGCGCAGTCCGACGTCGGAGTTCAAGCTGCCTTCGGTGATCGCGCTGAAGCAATATGTGCGTCCCTCGGCCTTCCCCGCCTTTACCCGGTTCAACCTGTTCCTGCGCGATCGCTTCGCCTGCCAATATTGTGGCGTCGGGCGCGACCTGACGTTCGACCATGTCGTGCCCCGCGCGCAGGGCGGCCGGACGACGTGGGAGAATGTCGTCACCGCCTGCGCGCCCTGCAACCTCAAGAAGGGCGGGCGAACCCCCAAACAGGCGCACATGCCGCTCTACGTCGAACCGATCCGGCCGACCAACTGGCATCTGCAGGAACATGGCCGCGCCTTTCCGCCCAACTATCTCCACGACACGTGGCACGACTGGCTCTACTGGGATGTCGAGCTGGAAGCGTGATCCAAGGGGACAATCTGTGGGTAAGGTGATCTTCGTGGGCGCGCTGGGCGTCGTGCTGGCGGCGCTGGCCGGCTGCGGCGCGCGCGAGGAAAAGGCGGCGCAGGCCGATGCGAATGCGGCGGCGTTCGTGCCCCCGGCGGTGACCAGTCGCGTCGATTTTTCCAGCGCGATGGAGCGCCGCTTCCGCACGCTCGACCGGAACGGCGACGATCGGCTCGATCCGTCGGAACTGCCGCGCCAGAACAGCCGGCTGATGGCGTTCGACCGCGACGGCGACGGCAAGATCAGCATGATCGAATGGGGCGAAGGCACCGTGAAGCGCTTCGACCGGATGGACCTCAACCACGACGGCACCGTCACCTCCGAAGAGGAAAACGTCTGGCGTGCCGCACGCGCCGCCGGCCGCGAACCGCCCGAACAGTCGAGCGGCCCCGTACTCGGCGACGCGCTGAGCAACCAGGGTACGACGACCGCCAAATAGCGGAGGGCCGTCGACCGAGAGGCAGGTTGCGCGGCGCAACTTCCCCCAGGACATCGGCGGCGGCGAAGAACCCTGTCTTTGCCGCAACCAAAGCCATCCCCGGTTGACCGCGCGCCTACCGCAGCGCAGCATCCGGTCATGGCCAACGCTGACCCTTCCTCCCTGCCGCCCATCGCCAACAACCCCGACGTGCGCTTCCTGGGCGCCAAGCTGGGCGACGTCATCCGCGCCTATGGCGGCGATGCCCTGTTCGAGGCGACGGAGGCGATCCGGCGCGCGTCGGTGGAACGGCATCGCGGCACCGGCGGCAACGATGCGATCCACCAGCAACTCCAGCATCTGGGCCTCGACGAGACGCTCGATTTCGTCCGCGGCTTCATGCTCTTTTCGATGCTCGCCAACCTTGCGGAGGACCGTCAGGGCATCGCCGCCGAACAGGGTGCCGACGTCGCCGCCACGCTCGCCACGCTGGAGAGTGAAGGTATCGGCCGCGACCAGGTGCAGCAATTGCTGGCCCATGCGCTGATCGTCCCCGTCCTTACCGCTCACCCGACCGAGGTGCGGCGCAAGAGCATGATCGATCACCGCAACCGCATTGCGCAGCTGATGACGCTGAAGGATGCGGGGCGCGACGAAACGCCGGACGGCGACCGGGTCGAGGATGCGATCACCCGTCAGATCGCGCTGCTCTGGCAAACCCGCGTGCTCCGCCGCGAGCGCCTGTACGTCACCGACGAGGTCGAAACCGCGCTGAGCTACATGCGCGACGTCTTCCTCCCCGCCCTCCCCGCGCTCTACCAGCGGTGGGATCGTGCGTTTGGCGAGCGCGTGCCGAGCTTCGTGCGCCCGGGCAGCTGGATCGGCGGCGACCGCGACGGCAACCCCTTCGTCACCGCCGACTCGCTGCGCACCGCGCTCGGCCGCGCCTGCGAGGCGGTGCTCGGCTTCTACCTCGACGCGGTGCACGCGCTCGGCGCCGAACTGTCGATCTCGACGCAACACGTTCCCGTCGACGCCGCGGTCGAGGCGCTGGCCGAGGCGAGCGGCGACACCGCCGAAAGCCGCTCGGACGAACCCTATCGCCGCGCGCTGTCGGGCATCTACGCCCGTCTCGCCGCGACGCACCTCGCGATGACCGGCAAGGCCGCGCCGCGTCCCGGCCGCCTGACCGGCGCAGCCTATGCCGACCCGCAGGCGTTCCGCGCCGACCTCGTGGCGCTCGCGCACGGGCTGTCGCCGCGCGAAACCGGCGCCGGGGCGCTCAGGACGGGTGGCGCGCTCGGTCGGCTGATCCGCGCGGTGGAGACGTTCGGCTTCCACCTCGCGACGCTCGATCTGCGCCAGAACAGCGCGGTGCACGAACGCGTCGTCGCCGAACTGTTCAGGACCGCCGGCGTCGAAGACGATTATTGCGCGCTCGACGAGGATGCCCGCGTCGCGCTGCTACGGCGCGAACTCGCCCACGCCCGCCCGCTCGCCAGTCGCTTCACCACCTATTCCGAAGAGACCGACACCGAGTTGAAGATCGTCCTCGCCGCGGCAGAGGCGCATGCCAAATACGGTCCGGCGTGCATCACCAACTATATCGTCTCGATGGCGCAGTCGGTGTCCGACCTGCTGGAGATCAACCTGCTGCTGAAGGAAGTGGGCCTGTATCGCGCCGGCGATACGCCGGGTGCCGCGATCATGGCGGTGCCGCTGTTCGAGACGGTCGGCGATCTGGAGGCCGCCCCCGGCATCATGACCGACTGGTTCGCCCTGCCGGAAATCGCGGCGATCGCCTCGGCGCGCGGTCATCAGGAGGTGATGATCGGCTATTCGGACAGCAACAAGGACGGCGGCTATCTGACGTCCACCTGGCAATTGTCGAAGGCATCGACCGCGCTGCGCCCGGTGTTCGAGGCGGCGGGTGTCGGCATGCAGCTGTTCCACGGTCGCGGTGGTGCGGTCGGGCGCGGCGGCGGCAGCGCCTTCGCCGCGATCCGTGCGCAGCCGCCCGGCACCGTGCAGGGCCGCATCCGCATCACCGAACAGGGCGAGGTGATCGCCGCCAAATATGGCACGCGCGAGAGTGCGATGACCAATTTGGAAGCGATCGCCGCGGCGACCTTGCTCGCCAGCCTGGAGCCCGAACGGCTGTCCAACGCCGAGAACGGCGAGTTCGCCGGCGCGATGGACGCGCTTTCCGACACCGCCTTCCACGCCTATCGCGACCTCGTCTACGGCACCGACGGCTTCCGCACCTTCTTCCGCCAGATGACCCCGATCAGCGAGATCGCGGGGCTCAAGATCGGCAGCCGTCCCGCCAGCCGCAAGAAGAGCGACGCGATCGAGGATCTGCGCGCGATCCCCTGGGTGTTCAGCTGGGCGCAGGCGCGTGTCATGCTGCCCGGATGGTACGGCGTCGGCCAGGCGCTCGCCGCCTTCGACGACAAGGGCCTGCTGCGCGAGATGGCGCAGGGCTGGCCGCTGTTCGCTTCCAGCCTCGCCAACATGGAGATGGTGCTGGCCAAATCGGACATCGAGATCGCGGGCCATTACGCCGAACTGGTCGAGGATCCCGCCCTACGCCAAAGCATCTTCACCCGCATCCGCGACGCCTGGCACCAGACGCACGACGGCCTGCTGGAGGTGACCGGCCAGACGCGCCTGCTGGAAAAGCATCCCGCGCTCGACGCCTCGATCCGCCTGCGCCTGCCCTATATCGAGCCGCTCAACCTGCTGCAGATCGAACTGATGAAGCGCCACCGCGCCGGCGAGGACGATCCGCGCATCGGCGAAGGCATCCTGCTGTCGATCAACGCGGTCGCCACGGCCCTGCGCAACAGCGGCTGAACCGCGAGGTTACGGCGGGGAAGGACGACGGCGGAGGACGGCGTCAGTCGTCCTCGTCCTCGAAGCCGACCAGCGCCAGCGCGCGCGCCTTGATCTGGCGGGTCATGCACCAATGCACCAGCGCCTCTTCGCGTCCGTGCGTCACCCACACCTCTTTCGGTGCGATCTCCGCCAGCGTGTCGATCAGCTCGTCCCAATCGGCATGGTCGGACAGGATCAGCGGCAGTTCGACGTTCTTCTGCCGCGCGCGCTGGCGCACCCGCATCCAGCCCGATGCCATGGCCGTGATCGGATCGGGCAGCCGCCGCGACCAGCGATCGTTGAGCGCACCCGGCGGGCATATCACGACATGCCCGGCCATGTCCGCCTTCTTCGCATCCGCCACCGGCAGCAACTCGCCCAGCCGCACGCCATGCTCCTGATACAGGTCGCACAGCCGCTGCAACGCCCCATGGATATAGATCGGCGCGTCATGCCCGCGCGCGCGCAGCTCGGCGATCACCCGCTGCGCCTTGCCCAGCGCATAGGCCCCGACCAGCACGCAGCGATCGGGATTGGCGTGCAGGCGCGCGATCAGCTTGTCGATCTCGTCACCGGTGTCGGGATGGCGGAACACCGGCAGGGCGAAGGTCGCTTCGGTGACGAACACGTCGCACTTCACCGGTTCGAACGGTGTACAGGTGGGATCCGGCCGCCGCTTGTAATCACCCGACACGACCACCCGCTCGCCGCGGTAGTCGAGCACGATCTGCGCGGATCCCAGCACATGGCCCGCCGGTACGAAGCCGACCTCCACCTCCCCCATACGGATGCTCTCGCCATAGGCCACGGGATGTCCCGCCTGCTCGCCGTACCGCGCGTCCATGATCGCCAGCGTCCCGGGCGTCGCCCAGACCGCGCCGTGGCCGCCGCGAGCATGGTCGGCATGACCGTGCGTCACCAGCGCCTTCGGCTCGGGCTCGGACGGGTCGATCCACACGTCCGCGGGCCGGACGTAGATGCCGTGTGGATGTGGTTCCAGCCAGTCGCCCAATCGTGCCATGCGATCAATACGCGCCAGGGTCGCCGCCGGTGCCGAACGGATCGAAATCCGCTGCCAAGCCGTTGCACGCGCAGACTTACGGACGGGAGAAAAGTGATGATCATCAGCAGCTTCTGGGCACTTGTCGTGTTCGTCGGCGCCATGGTCCTGCTCGGCGTGCTCATCTGGGCCAAGTTCAACAACCGCGTATCCCCCGAACAGGAACGCCGCACCGAACAGGCGACGCGCGACCTGTATAAAGGCGATCCGGTCGACCACGATCCCCGCTGAGGCGGAGCGGACGACCGCCGCCGGATACGTCGGATCGGTCGTGCCAGCCATGCTGCCACGCTCTTTCCCATGGCAGCTTCCGTGCGGAACCGTCGCGCCTCTCACACGTGAGACTTTCGTGACTTTCGCGTAAAATCATGTGCCGTCGCCGCTCCCATTTCACCGCGGCGACCGCATGCCTACATAGGTGCGGATGGATCTTCCCCGGCCGCTCGCAGACTGGTTCGCCACCCGCGGCTGGCGCCCCCGCCGCCACCAGCTCGACATGCTGCGCGAAGGGCGCGCAGGACACCATGCGCTGCTGGTCGCGACCACGGGTGCGGGCAAGACGCTCGCCGGATTCCTGCCGACGCTCGCCGAACTGATCGAGGACCCGGTCGAGGGCCTGCACACCCTCTACGTCTCGCCGCTGAAGGCGCTCGCGGTCGACATCCAGCGCAACCTCGTTGCCCCGATCGAGGAAATGGGCCTGTCGCTCCGGGTGGAGACGCGCACCGGCGACACCCCCAGCGACCGCAAGGCGCGGCAGCGGGTCAAGCCGCCGCAAATCCTGCTGACCACGCCCGAATCACTGTCGCTGCTGCTCAGCTACCCCGACAGCTTCACGATGTTCGAAGGGCTGCGCACGATCGTGGTGGACGAGGTGCATGCCTTCGCCACCGGCAAGCGCGGCGACCTGCTGTCGCTCTGCATGGCGCGGCTGCAACGGATCAGCCCCGGCCTGCGCCGCGTCGCGCTGTCCGCGACTGTTGCCGATGCGGATGGCTATCGCGCCTGGCTCGCTCCCGACGGCGACATCGATCAGGTCGCGATGGTGCAGGGCGAGCCGGGCGCCGATCCCGATATCGCCATCCTCCTGCCCGAAGGTCGCGTGCCATGGTCGGGCCATTCGGGCCGCTATGCCGCCGAACAAGTCATGGCGGAGATCGAGACGCACAAGACCTCGATCATCTTCTGCAACACGCGCAGCCTCGCCGAGCTGATCTTCCAGGATCTGTGGAAGGTGAACACGCTGTCGCTGCCGATCGGCGTCCATCACGGCAGCCTCGCACTGGAAGCGCGGCGCAAGGTGGAAGGCGCGATGGCGTCGGGCCGCCTGCGCGCGCTCGTCGCCACCGCCAGCCTCGACCTCGGCGTCGACTGGGGCGACGT
>CAYQPM010000068.1:0-11760 GCA_964419295.1 uncultured Stakelama sp. | reverse complement strand
GCTGGCTGCGCTTGCCCATGCCGAACTTGCTGCCGTCCATCGTCAGGCCGAGCGCTTCGGCGAAGTCGCCATTGCCGTCGGCGAGCATGGTGATGCCATCCGCATCGGCCGACTTGGCCCAGGCGCCCATCACGAAGGCGTCGTTGACCGAGGTGCAGGCGATCTCGTCCACGCCCTTTGCTGCGAGGTCCTCGCGCTTCTCGACGAAGCCGGGCAGGTGCTTGGCCGAACAGGTCGGGGTGAAGGCGCCGGGTACGGCGAACAGCGCGATGGTGCGGCCGGCGAAGAAATCCTTGCTGCTCACCTGATCGGGGCCATCGGGCGTGACCTTGGTCAGGGTGGCGCTGGGCAGTGTATCGCCGACGGTGATCGTCATCGCAGGTTCTCCGGATAATGGGACGCGCCGGTCGCCGGGCGGCGGGACGCCGACCACAGGTCGGACACACGGGCACTGATTTCAAGCATGGCGCGGAAGGCGGACGTGCTTATGTTGCCAAGTCATGCAATCGCCAGCGTATCTTTCCGGACAGTTCCTGCTCGCCATGCCGGGGATGATCGACCCGCACTTCGACCATGCGGTGATCGCGATGTGCGCACACGACAAGGACGGCGCGATCGGCATCGGTATCGGCGCGACGATCGACGGGCTGGGATTGCACGACCTGCTCGACCAGTTCGAGATCGCGCACGGGGCCGCGCCCAACGTGCCGGTGCATTTCGGCGGGCCGGTCGAACCACGGCGCGGGTTCGTCATCCATTCGAGCGACTGGGGCGGGCAGGACACGATCGATGTCGCCGGGCGCTGGTCGCTGTCGAGCACGGTCGATGTGCTGCGCGCGATCGCGGAGGGCAGCGGGCCGGCGCGGTTCCTGGTGGCGCTGGGCTATGCCGGCTGGGGCGAGGGGCAGCTGGACGGCGAGCTGTCGCGGCCCGGCTGGTTCCACGTCGCCGGCGACGAGGCGCTGCTGTTCGAGACGAGTGCCGACCAGCGGTGGGCGGGGGCGTTCGCCAAAGCCGGGATCGATCCCCGGTTGCTGGTATCGGGGGCCGGCACTGCCTGATCACATATAAAGATATCTTTATATTTGATCTGGAGCGGGCCTGCGGCTAAGGGCGGCGCATCCATTATCTTCAGGAGCATGACTCGTGGCTACTGCGCTCGCGGTCGAAAACACCGATTACGTCATCAAGGACATCGCGCTGGCCGATTTCGGCCGCGCCGAGATCCGCATCGCCGAAACGGAAATGCCGGGCCTGATGGCGCTGCGCAGCGAGTTCGGCGCGAGCCAGCCGCTGAAGGGTGCGCGCATCACCGGTTCGCTGCACATGACGATCCAGACCGCGGTGCTGATCGAGACGTTGACCGCGCTGGGCGCCGACGTCCGCTGGGCGACGTGCAACATCTTCTCGACGCAGGACCATGCCGCCGCCGCGATCGCCGCGACGGGCGTGCCGGTGTTCGCGGTGAAGGGCGAGAGCCTGGCCGACTATTGGGACTATGTCGGCGACATCTTCAACTGGGGCGCGGACGGCGACGGCACCACTGCCAACATCATCCTGGACGATGGCGGCGACGCGACGATGTTCGCGCTGTGGGGCGCCAAGCTCGAGGCCGGCCACACGCTGGGCGAGCCGGAGAATGAAGAGGAAGTCGAGTTCCAGCGCGCGCTGAAGGCGTTCATCGCCAAGAAGCCGGGTTACCTGACCGAGACGGTCAAGAATCTGAAGGGCGTCAGCGAAGAGACGACGACCGGCGTGCACCGCCTGTACGAGATCGCGAAGAAGGGCGAGCTGCCCTTCCCGGCGATCAACGTCAACGACAGCGTCACCAAGTCGAAGTTCGACAATCTGTACGGCTGCAAGGAATCGCTGGTCGACGCGATCCGTCGCGCCACCGACGTGATGCTGGCCGGCAAGGTCGCCTGCGTCGCCGGCTTCGGTGACGTCGGCAAGGGTTCGGCGCAATCGCTGCGCAACGGCGGCGCCCGCGTGATGGTGACCGAAGTCGATCCGATCTGCGCATTGCAGGCGGCGATGGAGGGCTTCGAGGTCGTGACGATGGACGAGGCGGTCACCCGCGCCGACATCTTCTGCACCGCGACCGGCAACGCCGACGTCATCACCGCCGATCACATGAAGGCGATGAAGCCGATGTCGATCGTCTGCAACATCGGCCATTTCGACAGCGAGATCCAGATCGCCGCCCTGTCGAACTACAAGTGGACCGAAGTGAAGCCGGGCACCGACCTGGTCGAGTTCCCGGACGGCAAGCAGATCATCGTGCTGGCCAAGGGCCGCCTGGTGAACCTGGGCTGCGCGACCGGTCACCCGTCGTTCGTGATGTCGGCGTCGTTCACCAACCAGACGCTGGCGCAGATCGAGCTGTGGACCAAGGGTGAGAACTACAAGAACGACGTCTATGTGCTGCCGAAGCACCTCGACGAGAAGGTCGCGGCGCTGCACCTCGAAAAGCTGGGCGTGAAGCTGTCGCAGCTGACCCCGAAGCAGGCGGGCTATATCGGCGTGCCGGTCGAGGGGCCGTTCAAGCCGGATCATTATCGCTACTGATCCCTTGCGGATCGTCGCGATCGAAAGGGCGGTGCCGAAAGGTGCCGCCCTTTTGTCTTTCGTCCGGCGCGGGGAGGTGGCGCGGCGAAGCCCATGCAGAGGGGCAACCAGGCAGCGCCACGGCCTGCGGCTGCCCCGCCACCACCCGGCTGCGCCGGGCGGTCCCCCTCCCCGTGCCGGGGAGGAATGATGATTGCGCCGCTCCCTTCGCGTAACCGGTCAGAATGCGTGTTGCGCAACGACATTGCCGCTGCCGTATGTTCCGTTCTACAGCTTGCCCGAGCACGCCGCCGGGAGGCGTGACGAGGGGTAGGCGTTGATCCAGCTTTCGGTGATGGCGGCGGTCGTGAGCGGCGCGATACTCGCGCTGCTGGTCGGCGGCGCCGGCTATGCGCTGTTCGTCGGCTGGCGGATGCGCGGCGCGGCGCAGGACGCGCTGGCGCGCGCCAGCGAGGCGGAGACGCTGCGCAGCGTGTCGCCGGCGATGGCGATGCTGGTGCGGGCGGACGGGCGCGTCGAAATGCCGCCGAGGCTGGTCGACTGGCTGGGCCTGAGCGTCGCGCCGCGCTTTTTGCAGGATCTGGCCGGCGATGGATCCGGCCTGCCGGCGGCCGAGGCGCAGGGACTCGCCAGCGACATCGGCGCGGCGCAGCGCGCCGGGCGCGGCTTCGTCCGCGCGCTGCATCCGCAAGGGTCGGGCCGGGCGATCACGGTGCGGGGCAGCCGCGCGCCCGGCGACCTCGGCGCGACCGGCGCGGTGGTGGTGTGGACGCTCGATGCGACCGACAGCGAAACGGAGATCGTCCGGCTGCGCGACGAGGTGGCCGAACTGTCCGCCGCCTTCGACGCGCTCACCGGGCTGATCGAGGCGGCGCCGCTGCCGATGTGGTATCGCGGGTCCGACATGCGGCTGGCGATGGTCAACACCGCCTATGTCCGCGCCGTCGAGGGGGTGGACGCCGCCGACGTGATCGCGCGCGAGCTGGAACTGGTCGAGGGATCGGGCCGCGGCGGACCGCGCGCGGGCGCCAAGGCGGCACGCGCTACGGGCAAGCCGCAGCATGAGATCCTGCCCGCGACGATCAATGGCGAGCGCCGTTCGCTGCAAGTGCACGACGTTCCCTTGTCGAGCGGCGGGGTCGCGGGCTTCGCGGTCGATATCGAGGATCTGGAACAGTCGCGTGCGGGCGCCAAGCGCTTCGCCGAGGCGCAGCGGGCGATGCTGGATCGGCTGTCCGCCGGCGTGGCGCAATTCGGCGCCGATCGCGGGCTGGTGTTCTGCAACCAGCCGTTCCGGCGGATGTTCGCGATGCGCGCCGAATGGCTGGCCGACCGTCCCGAATTCGAGCGGGTGCTGGAGCGGATGCGCGAGGCCAACCGGCTGCCCGAGGTGCGCGACTTCCCGGGTTGGAAGTCGGAGCGCCGCGAATGGTTCGTGCCGGGCGAGGCCGCGATCGAGGAGAATTGGCACCTGCCGGGCGGCACGCACCTGCGCGTTGTGGCGCAGCCGCTGCCCGATGGCGGCCTGTTGACGATCTTCGAGGATCGCACCGAACAGGTGCAGCTGGCGAGCGCGCGCGACACGCTGCTGCGGGTGCGCACCGCGACCTTCGACAATCTGTTCGAGGCGTTGGCCGTGTTCGCCGCGGACGGCAAGTTGCAGTTATGGAACAACCGCATGGGCGCGATCTGGGGCTTCGAGGAGGAGTTCCTGGCGGGCCATCCGCGCGTCGATACCTTTGCCGAGGCCGCGGCGCCGAAGCTCGCGACGCCGAACCGCGCCGCGTTGATCCCCGAGCTGGTGCGATCGGCGACGGTCGAGCGCCAGCAGCGCGGGGGCCGGGTCGCCTTCGCGGACGGGCGGCATTTCGAATTCGCCGCGGTGCCGCTGCCCGACGGCAACGCGCTTCTCACCATGCTCGACATTTCCGACAGCCGACGCGCCGAACAGGCGCTGCGCGACCGCGCCAACGCGCTGGAGGCGGCGGATCGGGTCAAGACGCAGTTCGTCGCCAACATGAGCTATGAATTGCGCACGCCGCTGACGTCGATCAGCGGCTTCGCCGAGATGCTGCACGGCGGCTATGCGGGCAAGCTGACTCGCGAGGCGGATGGCTATGTCGAGGCGATCCTGCAATCCGTCGAGCGGCTGGGGCTGCTGATCGACGACGTGCTCGACCTGACGCAGGGCGGTGACGATGCCGAAATCGAGCGGATCGACGTCGACCTGGCCGCGACGGCGCGGGCGGCGGCCGAAACGATCATGCCGGCGGCGAAGCGGCGCAAGCTGGACTTCGCGGTCGAACTCGCGCGATCGACCGGGCGGGTCAGCGGCGATCCGAAGCGATTGAAGGAAGTGATCGAACACCTGCTGCGGCACGCGGTCGCCTCCACGCCGGAGGGCGGCCGTATCCTGCTGCACAGCGACGGCAGCGCGACGGGCGCACGGATCGTGGTGTCGGACGACGGCTTCGGCATGGATGCCGAAAGCGTCGCAAAGGCGTTCGACCGGTTCGGCGAACCGGGTTCGCAGCCGACCGGAGAACGGGCGCTGGGGCTGGGCCTGCCGCTGGCGCGCCAGTTCGTCGAGGCGCACGGCGGCACGATCGACCTGGTGTCGGAGCCGGGTGAAGGCACGCTGGTGACCGTCGAACTGCCGCGCCGGTGAGGCGGGGCACGTCGTCATGGGCGTTTACCCGATCGGGTCCCGTCCGACGGGGAACGCGCGAGCGCGCGTGACCGCTTCGCCCATCCACCTGCCCGATGCCGCGGCGACCGAAGCCTTCGGCGCGTCGCTCGCGGCGATCATGCGACCCGGCGACGTCGTGACCCTGACGGGCGACCTTGGCATGGGCAAGACGAGCATCGCGCGCGGGTTGCTCGCGGCGCTGGGTCTTGCGGGGGAGGCGCCGAGCCCAAGCTTCCCGATCGTCCAGCCCTACGACCCTCCCGAAGTGACGCTGCCGGTGCTGCATGTCGATCTGTATCGGATCGAGGATCCGGCGGAGATGGCGGAACTGGGCCTCGACGAGGCATTGTCGGATGCGCTGCTGATCGTCGAATGGCCCGACCGGGCGCCGGGTTACTGGCCGCACGCGCTGTCGCTCACCCTGACCGCGGCACCGGACGGCGGACGAATCTTGACAGCGGACGTGCCGGCGTCTTGGAAGCCGCGATGGCCGATATGACCCCGCCCGCCGGTGCCCCGGCGTTCCTCGCCGCCCATGGCTGGTCGGGGGCGATCACGCCCGTTGCCGGCGACGCGTCGTTCCGCCGCTATTTCCGCGTCGCGGGCGAGGGGCGCAGTGCGATCCTGATGGATGCGCCGCCGCCGCACGAGGACCCCCGGCCGTTCATCGCGATCGCCGAATGGCTGACGCAGCGCGGCTTTGCCGCACCGGCGATCCATGCCGCGGACCTCGACCAGGGACTGGTGCTGCTGGAGGATTTCGGCGACGTCCGGTTGCGCGAGACCGCGGATGCGGACGAGGATGCGGCCGCGCCGCATTATGCCGCCGCGATCGACCTGCTGGTCGCCTTGCGTGCGCATCCGGCGGCCGGGCTCGAGCCATACGACCGTGCGGTGCTGCAACGCGAAGCCGGGCTGTTCGTCGAATGGTATTGCCCGGCGGTCGGCCTCGACGTCGATGTGGAGGGCTATCGCGCCGCATGGGAGGCGGTGATCGACCGCGCGCTGACCGATGCGCCGGTGACGGTGCTGCGCGATTACCATGCCGAGAACCTGATGCTGGTCGGCGACGACAAGGCGCTCGGCCTGCTCGACTTTCAGGACGCGTTGGCCGGACACCCGGCCTATGATCTCGTGTCGCTGTTGCAGGATGCGCGGCGCGACGTCGATCCCAATCTGGAGGAGGCGATGCTGGCGCGGTATCGCGCGGCGACGGGGGCGGGCGACGACTTCATGGCGGCCTATCACGTGCTGGGCGCGCAGCGGAACGCCAAGATCATCGGCATCTTCACGCGCCTGTGGAAACGCGACGGCAAGCCGCGCTATCCGGCATTGTGCCCGCGCGTCTGGGCCTATCTGGAGCGCGACCTGTCGCAGCCGGAGCTGGCGCCCGTCGCACGCTGGTTCGACGACAACGTCCCTCCCGAATTGCGCGGCGATCCGGCGGCGATGACCGCGTGACCAGGCAGAAGACGATCCGCCCCGACCCGCACGCGCACGTGCCCGCCACGGCGATGGTGATGGCTGCGGGGCTGGGCAAGCGGATGCGGCCATTGACCGCGACCCGACCCAAGCCGTTGGTGGAGGTCGCGGGCAAACCGCTGATCGATCACGTCTTCGATCGCCTGCGCAGCGCCGGGGTCAAGCGTGCGGTGGTCAACGTCCATTATCTCGCCGACACGCTGGAGGCGCATGTCACCAACCGGATCGACGGGATCGAGGTGGTGGTGAGCGACGAGCGGGCGCGGTTGATGGAAACCGGCGGCGGGCTGGTGCAGGCGCGGGCGCTGCTGGGCGACGATCCGGTGCTGGTGATCAACAGCGACAACCTGTGGCTCGACGGGCCGGTGGATGCGATCAAGTTGCTCAGCCACCGCTGGGACGATGCGATCATGGACGCGCTGCTGCTGGTGGTGCCCTATGCGCGGGCCAACAACCACAATGGGCAGGGCGATTTCCGCGTCGCCGCCGACGGACGGATCATCGGCAGGCGCAAGGAGGGGGCGACCGCGCCCTTCGTCTATACCGGTATCCAGATCCTGCACCCGCGGATCATCCGCGACTGGCCGGAGGGGCCGTTCTCCACCAACCTGTTCTGGAGTCGCGCGATCGAGGCGGGGCGCGCCTATGCGCAGGTGCATCAGGGATTGTGGTTCGACGTCGGCACGCCCGCCGCGATCCCGAAGACCGAGGCGATGATCGCCAATGGCTGACGGGCGCAAGCCGCAGCTGTTCACCATCCCTTCGCACAAGGCGTTCGCCGACACACTCGTCGCCGGGCTGATGCGGCGGGCGGCAGGCGATCCGATGGCGCTCGCCCGCGGGCTGGTGCTGCTGCCCAACAACCGCGCGGTGCGGGCTATCACCGATGCGTTCGTGCGGGCGAGCGGCGGCGGGCTGTTGCTGCCCCGGCTGGTGGCGCTGGGCAGCCCCGACCTGGGCGAAGCGGTCGGCGCGGCGCTCGATCCGGTCGACGACGTCGACCCACCGCCACCCGCGGTCGAACCGATGCGGCGGCGGATGATCCTGGCGCGACTGGTCTTCGAGGAGCGGGCGCGGGCGGGGGTTCCGATCGATGCCGCGGAGTCGGTGCGGCTGGCGGGCGAATTGTGCCACACGCTCGACCAGCTGCTGGTCGAGGAGGTCGCGCCGGAGCGGCTGCGCGAGATCGACCTTGCGCCGGAGTTGACCGAACATTGGCAGCGCGCGCTGTCGACGTTCGCGATCGTGCTGGAGCGATGGCCGGCGGAACTTGCGACGCTGGGCCGGATCGACGCGGCGACGCGGCGGCGGATGGTGCTCGATCGGCTCGTCGAACGCTGGCGCTCGGCGCCGCCCACCGGCTTCGTCTGTGCCGCGGGGGTCACCGACCCCGCGCCGGCGGTATGCCGGCTGCTGCGCTGCGTGGCCGAAGCGCCGCAGGGTATGGCGGTGTTCGCCGGGCTGGATCTGGCGATGCCGGGCGAGGAATGGGACGCGCTGGGTCCGCATCGACCCGATCCGGTGAGCGGGCGCACCCGCCGATCGATCGAGACGCATCCGCAATTCCACCTGAAGCTGATGCTGGAGCGGATGAGCGTCGGGCGGAGCGAGGTGGCGAACTGGCCCGGCACGGCGGGGCCGGATGCGGGTGCGGTGCGCGGCCGGGCGATCGCCAACGCGCTGGCGCCCGCCGCCTTCACCGGCAAATGGACCGAGCTGAAGGCGGAGGATCGGCGGCTGACCGGCGTCGTCGCCGCCGAAGTCGCGACCCCGGCCGAAGAGGCGCAGGCGATCGCGCTCGCCCTGCGCGGCGCGATCGAGGAGGAGGGGCGGACCGCGGCGCTGGTCACGCCGGATCGCGCGCTCGCGCGGCGCGTGGCGGTGCACCTGCGCCGTTGGAATATCGAGGCGAACGACACCGCGGGCCGGCCGCTGTCGATCCTGCCGCCGGGCACGTTGCTGCTCGCGCTGGCCGAAGCGGCGGCGCAGCGCTTTGCGCCGATGGCGTTGCTGGCGCTGCTGAAGCATCCGCTGGTCAGCAACGATGCCGAGGATCGGGCGAAGCGCGGCGCGTGGCTGGACGGAACGCGCGGCGTGGACCGCGGCCTGCGCGGGCCGCGACCGGCGGCGGGGCTCGACGGCATTACCGGCCACCTGTTGACCCACCGCCGCGACCGGGCGGCGGCCTGGTTCGCGGAGGCGGCGATGCTGCTGAAGCCGATCGAGCTGGTGTTCGAACAGGGGATGCAGCCGCTGCCGACGTTGCTGGCGGTGCTGCGCGAGACGGCGCAGGCGCTGTGCGGCGACGATCTGTGGTCGAAGCCCGCCGGTCGCGCGGCGGCGGAATTCCTCGACGCGCTGGAGGCGGAGGCGGCGCTCGGCCCGCCCCGGATCGCGCCCGACGGACTGGTCCCGCTGCTGCGTGGGCTGATGGACGAGATCGCGGTGCGCGAGGGATCGGGCGTCGGCCATCCCCGCATCGCCATCTATGGCCTGATCGAAGCGCGGTTGCAGACCGCCGACCTGATGGTGCTGGGCGGCCTGAACGAAGGGGTGTGGCCGGGGCGTCCCGCGCCCGATCCGTGGCTCGCGCCGCGGATCCGCGCGACGCTGGGGCTGCCCGGGCTGGAGCGGGCGGTCGGGGCGGCGGCGCACGAATTCGGCCAGGCGCTCGGCGCGCCGCGCGCGATCGTGACGCGCGCGCGGCGGGATGCGGCGTCGCCGGCGCTCGCATCGCGGCTGTGGCTGCGGTTGCAGGCGATGGCCGGCGACCGCTTCACCCGCGCGCGCGATCTGGAAGGATGGGCGCTGGCGATCGACGATCCGGGCGCGCACGAGCCCGTCGGGCGTCCCGGGCCGATGCCGTCCGCAACGTTGCGTCCCAAGGCGATCTCGGTCACCGAAATCGATCGGTTGAAGGCCGATCCCTACGCTTTCTACGCGCGACGCGTGCTCGCCCTGATGCCGCTCGATCCGGTCGATGCCGACCCCAGTGCCGCATGGCGCGGGACGGCGGTCCACGACATCCTGGAGCAATGGTGGAAGCTGGACGCGTGCGCTCCGGACGCATTGATGGCGCGGGCGACGGCGATGCTGGACGACGAGCGTACGCATCCGATGATGCGCGCGCTGTGGCGGCCGCGGCTGGTCGAGGCGATCGACTGGATCGCGCAGACCGTCGCGGCGCAGGACGGCGAGGGGCGCAAGGTGGCCTCCGCCGAGGGCAAGGGGCATATCGAGGTCGCCGGGGTCACCCTGACGGGGCGTTACGACCGGGTCGACCGATTGCCCGACGGCACGCTCGCGATCGTCGATTACAAGACCGGCAAGCCGCCGTCCGCCGCCGCGGTGCGGGCGGGATACAGCCTGCAGCTGGGCCTGCTGGGCGCGATCGCGGAGCGCGGCGGTTTTGCCGATGTCGCGGGCCGTGCGGGCGGGTTCGAATATTGGTCGCTGGGCAAGAAGCGCGACCAGTTCGGCTATATCGAAAGCCCGGTCGATGCCGAGGGCAAGCGCGACAAGATCGTCACGGGCGAATTCACCACCATCGCCGTCGCCAATTTCATGGAGGCGGTCGGCGCCTGGCTGACCGGCGACGCGCCGTTCACGGCCAAGCTGGTGCCGGAATATGCGCCTTATGCCGAATACGACCAATTGATGCGCCGGGACGAATGGTATGGCCGGGACTGACCTTGCGACCCTGCCGCGGCTGAAGGGCGCGCAGGCGGCGGCGAGCGATCCGCGCGCGCATGTCTGGCTGTCCGCGTCGGCGGGCACGGGCAAGACGCAGGTGCTCGCCGCCCGCGTGTTCCGCCTGCTGCTCGGCGGGACCGATCCCGCCGCGATCCTGTGCCTGACCTTCACCAAGGCGGGCGCGGCCGAGATGGCGCAGCGGATCAGCAACCGGCTGGCCGCCTGGGTGCGGATGCCCGGACCGCAGCTCGCCGCCGACCTGGAGGCGCTGGGCGAGCGTGCCACCCCCGAATTGCAGGCGCGCGCGCGGACGCTGTTTGCGGGCGTGCTCGACGCGCCGGGTGGCGGCCTGCGCATCCAGACGATCCATGGCTTCTGCCAGAGCCTGCTCGCCGCCTTTCCGGTCGAGGCGGGGCTCACGCCCGGATTTCGGCCGCTGGAGGCGCGCGAGGAGGCGGTGCTGGCGCGCGAGACGCTGGCGACGCTGCTGGTCGAGGCCGAGCGCGACGGACGGCTGCGCCCGGTCGAGACGATCGGCGCGCTGTCGCTGCGCATGGGCGAGGGGGGTGCCGAGAGCTTCCTGCTCGCCTGCGCCCGGTCGTTCGCCGCGCTGGAGGCGCTGCCATCGGGCATTGGCCCGTGGTTGCGGCGCGCGCTGGATTTGCCGCAGGGCGACATCGGCGAGGCGCTGGCGTCGGGCTGCGACTGTATCGACGAAAGCCTGATCGAGCGGCTGGCGGCGGCGAACAGCGCCTGGGCGACCGCGACCGGGATCGGTCATGCCGAGACGCTGAACCGCTGGCTGGCATCGGCGCCGGAGGGGCGCGCGCTGGGCCTGAAGGACCTCGCCAGCGTCGTGCTGACCGGCAAGAACGAACCGCGCAAGGCGTCGAAGAAGCTGGTCGATGCCGAACCCGATTATCAGGAACTGGCGGTCGCATTGGGCGATCACTGCCTCGACCTGCTGTCGCTGACCCAGCGTGCGGCCTACGCCGATCTGCTCGCCGACGCGCTCGACGTCGGCCGGGATTATGCGCGCGCCTATGCGGCAGCGAAGCGGCGGGCGGGTGCGGTCGATTTCGACGATCTGATCGGCGTCACCGTGCGGCTGCTCGAACAGCCCGGCATCGGCGAATGGGTGCGCTACAAGCTCGATCAGGGTACGGAACACGTGCTGATCGACGAGGCGCAGGACACCAACCTCAACCAATGGCGGATCGTCACTGCGCTGGCGGGCGAATTCTTCGTCGGTCGCGGCGTGCATGCGCCGTCGACGCGCACGCTGTTCACGGTCGGTGACTACAAGCAGGCGATCTTCGGCTTCCAGG
>CAYQPM010000067.1:0-12024 GCA_964419295.1 uncultured Stakelama sp. | reverse complement strand
GCGATCTTCGCGTCGCGGCTGCTCAACGGGCAGCAGCCGATGATCTTCGAGGATGGCGAACAACGCCGCGACTTCGTCCATGTGTCGGACGTCGCCCGCGCATTCGCGGATGCGCTGGTGCTGCCGCAAGCGGTCGATCAGACGTTCAACATCGGCTCAGGGCACGATCGGTCGGTGACCGAGGTCGCCGAAGCCCTGGCCAAGGCCATGGGCAAGAACGACATCCGGCCAGAGATCGTCAACAAGGCGCGGATCGGCGACATCCGCCATTGCTTCTGCGACACGAGCCTCGCAGCGGCACGGATCGGCTTCGAAGCGCGCCAGGACTTCATCGAAGGACTTGCCGAACTCGCCGAATGGGTTGGCGAACAGACGGCCGAGGACAATGTCAGCAAGGCGCGAGCCGAGCTGGAGAAGCGCGGACTGGTCGCGTGATAGCTGCCGATCCTAGCATTTGCGGCGACGAAGCTGCGGGGGTGGGCCGTCATGGCTGCTGACGCCCCCGTCCTCGTCACCGGCGGCGCCGGATTCATCGGCTCCAACATCGCCGATCGCCTCGCCACACAGGGCCATGACGTCCTGATCTACGACGCGCTCACCCGCCCGGGTGTCGATCGCAACCTCGCCTGGTTGAAGGATCGCCACGGCGCGCGGATCACGGCGATCCAGGCGGATATCCGCAACGCCGACGAACTCACTCGCGCCGTGGACGATGCGCAGGCGGTGTTCCACATGGCGGCGCAGGTCGCGGTCACCACCAGCATGGAGGATCCGCGCGACGATCTCGAGATCAACATTCTCGGCACGTTCAACCTGCTGGAAGCGCTTCGCGGGAAGGGCGATACCCCGCTCGTCTTCGCCTCGACCAACAAGGTCTATGGCGATCTGGCGGACCTCGACTTCGCCCGCGAAGGCGACACCTATGTCCCGGTCGACGCCGCTGTTCGCGCGCATGGCATAGGGGAGGACCGGCCGCTCGACTTCCACACGCCCTATGGCGTGTCGAAGGGGGCGGCCGACCAATATGTCCTCGATTACGCGCGCAGCTTCGGCATTCCCGCCGCGGTGCTGCGCATGTCGTGCATCTATGGCCAGCGCCAGATGGGCACGGAGGATCAGGGTTGGGTCGCGCATTTCCTGATCCGCGCGCTCGAAGGCAAGCCGATCACGCTATACGGTGACGGTTACCAGGTCCGCGACATCCTCGACGTGTCCAACGCGGTCGAGGCCTATCTGAACGCCTGGACGCACATCGACCAGGTGAAGGGCAGGGCGTTCAACCTCGGCGGCGGTCCGTCCAATGCCATCTCGCTGCGCGTCCTGCTCGCCCATATCGGCGATCTGATCGGGCGCGAGGTCGATGTGACCTTCTCCGACTGGCGCGCGGGCGACCAGCGCTATTTCGTCGCCGACACCCGCGCCGCCGAAGCAGAACTCGGGCTGGGCGCGAAGGTGCCGTGGCGCGACGGAGTCGCGAGCCTCGCGCGCTGGCTCGCGGCCGAGCGCGGCCTGAACCACCCGATCGGCGACGCGCGGCTGCACGTGGCGGCCGAATGAGGATACTCATCACCACCGATGCGGTCGGCGGCGTCTGGCAATATACTATCGAACTCGCCCATATGCTGAGCGCCCGCGG
Organism: uncultured Stakelama sp.; assembly: GCA_964419295.1. Lineage (GTDB taxonomy): Bacteria > Pseudomonadota > Alphaproteobacteria > Sphingomonadales > Sphingomonadaceae > Sphingomonas. Next base: position 10,388 of record CAYQPM010000067.1, on the reverse strand, counting down.
GGTGGAGTGCGTCGTCGCGGTGCTCGGCCCGTCGTCCACGACCGATCAGCGTGAGGCGCTCGTCGGCGACCGGTCGTCGGGTCTGATCACGCTGATCGACACCGGCCTGCCGCTGGACTGGACGTGTTCCGATGCCGCGCCGGTGCTCGCCGCGGGCAGGGCGATCGCCGCGCTGGCGAGCGAACGTGCCGTCGATCTGATCCAGTACAACATGCCGACGCTCGCCGCGGCCGGGCCGCCGCTCGTGCCGTCGATCGCAGTGGCGCACGGCTGCGTATCGACGTGGTGGGAGGCGGCGAAGGGCACGCCGCTTGGGCAGGATTACCGCTGGCATCGCGCACTGACCGCCGACGGCCTGCGCGCCGTCGATCGCGTCGTCGCACCCAGCGCCGCTTATGCCGCCATCGTCGAGCGCCACTATCGGCTCGCCCGTCCCGCGCTCGCCATCCACAACGGCCGCAGCCCGGCGCGCACCGCCGATCCGCACGCGCCGATGGCCGATGTCGCGCTGACCGTCGGGCGCCTTTGGGACGGGGTGAAGAACGCCGCGCTGCTCGACCGCGCCGCCGCGCGCCTGCCGATCCCGTTCCTCGCCGCCGGTGCCGCCAAGGGTCCGCACGGCGAAACCATCCGCCTCGACCATCTGCGCGAACTCGGCCATATTTCGGGCGAGCAGCTGGCCGGGCATCTTGCGAAGCGGCCGATCTTCGTCTCCGCCGCCAGCTTCGAACCCTTCGGCCTCGCCGTGCTGGAAGCGGCGCAGGCGGGTTGTGCCCTGGTACTGTCGGATATCCCGACCTTCCGCGAACTGTGGGATGGCGCCGCCACCTTCGTGCCGCTGGACGGCGCCTGGTGCGAGGCGATCGAGCACCTGGTCCTCGACACGCCGCGCCGTGCCGCGCTGGGCGAAGCCGCCCGTATCCGCGCTGCCCGCTACACCCCCGATGCGTCCGCCGCCCAGATGATCGCGCTCTACCGCGACGTGATCGCCACGCATCCGCCCGTCCGGAAAGTCGCCGCATGAAGATCGTCTATTTCACCCACAGCCTCGCGTCGTGCTGGAACCACGGCAACGCGCATTTCCTGCGCGGCGTGCTCAGCGACCTGATCGCGCGCGGTCATGACGTGCGCGTCTACGCCCCGGAAAACGCGTGGAGCCTCACCAACCTCGTCGCCGACCATGGCCCGGAGGGACTCGACGCCTATCGCGATGCCTATCCCGAACTCGGATCGGCCAGCTATCCGCACGGGGCCGACGTCGCCGAGATGGTCGACGGCGCCGACCTCGTCATCGTCCACGAATGGAACGAGCACCCGCTGGTGGCGGAGATCGGCCGCCTGCGCGCGCGCGGCGCACCGTGGACGCTGCTGTTCCACGACACCCACCATCGCGCGGTCAGCGAGCCCGAACAGATGCGCGGCTATGACCTGTCCGCCTATGACGGCGTGCTCGCGTTCGGCGAGACGCTGAGCGAGGTGTACCGCGGCTGGGGTTGGGCAGGGCGCGTATGGACGTGGCACGAGGCCGCCGATATCCGCCGTTTCCACCCGCCGGCGGAGGAGGGCGAGCGGCAGGGGCTCGTCTGGATCGGCAACTGGGGTGATGGCGAGCGCACCGAGGAGCTGGAACGCTTCCTGTTCGAACCCGCGCAGGCGGCGGGGCTCGGCCTCGACGTCTATGGCGTGCGCTATCCCGACAGCGCCCGGGCGACACTGGCGGCGTATGGCGCGCGCTACCACGGCTGGGCGCCCAACGCCGCGGCGCCGGGCCTGTTCGCCCGGCATCTCGCCACGGTGCACGTGCCGCGGCGCTATTATGCGACCCGACTGCCCGGCATCCCCACGATCAGGGTGTTCGAGGCGCTTGCCTGCGGCATCCCGCTGATCTCCGCGCCCTGGGTCGACAGCGAAGGGCTGTTCCGCGTCGGCACCGATTTCCTGATGGTTCGGTCCAACGGCGAAATGACGCATGCATTGCGCGCGGTGCGGGAAGACGCCGGCCTGCGCGCGGACCTGATCGCGTCCGGGCTCGAGACGATCCTGTCCCGCCACACCTGTGCGCACCGCGTCGACGAACTGTTCGCCATCGTCGCGCGGCTGCGGGACGCGCCTGCCCGCGAACACCTTGCGCAAAAGGATGCCGCATGAAGATCGCCTTTTACGGCTCCAGCCTCGTCTCCAGCTACTGGAACGGCGCCGCCACCTATTATCGCGGCATCCTGAAGGCGCTGCACGCCCGCGGCTATGACATCACCTTCTACGAACCCGACGCCTTCGACCGTCAGCAGCACCGCGACATCGATCCGCCCGCTTATGCGAAGTCGGTCGTCTACCCCGCGACGACAGAGGCGCTGAACGCAGTCCTTGCCGAGGCGGCGCAGGCGGACATCGTCGTCAAGGCGAACGGCGTCGGCGTGTTCGATGCCGAATTGCTGGAAGGGATCATCCGCCACGCACGCCCCGGCGCGCTTAGGATCTTCTGGGATGTCGACGCCGCCGCGACGCTCGACGAGATGCGCGCGGACGCCTCGCACCCGGTGCTGAAGGCGCTGCCCGACCTCGACATGGTGCTGACCTATGGCGGTGGGCCGCCGGTGATCGATGCCTATACCGGCTTCGGCGCGGCCCGCTGCGTCCCGGTCTACAATGCACTCGATCCCGAGACGCATCACCCGGTGCCACGCGACGAGCGCTTCGCCTGCGACCTTGCCTTCCTCGGCAATCGCCTGCCCGACCGCGAGGCGCGGGTGGAGGAATTCTTCCTGCGGCCGGCGTCGCTGTTGCCCGGCCAGAGCTTCCTGATCGGCGGCAATGGCTGGGACAGCAAGGCGATGCCTGCCAATGTCCGCCATCGCGGCCATGTCTACACGGCGGAGCACAACGCCTTCAACTGCACGCCGCGCGCGGTACTGAACGTCGCGCGCGACAGCATGGCGCATATCGGCTTTTCCCCCGCCACGCGCGTGTTCGAGGCGGCGGGCGCGGCGGCGTGCCTGATCACCGACGCATGGGAGGGGATCGAGCAGTTCTTGATCCCCGATGTCGAGGTACTGGTCGCCCGCGACGGGCAGGATGTCGCCGACCATATCGCGGCGCTGACGCCCGAACGCGCGCAGGCGATCGGGCAGGCGGCACTGCGCCGCGTGCTCGCCGATCACACCTACGACCTGCGCGGCGCGGAGGTCGATCGCCTGTTCCGCGCCCATCGGATGAGGCAGGCGGCATGAGGCTCGTCGTCCTCGGCCTCAGCCTCGGTTCGTCCTGGGGCAACGGCCACGCCACCACCTTTCGTGCGCTGCTGAAGGCCTTTGCGGCCCGCGGCCACGACGTGCTGTTCCTCGAACGCGACGTGCCCTGGTATGCGGGCGATCACCGCGACCTCGTCGATCCCGACTTCTGCCGGCTGGCCTATTACACGGATCTCGCCGATCTGGCGCGCTGGCAGACGGAGATCGCCGCCGCCGATGCGGTGATCGTCGGCTCCTACGTTCCCGAAGGCGTGGCGGTCGGCCGCTATGTCCAGGCGGAGGCGCAGGGAACCACCGCATACTACGACATCGACACGCCGGTGACGCTCGCCAAGCTGGGCCGCGGCGACTTCGAATATCTCTCGCCCGAGATCATTCCCGGCTACGACGTCTATCTGTCGTTCACCGGCGGCCCGACGCTCGATCGCCTTGAACAGGCGTTCGGATCACCCGCCGCTCGCGCGCTATACTGCTCGGTCGATACGAAGGCCTATCGCCCGCTCGACGTGCCTGTCCGGTGGGACCTGACGTACCTCGGCACCTATAGCGACGATCGCCAGCCGACGCTCACCCGGTTGCTGATCGATGTCGCGCGCGCGGCACCGCATCGCCGCTTCGCCGTCGCCGGGCCGCAATATCCCGCCGACATCGACTGGCCCGCGAACGTCGAGCGGATCGAGCATCTGCCGCCGGCGGAGCATGCCGCTTTCTATTCGGCATCGCGCTTCACGCTCAACGTGACGCGGGCCGACATGATCGCGGCGGGGTGGTCGCCCTCGGTCCGGCTGTTCGAGGCGGCGGCGTGCGGCACGCCGATCATCTCCGACCGCTGGGATGGCCTCGATACGATCTTCGCCGACGGGACGGAGATCATCCTCGCCGACACCACCGCAGACGTCGCCGCCGCGCTCGACCGCGACGCGGCTGCCCTGGGCGGGGCGGCCCGCGCCCGCGTCCTTGCAGCCCATGGGGCGGAAACCCGCGCCGCCGAACTCGAAACCTATCTCGTCGAAGCCCGAAAGAAGGCCAGGCCCATGATCCATACCCTCGTCGCCGGCGGTGCCGGCTTCATCGGCTCGCACCTGTGCAAGGCGTTGCTCGATCGCGGCGAACATGTCGTGTGCGTCGACAATTTGCAGACGTCGCGCCCGTCCAACCTCGCCGCGCTGCAGGATCATCCGAACTTCGTGTTCGTCGAAGCCGACGTGATCGATACGCTGCCGCCTGCCGTCACCGAGCGCCGCTACGACCGCGTCTACAATCTCGCCTGCGCCGCTTCGCCGCCGCTGTATCAGGCGGATCCCGAACATACGATGCTGACCAATGTCATGGGCACCGACCGGCTGCTCCGCCTCGCCGAACAGCATGATGCCCGCTTCCTGCTGACCTCGACCAGCGAGGTGTATGGCGATCCCGAACATCATCCGCAGCAGGAAAGCTATCGCGGCTTCGTCAGCTGTACTGGGCCGCGCGCCTGCTATGACGAGGGCAAGCGCGCTGCGGAGGCGCTGACCTTCGACTTCGCCCGCATGGGGCGGGCGCAGGTGCGCGTCGCGCGCATCTTCAACACCTATGGCCCGAACATGAATCCGGACGACGGGCGCGTCGTGTCCAACCTCATCTGCCAGGCGCTGTCCGGCGATCCGATCACCGTCTACGGCGACGGCAGCCAGACCCGCAGCTTCTGCTACGTCTCCGATCTCGTCGCGGGCCTGATGGCGCTGATGGATGCCGAATTCGACGGGATGGAGCCGGTCAACCTCGGCAATCCCAGCGAAATGACGATCAACGACCTGCTGACCCATGTCGTCGCGCTGACCGGCACCGGGGCGGAAGTTGTCCACCGGCCGCTGCCCGTCGACGATCCCCGCCGTCGCCGCCCCGACATCGGCCGGGCCGCGGCGCTGCTCGGCTGGCAGCCGCGGGTGGCGCTGGCCGAGGGGCTGGCGCGCACCTGTGACTGGTTCGCCGGCGAACTCGCGCTGGACGGGCATGCGGACGTGACCGACCGACTCGCCTGCGCGGCGGAATAGGTCCGCGCAGGGAACGTTACGGCCCCGATCCGGGTTAAAACGCATCGATGAGAGACGATCCCGAAGCCATGTCGGTGCCCGCGCCTGACCTTGCCGCCTATCCGCTCACCGGCCGCTTCCTGCTCGGTCGCGGGCGAGACCGGATGACGGCCGAACAGATGCGGATTCTCGAGGATTCCGCCACGGAGGTGAAGGAGTATCCGGCGCGCCATCACCTCGTCCGGCGCGGCGAACCGGTGCACATGAGCATGATGCTCATCGACGGTTATGTCTCGCGCTACATGGACGACCGCGAGGGCTACCGGCAGCTCGTTTCGGTGCATATCCCCGGCGATTTCGTCGATCTGCACGGCTTTCCGACCGGGCGGCTCGATCACGACATCGGTACGCTCGGCCCGGTGAAGATGGCGCTGTTCGACCATCGCACGTTGGTCGGCATCACCGAACAGCATCCGCAGCTCACCCGGTTCCTGTGGTTCGCGACCCTGACCGATGCCGCGATGCATCGCGAATGGATATTCCGGCTGGGGCGCCTCGGCGCCGATGGCCGGCTGGCGCACTTCTTCTGCGAACTCAACGCGCGGCTCGAAATGGTCGGGTTGGCGCATGGCGGCACCTTCGAATTGCCGCTAACGCAGCCTGACCTCGCCGAGGCGTGCGGGCTCACGGGCGTTCACGTCAACCGTACGCTGCGGGCGTTGCGCGAACAGGGGCTGCTGACCTTCCGGAACGGGCATGTCGAGATCCTCGATCACGCCGGCCTGTGTTCGGTTGCGGAATTCGACAGCGATTACCTTTATTCCGATTGTGGCAAATGGAAGCCGATATGAACGACGACGGTGCAGGGCATACGCAGCGGGCACAGACGAAGGCGGGATCCGTGTCGACCGAAAATGGTCAGGTGATGCTCGACGGTCCCGATGGTGTTGCGGTGGCGATGACCCCGGACGCCGCGGCAGAGACGGGCCGCCGGCTGATCGCGGCGGCGGAACGGGCGGGTGCGCACCTGAACGGGTGACGTGCCCGGATCAGCGGCTATGATGCAGCCGTCATGATCCGGAGAGCATCTTGCATCACATCCTTCTCGCCACGGCCGGCCTCGCCGCGCTGATCGCACCCGCCGTCGCCGCGCAGACCGCGTCGGCGACCGCGCCGCGCGCCGCCAACCCGCTGCTCGCCGAATGGACCGGCGCCTATGGCGGGGTGCCGCCTTGGGACAAGGTGACGCCCGCGCTGTTTCCGGCTGCGTTCGAGGTTTCATTGGCGGACCGTGCCGCCGATTACCGACGGATCGCGGACGATCCGGCTGCGCCCACCTTCGCCAACACCTTCGTGCCGATGCAGCTCGCCGGGCAAAGCTACGGTCGTGTGATGACGCTGTTCGGCGTGATGACCGGCAACATGAACTCGCCTGCCTATCAGGCGCTGGACCGCGAATGGTCGCCCAAATTCGCCGCGGCGTCCGACGCCATCACCTTCGATCCCCAGCTGTTCGCCCGGATCGAGGCGGTGTACAAAGCCCGTGCGGCGCTCGATCCGCAGCAGCAGCGACTCGTCACCCGCACCTATGACAGTTACGTCCGCCAGGGCGCGCGGCTGAACGCGGCGCAAAAGACGCAATTGTCGGCCTACAATCAGGAACTGGCGAGCGCGTTCAGCGACTTTTCGCGCCGCCTGCTCGCCGATGAGAACGCCGCCATCACCGTCACCGACGAAGCGCAGCTCGCCGGCATTCCCGACAGCGTGAAGGCGGTCGCCCTTGCTGCGGCCGCCGAACGCGGCTTGCCGGGCTGGGCGATCGTCAACACGCGCTCGGCGGTCGATCCGGTGCTCACCTTCGCCACCGACCGGGCCTTGCGCGAAAAAGTCTGGCGTGCGTTTGTCAACCGCGGCGACAACGGCGATGCCAACGACACGAACGCGACGATCGCCCGCATCGTCAAGTTGCGCGCCGACCGCGCCCATCTGCTCGGGTTCAGGACGCATGCCGACTGGCGGATGCAGGATACGATGGCGAAGACGCCCGCAGCGGCGATGGACCTGATGATGCGCGTCTGGCCCGCCGCGAAGGCGCGCGTCGCCGAGGAGGTTCGCGACATGCAGGCGATCGCCGACAAGGGCGGCACGAAGATCACCATCGAGCCATGGGATTATCGCTTCTACCAGGAACAGGTCCGCAAGAGCCGCTACGACCTCGATCAGGCGCAGCTGAAGCCCTATTTCGAACTCAACAACATCATCCAGGGATCGCTCTACGCCGCCAATCGGCTGTACGGGCTGAACTTCACTGAGATCACCGGCACCGTTCCGGTGTTCGAGCCGAACATGCGCGTCTGGCACGTCACGGATCGTGCGGGCAAGGAGGTCGGCCTGTTCTACCGCGACGACTTCGCCCGGTCGGGCAAGCGTTCGGGGGCATGGGCCAACACCTATCGCGGTCAGCGCAATCTCGCGCCGGCGCAGACGGTATTGTCCTCCAACAACAACAATTTCGCGCATGGTGCCAAGGGCGAGCCCGTCCTCATCAGCCTGGATGACGCGCAGACGCTGTTCCATGAATTCGGCCACGCGATCCACGCGATGCTGCAGGACGTGACCTATCCGGGTCTGGCCGGCACGCCGCGCGACTTCGTCGAATATCCCAGTCAGGTGAACGAGCATTGGCTGCTCACCCGCGACGTCCTCGACAAATATGCGCGCCACTACCAGACCGGCGCAGCGATGCCGCAGGCGCTGCTCGACAAGATCGAAGCGTCGAAGACCTTCAACCAGGGGTTCGCGACAACCGAATATCTGTCCTCAGCGATCGTCGATATGAAGCTGCACACGGTGGCGGACGGCGTGGTCGATCCCGACGCGTTCGAGCGCAAGACGCTTGCCGAGATCGGCATGCCCGCCCAGCTGGTGATGCGGCACCGCCTGCCGCAGTTCAATCACCTGTTCTCGTCGGACAGCTATTCGGCGGGCTATTACAGTTACCTCTGGTCCGAAACGATGGACGCCGACACCTTCGCCGCGTTCGAGGAAGCGGGTAGCCCGTGGGACCGCGCGACCGCGGACCGCTTCGCGAAGATCCTGCTATCGACGGGCAACGAAACCGATCGCGCCGCGGCCTATCGTGCCTTCCGCGGCCGCGATCCCGACGTGAACGCATTGCTCCGCAAGCGTGGCTTCCCGACCTCCACGGGCGGCGGCAAGTGACGCCGGCCGCCGCGCCGGGGCAGGGGGCCGCCCCGGCGCATCGCCTCCGATCGATCCTCGGCGGATCGGCGGGCAATCTGGTCGAATGGTTCGACTGGTACGTCTATTCGGCGTTCGGCCTGTATTTCGCGCCGCATTTCTTCCCAAAGGGCGATCCGACCGCGCAACTGCTCAACACCGCCGCGGTGTTCGCGGTCGGCTTCGTCATGCGGCCGATCGGTGCCTGGATCATGGGCATCTACGCCGATCGCCGTGGCCGCAAGGCGGGGCTGACGCTGTCGGTGACGCTGATGTGCGCGGGCGCGTTCCTGATCGCGGTCTGCCCCGGCTATGCGACGATCGGCTGGGGCGCGCCGGCGCTGCTCGTGTTTGCTCGGCTGATGCAGGGCCTGTCGGTCGGCGGCGAATATGGTGCCAGCGCGGTCTATCTGTCGGAAATGGCGGGCCGGAACCGCCGCGGTTTCTTCTCGTCGTTCCAATATGTCACGCTCATCGCGGGCCAGTTGCTGGCGCTGTTCACGCTGTTGCTGTTGCAGGCGGCGCTCAGCGAAGCGCAGCTCGAGGACTGGGGCTGGCGCCTGCCGTTCGCACTTGGCGGGCTGCTCGCCATCGCGGTGTTCCGCATCCGCCGCGGCCTGATGGAGACGCAGGCGTTCGAGAATGCGAAGGACAAGCCGAAATCGAGCGGCTGGCTGCTGTTCACCCAGCATCCGCGTCAGGCGATCACGGTGATCCTGCTGACTGCGGGCGGCACGCTCGCCTTCTACGCCTACACCACGTACATGCAGAAGTTCCTGGTCAACACCAGCGGCTTCAGTCGTGAAACCGCCACCTGGATCATGACGGTCGCGCTGCTGGTCTATGCCGCGATCCAGCCGCTCGCAGGCGCTTTGTCGGATCGGATCGGTCGCCGGCCCTTGATGATCGGCTTCGGCGTGGCCGGCATGATCGCCACCGTACCGATCTTCACTGCGCTGGAAACGGTGAAGAACCCCATCGCCGCGTTCGGGCTGGTCATGATCGCGCTGGTCATCGTCACCGGCTACACCGCGATCAACGCCGTGGTGAAGGCGGAGCTGTTCCCCGCGCACATCCGCGCGCTGGGCGTCGCCTTGCCCTATGCGCTGGCCAACACCGCCTTTGGCGGCACCGCCGAATATGTCGCGCTCTGGCTCAAGAACGCGCACATGGAGCAGAGCTTCTACTGGTATGTCACGGTGATGATCGGCGTATCGCTGATCACCTATTGGCGGATGAAGGACACACGCGCGCACAGCGAGATCGCGGAGGATTGAGCCGTTCCGCAACCGGGTGGAGCCTGCGCGCCGGGTAACCGGCCAAGGCGCCGCAGCGCTCCGCTCGCACGGAGCAGGGGGATCGGTTCAGCGGCGGGGCGGCAGCTCGATCGTCGCGCACAGGCCGCCATCGTCGCGATTGGCGAGCCGCACGTCGCCACCCGCCTCCCGCACGATCGTCCGCGCCAGCGCCAGCCCCAGGCCGATCCCGCCGGTGTCGCGGTTGCGCGACGTCTCCAGCCGCGTGAACGCCTCGAACACGTCCGTCAGCCGGTCGGCCGGAATCCCCGGCCCACGATCCGCTACCTCGATCGCCACCCGCTTTGGCTCCGCGACCAGCCGCACCTCCGCACCGCCACCATATTTCACCGCATTTTCGATCAGGTTGCGGATCGCACGGCGGATCAGCGACGGCCGCAGTCGCATCGGCAGCCGCGCCGCCTCCTCGAAGGCGACGTCCTGCCCCAGGTCCCGGAAATCCTCCACGACGGCATCGACGAGTGCCGCCAGATCGACATCAGTTAGCGGCTCGCTCGGCCGTCCCATCCGTGCCAGCGACAGGATGTCGTCGAGCGTCCGGTTCATCTCGGCGATCGTATCCGCCATGCGCG
>CAYQPM010000066.1:0-12116 GCA_964419295.1 uncultured Stakelama sp. | reverse complement strand
ACCAGCCACGCGACGACGCACGAGGACCCGGTGTTCGAGGTCGACGGCGTGATCCATTATTGCGTCGCCAACATGCCCGGCGCGGTCGCCCGCACCTCGGCGTTCGCGCTCAACAACGCGACCCTGCCGTTCGCATTGAAGCTCGCCAATCTCGGCGCGGAGGCCGCAATGAAGGCGGATGCGCATCTGGCCAACGGGCTGAACGTGTCGGGCGGCAAGATCCGGCATCAGGCGGTCGCCGAGGCGCTCGACCTGCCGTTCGAGGCGTGGAACGGCTGACCGGAACGAATGCGGAACATGATGGTTGAAGCCTTTGAAGAACAACAAAGGCTTCAACCATGTCCGAAACTGAAAATCCCAAGAGCCACCCGACGTCCAACGCCGAGAAGGATCCCGACGACTGGACGACGGGTGACGAGAGATGACCGGCGCCCAGGCCAGCTACCTGAAGACGCTGAGCGAAGAGGCCGGCGAGGCGTTCGACGATTCGCTGACCAAGGCCGACGCATCCAAGCGCATCGACGCGTTGCAGGAACAGACCGGCCGAGGCCAGTAAGCTGGTGTCGATCGTGGGGCGACGTGGTCGTCCCTCGATCGACATTCCACGGCCGACAAGCTGTTCGCGACTGCGGATTTTGCACGTCCGGTGCGCTGCTTTATCGTCCACTTACCCAAGGCGGAATGCAGGCGCGACTATTGGCGTGGGCTGGCCTGCTGGGCGAGCAGTTCGTCGATCAACTGCAACCGGACCGCTATATCGCGGTGATAAGATGCCTCGCGCGGCGCAAGCGCCAGCGCCCGCGCCCGCGCCCAGGATACCCGCGCGGCGGCATAGTCGTTGCCCCGAACCTGCGCCAACCCCAGAAAAAAGAACGGTGCGGGGTGAAGCGGTGCGATCCGGATCGCCTGCTGGAACGCGAACAGTGCCGGCGGTGAGAGCGTGTTGCCGTCGTGAGCGGACAGCGCGCTGCCCAATGCCGTCCACAGCATCAGGCTGCGCGGATAGCGGTTGAGGCCGCCGAGGAGGGCGCGCACGGCCGAGCGCCGGTCCCCCGCCCGCGCCATGGCGTCCGCCGCGACAAGATAGGCGGAATCGGCGGTGAACCGCCCCAGCATCCGTTCGCGCAAATCGACCAGCGAAGGATCGTCGGTCGCGACATCGATCATGGGTCGTGCGGGGCTCGCGGCCACCATCGGCCGTCCCTGCCACGCATAGCCCGCAGCGCCGAGCATCAGCGCCGCGCCGACCATCGACCACAAGGCCCGATCGACGCGCAGCAGCACCAGCGCGGCAGCGGCCGCCGCAGCGATCAAGGCGAGCGCCAGCCAGCCCATCAGCTACGTCCCCGCGTGCATGCGCCGCGGCGGAAACTGGACCGGGCGATCAGCGCGCCGATCACCAGCAGCGCCACCGGCGCCAGCCAGAGCGGCCAGGTCGCCGCGCCGAGCGGCGGATCATAAGTGACATAATCGCCATAGCGTTCGATCAACCAGGCGCGGATGGCGGCGGGCGGCTGGCCGGCGGCGATGCGGCTGCGCACCAGCGCGCGCATGTCGCCCGCCATGCTCGCATCGCTGTCGGCGATGGACTGGCCTTGGCAGACGAGACAGCGCAGCGTCGCCATGAGGGTGCGCGCCTGCGCCTCCTGCGCAGGGTCGCGCAACTGCGTATAGGCGAGCGCCGCGGGCGGGGTGATCGGGTCGGCACCGACGGGCATGGTGGCGACGGCGAACGCCAGCGCGATCGTGGCGCGCGCCCTCATCGCGCGTCCCGCACGGCGGCGGCGATCGTGGCGACGTCGTCGGCGCGGATGTCGCCGATATGCTGGAGGACGATCCGGCCGCTCCCGTCAATCACGAAGCTTTCCGGCACGCCCGACGATCCGAGCGCCAGCTGGACGGTGCTCTGCCGGTCGTCGCCGATCCGCTGATAGGGATCGCCGTTGCTGCGCAGGAAGGCGGCGAGCGCCGGTGCCGTGTCGCGGATCGCGATCGCGTCGATCGGAACGCCCATCGCCTTCAGCCGCAGCAGGTTCGGCGATTCCGCCGCGCAAGGGATGCACCAGCTCGCAAAGATGTTGAGCAGGCGGGGTCGCCCCTGTCGGAACGCCGCGCTGTCGAGCCCCGCCTTGCCCGGTGCGATCGGCGGCAGGACGAAATCGGGCAGCGGCTTGCCGACCATTGCCGAATGGACGGTACGATCGGCGGGCTTCAGCAACCCGGCCGCGACCAACACCAGCAACGCGGCGAACACGGCCAGCGGCACCCAGAGCGACCAGCGCCTCATGCATAGGCCTCCCGCGCCGCGGCACGCCGCTCGCGACGCCAGCGCCCGACCAGCGACAGCGCACCGCCCAGTGCGATAAGCGCGCCGCCCAGCCAGATCAGAGTCACGAACGGCTTCCACCACAGCCGGAGCTGCCAGCGCCCCTGCCCGTCCGGCTGCCCGAGCACCGTGTACAGCTGGCCATCCCACGCGGTCGCGATGGCACTTTCGCTCGTGGTGGTGACGGGATCGGTAAAGATGCGCGACTGCGGGCGCAGCACGATGGTCGCCTCGTCGCGCGTCGCGGTCAGCCGCGCCTCAAGCCCCGACCAATTGTCCCCGATCACCGGCTTGATGCCGTCGAGCCGCACCACGAAGGGGCCGACCCGCACCGGCTGGCCGACCCTGGCGGCGGTCAGCGTTTCGGCGGTATAGGCGCTGTCGCAGGCCATGCCCGCAAGGCTGACCGCGATGCCGAAATGCGCGACGACCATGCCCCAGGTGAACAGCGGGGTCCGCCACGGATTACGCCCGACGAGCGGCAGGATGCTGGCCACGGCTAGGCCTGCGGCGAGCGACAGGCCGAGCAGCGGAAACAGTCCCGGCGGCGCGAGCACGAACAGCGCCGCGCCGGCGAAGCCCGTGGCGGCGATCGGCCAGATCAGCCGGTCCAGCAGCGTGGCGGCATCGTCACGTCGCCAGCGCAGCAGCGGCCCGACCGCCATCGAGACGACCAGCGCAAGTGCGATCGGGCCGGCGGCTTTGTTAAAGAATGGAGGTCCGACAGAGAGTTGCACGCCGAAGCTCGCAGCAACCAACGGGTAGAGCGTGCCGATCAGCACGATACCCAGGATGACGGACAAGAGCAGATTGTTGATGACCAGCCCGCCTTCGCGGCTGACGAAAGCAAAGGTCGTGCCGGCGCGCACCGTGCCGATGCGGATCGCAAACAGCGCGAGCGCGCCGCCGATATAGATGGCGAGCAGCGCGAGGATGAACGCACCCCGTTCGGGATCGACGGCAAAGGCGTGAACGCTGGTCAGGATACCCGAGCGAACGAGGAAGGTGCCGATCATCGACATCGAGAAAGCGACCACCGCCAGCATCACCGTCCACGCGCGCAGACCGTCGCGCGTCGCGAGCACGGTCACCGAATGGAGCAATGCGGTGGCGGCGAGCCAGGGCATCAGCGAGGCGTTCTCGACCGGGTCCCAGAACCACCAGCCGCCCCAGCCCAGTTCGTAATAGGCCCAATAGCTGCCCGCGGTAATGCCGAGCGTCAGGAAGATCCACGCACCCAGGACCCAGGGGCGCATGGCCCGGGCGAAGGCGGGGCCGACGTCGCGGGTGATCAGCGCGCCGACCGCGAAGGAAAAGGCGACCGAAATGCCGACATAGCCGATGTAGAGCGTCGGCGGGTGAAAGGCCAGGCCGGGGTCTTGCAGCAACGGATTGAGACCCAGGCCGTCGCGTGGAGCCGGGTCGAGCCGCGCGAACGGATTGGAGGCGAACAGCAGGAAGGCGTAGAAGCCGAGCGCGATCGCCGCCTGAGCGCCCAAGGTCGCGATCAAGGTCCGCTCGGCCAGTCGCCGCTCCAGGATCGCGACGGCGCCGCCGGCCAAACCCAGGATCGTCACCCAGAGCAGCATCGATCCTTCGTGATTGCCCCAGGCGCCCGCGAATTTGTACAGCCACGGCTTGGCCGAATGGCTGTTCTCGACGACCAGACGCACCGACATGTCGCTGGCAAGGAACAAGGCGATCAGCGCCGCCATCGCCAGCGCGGCGAGTGCGCCCTGTACGATGGCGATCGCGCGCACGGCCACCGCGGGCTCGGGCCGCGCGCGCGCGAGTCCGAGCGCCGCCATCGCCACCTGCAACGCGGCGAGGGCCGCGGCAAGCCACAGGGCGGCGAGCCCGACCTCCGCCGTCATGGCTTCAGCGTCCGGGTTTCGTGCATCTTGCCGGCGAGTTCGGGCGGCATGTACTTTTCGTCGTGCTTGGCGAGCAGGTTGGTCGCGGTGAAGCTGCCGTCCGGATTGAACCGGCCTTCGGCGACGACGCCCGAACGTTCGCGGAACAGGTCCGGGGTGATCCCGGCGAAGGTGACGGGAGTCGTCGCGATGCCGTCGCCGACGATGAAATGCACCGTCACGCCATCGGCGGCGCGCCGGATCGACCCGGCCTGCACCATGCCACCCAGCCGCACCGCCCGGCCGAGCGGCAGGCCCTGCGCGCGCACGTCCGACGGCGCATAGAAGAACGACGCCTGATCCTTCAACGCCGACATCGCGAGCAGCGCGGCGGCGACGATCGCCGCCACGCCGAGCAGCGCGAGCGTCAGCCGTTGATGCTTGGCGGTCATTTCTCGGCGCGCTTCATCGCGAGATAGGTGAACAGCATCAGTGCGCCCGTCGCCGCCAGCGTAAGCGCATAAGCGGCGACGATGAAGGGCCAGGCATTCATGCCCGTGCCATCCGCCGCAGCCGCGCTTCCGCCTTCGTCCGGGCGAGCGCGGTGCGCATGCGCATCAGCACGATCGCCGCGAACAGCAGGGTGAACCCCGCCATCGTGAAGCCGAGCGGCCACAGGATGCTGCCCGCGATCGTCGACTTGGTGAGGCCGATCGACGGTCCCTGATGCAGCGTGTTCCACCAGATCACCGAATAGCGGATGATCGGCAGCAGCACGGTGCCCGCGATGCCGTAGAGCGCGGGAATGCGCCCGTCGCCCCCACGATCGGCGTCCGCGCGCGCCAATGCCATATAGCCGCAATAGACGAAGAACAGCAGCAGCATCGACGTCAGCCGCCCGTCCCATTGCCACCACGTTCCCCACGTCGGTCGGCCCCAGATGGAACCGGTCGCGAGGCACACCGCGGCGAACACCGCCCCCGGCAGCGCGATCGCCCGCGCTGCGACATGGCCGAGCGGGTGGCGCCAGACGAGGAAGGCGATGCTGCTGATCGCGATCCCGGACCAGCCGCCCATGCCGAGCCATGCGGCGGGCACATGGATGTAGAGGATGCGGACGCTGTCGCCCTGCAGATAATCCGGCGGCGTCTGCGTCAGGCCAGCCCAGCATCCGACCGCGAGCAACAGCACGCCGCCCCAGAGCAGCAGCGGCGTCAGCGGCCGTGCGATCTTGAGGAAACGGGCGGGGTTGGCGAAGGCATGAAGGGTCGGCACGGCTGCATCCGCCATACGAAGCTTTGCGTGCGTCGTCACCCAATTCTATCCGCGGTGCCGGCACGACAACCCAAGGCGGTCGACCCACCGTCCCGGCGCCAGCGCAGCGATGCGCCACCGCGGGGACGGAAGCCTTGGGTATGCGCCTAGCCGCGCCCGATCAGGCGTTGAGCGATCGTGTCCGCGACTTCGGCGGCCGGACGACCGGTGCGCTCGCTCTCGTCCCACACCTCGTCGAGACGCGCGGGGATGCGGGCGATGCGCGCCATCACCTCGGCCTCGTCGCCCTGCCCCAGATATTCGAGGCCGACGTTGATGATGCCGCCGGCGTTTATGACGTAATCGGGGGCATAGAGGATGCCGCGGTCGTGCAGCCGGTCGTAATCCTCGCGCGTCGCCAGCTGGTTGTTGGCGCCGCCCGCGACGACCTTGGCGACCAGCGTCGGGATCGTCGCCTCGGTCAGGATCGCGCCCAGCGCATTGGGGCTGAAGATATCCGCCTCCACGCCGAGGATCGCGCCCGCTGCAACGGTATCGGCGCCCAGTTCGGCGGCCAGCGCCTTCGCCCGGTCGGCATCGACATCGGCCAAAGTCAGCCGCGCGCCGTCCTTCGCGAGCAGCTTCGCTAGGCCGCCGCCGACCGAACCCACGCCCTGGACCGCGACGTGCACGCCGCGCATGTCATCGGTGCCGAGGCCGCGCTTCGCCGCCGCCTTGACGCCCAGATACACGCCATGCGCGGTGTAGGGACCGGGGTCGCCACCCGCCGCGCCGCTCGCGACGGGCAGGCCGCTGACATAGCGTGTCTCGCCGGCGATCACCTTCATCCGGGCTTCGGACATGCCGACGTCTTCGGCGGTGACGTACATGCCGCCGAGCGATTCGACCGCCCTACCGAAGGCCTTCAGCCGTTCCTCGCCGATCACCGCGCCCGGCGTGTCGGCAAGGATCACGCCCTTGCCGCCGCCAAGCGCCAGACCGGCCATCGCGTTCTTGAAGCTCATGCCGCGCGACAGGCGCAGCGCGTCGGTTACCGCCTGATCGCCCGAGGCGTAGTGCCAGAAGCGCGCGCCGCCAGCCGCCGGGCCGAGATGGGTGGAATGCACCGCGATGATCGCGCGCAGGCCCGATGCACGATCGGTGAAGGTATGAACGCCCTCATGCGAATCGAAATCGGGAAGATCCCATACCGATGTCATGGCCTGCTCCGCTTGCTCATTTAGTTGCAAGGAACGGTAATATTGTTTCTCGGCGGTCTTGGCTAGCCGCTAATCGCGGGAGGCGCTCGACGCGGGAGAAATGGGGCGACCGACGGGACTTGAACCCGCAACTTCCGGCATCACAAGCCGACGCTCTAACCAATTGAACTACGGTCGCCGCGAAGGCTGCGCCCCTAGCGGGCGGGGGCGCCCCGCGTCAAGGGATCAGAAGCTGCCCTGTACCGAAAGTCGATAGCCGTCCGGCTCGGCGACGAAACCGGCGCCGGCCAGCCGCTGCGCCGCGGCCGGGTCCGTCGGCGCGAGGCGCAGCGCGGCGCTGTAGCCGCCGGCGCCGGTGATGTGCAGCGCGATGCTTTCCGTCCCCGCCTGGCTGGCGAGCGGCAGCAGCAGCGCGCCGCCGTCGCAGCGCGCAACGCCCGACAGTTCGGACGGCAGCGCGATCCCCGCCGCATCGCCGACCAGCCGGGCACGCACGCGCCCTTCCGCCATGTCGCAGACGCCGTCGGTGAAATGCACCGTTACCTCCTCCAGCGTCAGCTGCGTCACCGGCAGCGGCGCAAAGGCGCGGCCGGTCGGGAGCGTGGCGGTCATGTCGTCGACACCCTGGCTATGCCGGCTGAGCGTGATCGCGCCGTGAACGAGCCCGGGATCACCATCGAGGTCGATGCGCGCGCGCCCGATCAGCAGCGCGAAGGGGGAAAGGCTGGCGTCGAGCGAGCCGAGCGTCAGGTCGCCGAAGCGCGCCTCGTTCAGCCGACCGTCCCAGACGCTGCCGGTGACGGTGCGGGCGCTGAACCCCTGATCGCCGAGGCCGATCCAGCCGAGCACCAGCCGCATCGGCAGGAACACGATCAGCGCGATCAGCAACAGCGCACCGAACAGCGCGGCAGGGCCGGTGCGGAGCCGGATCCGCCTCATGACGCCCGCGCCCGGACGACGAGGTCGGCGGCGACGCTGCCGTCGTTGTTGTTCCGCCAGGTGGCCGATTCGATCAGGATGCCGTTGGCCTCCAGCCCGCCGAGCCAGCGGCCGAGTGCGCCGGGTCTGGCCGCCTGGATCGTCGCATGGACGCGGCCGGACCCTGCATCGTCGACGCTCGCCAGCACGAAGCCGGCAGCATCGGCGCGCAGGCGCAGCGTGTCGGCCAGCGTGCCGCTGAGGGGGACCCGCCGCCCCGCGGCACTGAGCAGATCGACCTCGGACCGGGTCGCGGCGAAGCGTATGACGGCATCGGCATAGCGTTCGCGCGCGCCGGACAGCCCGTCGCGAACCGGCAGGATGATCCCGCCCCAGATGATGGTGACCGCCAGCAGCGCCAGCATGACGAGGATCATGCGGCGTTCGCGTAAGGAACGCCCCGCGAACCAGGCGCGCAGGCCGCTCATCGCCGGCTCACCGTCATCTCGCCCGTCACCCTGCCATTGGTCGTCTGGAACGTGCCCGCGGTGACGGTAAAGCCAGCCGCCTCCAGCGCGCGCTTGAGATCTGTCGGCAGCGATTCGCGCGCCGCGCCGACGCCGATGCGCAGGTCGCCGTTCGACTGGAAGTCGAGCGAGGTCAGCTCCGTGCCCGGCGTCGCGCGGACGGCGGCATAGACGGCGGCGGTGGTCGTCGTGAAGCCCAACCCCGGGCCGCGGACGCCCGACAGCCGCTCCGCCAACTGGCGATCCACGTCGGTGACCGTCTCGCCGCGCGCCAGCCCCGTGCGGCCGAGCGCGTCGGCGCGGGCCTGCAACGCATCGGCACCGAAGCTGTATTTCGCGATCCGCATCAGGTCGATCGCCAGCGTCACCAGCAGGATCGCCGCGCCGAGCACCACCAGCCGCCGGATCAGCGCCCAGTCGATGCCGATCCGGCGGCGGCGTGCGAACGGCCCCTGACGCAGGTCGAGCGGGATGGCCGCAGCGGCGGCGGCCACCGAGCGGTCGAGCGCGTCGCGATCGAGCGTCTCCAGCGAGGCCGCACCGACGATCATCTCGGTCAGCCGCGCCTCGTCGGCGAAGCCGGTGGTGCGGCTGCGGACGAGCGACGATCCCGCGATCATGCCGCGGACATAGCCTTCGTCGGGACGCGGCAGCAGCAGCGGCGCGGGGATCATCGCCACCGGATCGACGCCGTGCGCGACCAGATCGGTGAGCCAGCCGGCCATCGCCGCCATGCCGACGACCGCGATCGGCCGCTCCGTCCCCTCGCCGTCTCCGGCACCGACGGCGACATGCAACTCGCCGGGCGGCGTGGCGCTGGCTTCGGCGACGAGCAACCGCGCGGCGGCGAGGGCTTGCGCCGGGGAGCGCGCGGGCAGTTCCGCCCAGTGCAGCGTGACCGCATCGGCCGGCACGACCGCGACCACCGCATCGTCCGGCGGCGGCGACGCGCCCTCGCCTTCCTGAATTGCGGCGTCGGCCAGACGCAGCCAGCGGTAGCCGCGATCTTCGGCGGGAAGGAACAGGAGCGTCGTCATGATTCGTCGCCCCATTGCCGTGCGACGAGCCGCGCGGGAAGCCGGCTTGCGTCGATCAGCGCCTTTTCCTGCAATCGCGCGGTGCCGAGCGTCACGTCGATCGCGAGCGCGAACCATGTGGATTTAACCCCCAGCCCCCCGCCGCCGTCGGGTGTGGCGCCGTTGCCGGCAAGGTTGAGAAAGGCGCTGGCATCCCGGAATCCCTGCGGCGGGCGGCGCAGGATCATGCCGCGCGCCGCATCGACCGACACGGTGCCGGGAAACAGCATCGCGACCAGCGGCGCCTGTTCCGGCGTCAGCGTGTTGATGTTGATCGGCAACGGCTCCGCCTTCGGCAGGGTACAGATCCATGGGCGCAACTGCGCGTAAAGTTCGGGGGTGACGCCGTCGACGGCGCGCAATTCGCTGGGATCCGCCATCAGGGTGCCGGCGGTGCGATAGGGTGTGACCCGGGCCAGATAGACCGGGTCCTCGGCGCCATTGCCCTGCTGGTCCTGATCGGTGTCGATCCAGTCGGCGGCCGCCGCGGCGACCCGTTCGGCAGACTGGGCGGGAATGCCGATCGACTGCATCAACCTCACCAGTTGCAGCCGCTGCATCACCGCCTGCGTCGACGTGTAGACACCGGGACTGGTCCGCGTGACCAGGCTGTTGAGATTGAAGCAATTGCCGCCGTCGCTGACGCGCGCCACCGCCAGCCCATTGCCGGGCAGCGGCAGACCGAACGGCCGCCCGCTCCAATCCCCGGCGAGCGTGACGCGATCGGGGCTGGTGCGGAGCATCTCCGTCACCTTCGACGTCGCGAGCACCTCGGCAGCGCGGGCGTAGCCGCGCGTCTGTTCGCCGGCGAGCGCATTGCCGGCCAGCCGCGTCGTCAGCCGCAGCCGCTCGAGCGCGGTGCCGGCGAGCACCGCGATCACCGCGACGAGCAGCAGGACGGTGAGCAGCGCCGCGCCGCGTTCGCGATCAGTTGGGCGCATTGGGCGTTCCCGTCGGGGCGGGCTGCGGCACCAGCGGCGGCGGCGCACTGCTGCCGGATCCGACCAGCAGCATCAGGCGGAACGCGGTGCCGTCGGTACGGCGGATCACGACCTCCGCCGCCTGCGGCAATGGCGCGCCTTGCGTGCCGTCCCAACGATCGCTCCACGCGCCGCGATAGCGATAGCGCACACCCACGCCGGCTACCTTGTCGAGCAGCGTGACCGCCGGCAGCGGTGCGGCACCGTCGATCATCGGATAGGCGATGCGCGAGAGCACGCCGCCATCGACCTGGTAGGCGACCTTCTGGACGCTGGCCCGCGGCGCGGCGTCCACGTTCGCCCAGCCGGTCCGCACGAAGCGCATCTGCCCGTCACCGGTGCCGGTGAACGCCGGCAGCACGATGCCGCCCTCGTCGCGCGCCGGACGATCGATCGCCTGGCCCATGTCGCCCGCGAGCAGCGAGGCGGTGCGGTTGAGCGCGGCGATATCGTCGAAGCGCTTGCCGGTCGCCCCCTGCGCGCGGACGCTGAAGGTGAGGATCGCGACGCCCGCCGCGGCGATCATGCCGAAGATCATCAGCGCGATCATCACCTCGACAAGGGTGAAGCCGGCGTCGTTGCGGCGAGCCGACGGGCGAGGTGACGGCGAAGTCACGACGCGGCGTCCGGCGGACGGACGGCCGTCGTCCGACCGACGATCTGGCCGGCGGTGTTGGTTACCGCCACGTCGATCCGCAGGACGCTGGCGTTGCCGGTGCCGCGCACCTGACGCACCCAGTTCCAGCTGCGGCCGCCGTTCACCTCGCTGCCGGTGGTGCGGCCCGCGACGGGTGGCTGCGCTTCGGTGATCGCATCGTTGGCGACATTGCGCGCGACGAGGCCCGCGACCAGACTGTCGTCGAGCGTGGTCGCGCCGCGGATCGTCGCCGTTTCCAGCCGCAGCAAGGCGAGTACCGCCAGACTGAAAACAGCCAGCGCCACCATTATCTCGATCAGGGTAAAGCCGTTGCGGGGGATCGCGGGATCCGGGCCGGGCATCAGCTCGCCACCCGCACGGTGCCGTCCGCCGCCATGTCGATCACCGCGCGTACGCCGCTGCGGGTGAGCGTGATCTGGGCCGTGCGATCGGCGAGCCCCGTGGGATCGAAGACGATGCGCAGCCGTCCACCGGCATCGCCGGTCGCGGCAATGGTGCCCTCGCTCCAGCGTTCCACCCGGAGCGGCTTTTCGGCCATCGCCACCCATTGGCCCGGCGCGCGGCGATCGAAGCCATAGCCGCCGGCGGTGACCCAGATGCTCACGGGGCGCGCCTCGACGATCGCGGCGTCGTGCGCGGCGCGGGCACGCAGGGCGAAGCGGGCCGCCTCGTCCGCCAACCGTCCCCGCGGATCGGGCATGTTCCACACCGCCACGGCCGCCGCGAGGCCGATGATGGTCACGACCACCATCAGCTCGATCAGCGTAAAGCCTCGTTCTGCGCGGCGCGGCGGCATCGTTATTGCCAGCTGGTGATGTCGGCGTTCACGCCCTCGCCGCCATCCTTGCCGTCCGCGCCGAGGCTCCAGACGTCGGCCTCGCCGTGCTGACCCGGCGAAGCGTACAGATACGGGCGGCCCCAGGGATCTGGCGGCAGCTTCTTGATATAACCGCCGCGTTGGTATTCGGCCGCGTTGACGCCGGCGGGAGCGGTGACGAGCGCCTCGAGCCCCTGGCTCGTCGTCGGGTAGCTGTTCATCTGGAGGCGATACATCTCCAGCGCGCCTTCGATAGTGCTGATGTCCGATTTCGCCTTGGTGATCTTGCCCTTGTCGCCCGCGGGCAGGACATTGAACGTGACGATCGCGGCCAGCAGGCCGATGATCACGATGACGACCATCAGCTCGACCAGGGTGAAACCCTCTTCGTTGCGATGGCGCTTCTGTTCCGGGTTACGCATGGATGTCCTTACTGGCCTGCCAGCGTGTTGAGCTGCAGGATGGGGAGCAGGATGGATAGCACGAT
>CAYQPM010000065.1:0-12311 GCA_964419295.1 uncultured Stakelama sp. | reverse complement strand
TCCGCCCGATCGATTCAACGAAGAACGCGCCACCTACACCGTCCGCGGGTCCGATGCGCCGGACCTGGAGGCGGGCGTCGCCGCGATCCGCAACGTGCTGGCGACGCTGCCCAGCCGCTCCGGCGTCTATCGGATGCAGGATGCCAAGGGTGACGTGCTGTACGTCGGCAAGGCGCGCTCGCTGAAGCAGCGCGTCGCCAATTACACGCAGGTGAAGGGGCTGACCAAGCGGCTCCAGCGGATGATCGCGCAGACGCGGTCGATGACGATCGTCACCACCAACAACGAGGCGGAGGCGCTGCTGCTCGAAGCGCAGCTGATCAAGCGCTATCGCCCGGCCTACAACGTCCTGTTGCGCGACGATAAATCGTTTCCGTTCATCCTGTTGCGCGGCGATCACGACTTTCCACGCGTGCAGAAACACCGCGGCGCGCGGCGCGCGGTCGGCAATTACTATGGCCCCTTCGCCAGCGCCGGCAGCGTCAACAACACGCTCAACGCGTTGCAGAAGCTGTTCCTGCTGCGCTCGTGCACCGACGGTTTCTTCAAGACGCGCGACCGGCCGTGCCTGCTCTACCAGATCAAGCGCTGCTCGGCACCGTGCGTCGGTCGCGTGAACAAGGACGATTACAAGGAGCTGGTCGACGATTGCCGGGATTTCCTCGCCGGCAAATCGACCAAGGTGCAGGCCAAGCTCGGCGCGCAGATGCAGGCCGCTGCCGAGAACATGGACTTCGAACTGGCCGCGCTGCTGCGGGACCGGCTGAAGGCGCTCACCTTCGTCCAGGGGACGCAGGCGATCAACGCCGAAGGGGTGGGCGATGCCGATGTGTTCGCGCTTGCCTGTCAGGACGGGACGATGGGCATCCAGGCCTTCTTCATCCGCGGCGGCCAGAATTGGGGGCACCGCAGCTTCTTTCCGCAGCACACCAACGAAGTGCCCGAGGATGAGGTGCTGGCAAGCTTCCTCACGCAATTCTACGAGGATCTGCCGCCGCCCAAGACCATCCTGCTCGACCGCGAGCTGCCCGAAGGCGAATTGCTGGGGCAGGCGCTGGGCGAGCGCGCCGGTTACAAGGTCGCGCTGTCGGTGCCGCAGCGCGGCGACCGCCGCCGGCTGATGGATCAGGCGAAACGCAACGCGGTCGAGGCGCTGGAGCGGCGTCTGGCGGAGAGCACGACGCAGGCACGGCTGCTGCGCGAGGTCGCGGACCTGTTCGACCTGCCCGAACCGCCCGACCGGATCGAGGTCTATGACAACAGCCATATCCAGGGAACGAACGCGCTCGGCGCAATGGTCGTCGCGGGGCCGGAGGGGTTCCGCAAGGGCCAGTATCGCAAGTTCAACATCAAGGGGAACGAGGCGGCGACCGACAGCGATGTCGGCATGATGCGCGAAGTGTTCCGCCGCCGCTTTTCCCGTCAGCTAGACGAGGCACCCGATCGCGATGACGGCACCTGGCCGGATCTCGTCCTGATCGACGGTGGCAAGCCGCAGTTGAACGCGGCGAAGGCGGTGCTCGAGGATCTCGGGATCGAGGACGTCTGCATGGTCGGCATCGCCAAGGGGCCGCACCACGGGCGCGACGGGCGCGAGGTGTTCCACATGCTCGACGGGCGCGAATTCCAGCTGCCGGTCAACGCGCCGGTGCTCTTCTACCTCCAGCGGCTGCGCGACGAGGTCCACCGCTTCGCGATCGGGGCGCACCGCGACAAGCGAGCGAAGGCGATCGGCGCGAGCCCGCTCGACGAGGTTCCCGGCATCGGCCCCGCACGCAAGAAGGCGCTGCTGATGCACTTCGGCACGGGTCGTGCAGTGCGCAACGCCAGCCTGGAAGATCTGAAGAGGGCGCCGGGTGTATCGGCGGGCGTCGCCCAACAGGTCTACGACTTCTACCACGCGCGCTGAAAGCCCTCCGTTTCTGCATTGCCGCTCCACCGCCGCCCGCTAGACTGCGCGCGACAACGGGGGTTTGTAGGCATGACGACGCGGCGGCTGGCGCTTTTGGCGCTGTTCGGTTCCACCAGCTGGGCGGCGCATGCCGCGGACAAGGTCGTCTACCAATCCGTGCCCGGCTGGGTGAAGCCGGCACCGGCGATCGATCCGGCCAAGATCACGCCGGATTCTCCGGTGCTGCTGCTGCTCGACAATCAGCAGCGGCTGGAGGCGGGCGGGGTGTGGCAATATACCGACACCGCCACCCGGATCGCGTCGCCCGAATTGCTGGGGCAGGCGGGCACCGTTACGCTGCAATGGCAGCCCGCCGCCGGGGACCTGATCGTCCATCGTGCCGAGATCATTCGTGGCGCCGAACACATCGACCTGCTGGCGTCGGGCAAGAGCTTCGACGTGCTGCGTCGCGAACAGCAGCTCGAACAGCGCACGCTGGACGGGATGCTGACCGCGACGATGGCGGTCGAGGGTCTGCGGGTCGGCGATATCCTGCACGTGACATCGTCGACGACGCGCAAGGACGCCGTGCTGAAGGGGCAGGTGCAAGGCTTCCAGGGCCTGCCGGCCGCGCCGCTGAAGATCGGCTATGCCCGCGCGCGTCTGCTCTGGCCGGCCGCCGATGCGATCCACTGGAAGATGTACCTCGACGCCCCCAAGCCGGTGGAGACGGTGAGCGGCGGCTATCGCGAGATCAGCATACCGCTGCCGCTCGCCAAGCAGCCCGCCCTGCCCAGCGACATCCCGGCGCGTTTCCAGAAGCTCACTGTGCTGGAGGCGAGCAGCTTCGCCGATTGGGCCGGTGTGTCCAGGGTGATGGCGCCGCTCTACGCCACCGATGGCGTGATCGCACCGGGCACGCCGCTCGCGGGTGAGCTTGCCCGCATCAGGGCGGCGAGCACCGATCCGATGCAGCGCACGGCGGCGGCGCTGCAACTGGTGCAGGAACAGGTCCGCTACCTGTTCAACGGCATGGATCAGGGCAATTATCGCCCGCAAAGCCCCGCCCAGACCTGGGAACTGCGCTACGGCGACTGCAAGGCCAAGACGCTGATGCTGCTCGCGCTGCTGCGCGGGCTGGATATCCAGGCCGAGCCGGTGCTCGCCAACAGCAAGCTCGGCGATCTGGTGCCGGAACGGCTGCCGACCCCCGGCGCGTTCGATCACATTCTGGTCAAGGCACAGGTCGCCGGCGAAACCCTGTGGCTCGACGGAACCGACGCGGGCGCGCGGCTCGCCGACCTGCGCGATACGCCGAACTTCCGCTGGGTCCTGCCGGTCCGGCCGGAGGGATCGCCGCTGGTCCAGATCCCGCTGCGCGCACATGCGCGTCCCGACGTCGAGGCGGCGATCGAGCTGGACGAAACCGCCGGCGTCGACCTGCCCGCCCCGATGACCGCGACGATCACCATCCGTGGCCGGCTCGGCCAGATGTTGCAGGGCATGCAGGCGCAGGCGAGCACGGACGATCTCAAGGCCATGGCAACGCGGATGAGCGACAATCTCGTCGGTTCGGCGACGGTGGTCGCCCGGACGCTCGCCTACGATCCGGTCACCGGCACCGCCCGGATCCAGATCACCGGCGTCGCCTATCCCGACTGGAGGCGCACCGACCAGCGCTATCGCAGCGTGATCGACAAGAGCATCGCGGACCTGAAGTTCGAACCCGATCGCACCCGCACGACGTGGCAGGCGTTGCCGGTGACGACCGGCGACGGAGCCTATTACCGCTCCGTCACCCGCATCCGCCTGCCGGACGGCGGCAAGGGCTATACGCTGGACGGCGACGACCATTTCGACGCGCCGATGGCGGGCATGACGCTGACGCGTACCGTGCGCAACGAAGGCGGGGTGATCACGCTGGACGACGGGATCGTCGGCACCGGCGCCGAGATCCCGGCGACGGCGATCGCCGCGAACCGCCGCGCGGTCGCCGCCGCGAAGAACCGGCTGCTCAGCATCGTCGCGCCCGGCGACCTGTCGAACTTCTACACGCGGGTCGAGGCGATCAAGCGGGCGGGCGGCTTCACCAAGATCGGCGCGCTCTACGATCGCGGCGTGGCGGATGCGCCGGACGAAGCGACGCCCTACACCAACCGGGCCTGGTTCATGGAAAAGATCTATGACCGGCCACGGGCCATCGCCGACCTGACCCGCGCGATCGGGATCACGCCCGACATCTCCAGCTACACCTGGCGCGCCCGGCTGTACCAGGAATCGGGCAACAAGGATAAGGCGCTGGCCGATCTGCTCGCGGCCCAGTCGCTCGATCCGTCCGCCGACGATACGGTGCGGCAGCTCGCCCTGCTGCGGGCGGAGCGCGGCGAAAAGGATGCGGCGCTCGATCTGGTGCAGGAACGCATCGACGCGGGGGGCAAGAGCAAGCCCGGCATGATCGCGCTGAAGGCCGATATCCTGTCGCGCACCGGCGACAAGGATGCCGCGCTGGTCGCGATCGACCAGGCGGTCGCCGCGAGCCCGGGCAATCCGCTGCTGCTCAACAGCCGCTGCTGGATCAAGGGCACGCTGAACATCGCGCTCGACACCGCGCTGAAGGATTGCACCCGATCGATCGAACTGAGCGATTCCACCGTGGCCGCGCTCGATAGCCGGGCGATGGTGTTCTTTCGCCTGAACCGCATGGACGACGCACTGGCCGACCTCAACGCCGCACTGGACCTGGCGCCGGAGCAGCCGGGCAGCCTCTACATGCGCGGTGTCATCCTCGGCCGACAGGGCAAGCCGGGTGCGAAGGCCGACCTCGCCGCCGCGCGCACGCTGCGGCCGCAGATCGACGAGGATTACAAGCGCTATGGCATCACCGCCTGAACGTGGCGGGCGCGCTCGATCGTCCCTTGGTGCGGCGCACGTTCGCTGCACCAAGGGGGCTTCGATCGTGATCCGCTAGTCATTTGTTCATGCCGGCGCGCTAACTCGCGGCGATGGCGGTCGTATTCCTCACAATCGATACCGAGTTCGCTTGGCGGCACCACGCCGCCGGCCTCGATGTCGAGGCGATCTACACGCGCTCGCTCGAACCGGCCGGCGTCGGGCTCGGCTACCAGCTCGACCGGCTTGCCGCGCACGATCTGAAGGCCTGCTTCTTCGTCGATCCGATGCCGGCGCTGGTATTCGGCCTCGCACCCGTCCAGCGCATGGTCGAAACCATCCTCGCCGCTGGGCAGGAGGTGCAACTCCATCTGCATCCCAACTGGACGGGCGCGCATGCAGGGGATCGCGCGGCGACCTTCGCCCGTTTCCAGATGCACGAATATACGCTCGACGAGCAGATCGGCCTGCTGCGCCGCGCGACCGAATTGCTCGTCGCGGCCGGCGCGCCGTCGCCGATCGCCTTTCGCGCCGGCGGCTATGCGGCGAATGACGAGACCCTGCGTGCGCTGGCCGAACTCGGCTTCGTCTATGACAGCAGCCACAATGGCGGCGAGCCTGCGGAAAGTCGCATCGCCCTGCCGCCCACGCGGATCGCGCCGATCATGCGGGAACTGATCGAGGTGCCGGTGACCGTGATCGAGGATGCGCCGGGGATCGTGCGCACGTTTCAGCTGTGCGCGCTGTCCGCGGCGGAAATGGCGGCGGCGTTGGACCATGCGGTTGCGGAAGCCCATGCGGCGGTGACGATCGTCAGCCATGGGTTCGAACTGGCCAACCGGCCCGGTACGCGCGCGAACGGCGTCCATGTCCGCCGCTTCGACAGCCTGTGCCGGTTGCTCGCCGCGCGTCGCGCCAGCCTGCCGACCGCGCATTTCGCGGACCGTCCGGTGCTGGCGCTGGACCGGGACGATCGTCCGTTGGCCGCGAACGCGCTGCGCCGACGCCTGCGACAGGTCGAGCAGGCATGGTCGAACTGGGTGTCGGAGCGGGCCGCGTGACCGCCGTCGCGCTGAAGTTCCAGGTCGGCGCGCGGACGCTCGCCTCGGTCAGGCGCCGGCTCACCCGTGTCGCCTTGTCGCTGGACGACGTGCTCGCACAGCATGCGCCGGTGCTGCCGCCGATGAACGACGGCGACGGCTATCTGGTCACCTCGCTGCCGGAAACGCTGGCCGCGGCGGTGCAGGGGCGCGGGCTCGTCGCGGTCGTGCGTCAGCGGTATACGCGTTTTTATACCGATCTGACGACGGGGCACGATGCCTGGTTCGCCGGTCTGTCGGGCTCCGCAAGATCGACGTTGAAGCGCAAGACGAAGAAAGCCGAAGCGGCGGGGATGGAAATCCGTACCTACCGGCGGCCGGAGGAACTCGACGCCTTTTACCCGCTGGCGCGCGCAGTGTCGGCCAAGACGTATCAGGAACGGCTGCTGGACGCCGGCCTGCCGGAGGATGCGGCATCGCTACGGCGTCTGCATGCCCTGGCCGCGGCGGACGATCTGCGCGCCTGGCTGCTGCTGATCGGCGGCGTGCCCGCGGCCTATCTGTGCTGCACCGCCCAGGGATCCGCGTTACGCTACGATCATGTCGGGCACGATCCCGCGCTGAACGACCTGTCGCCGGGCACGGTCCTGCAAGCTGCGGCGATGCGCCAATTGTTCGACGACCGGTTCGCGCGTTTCGATTTCACCGAGGGCGAGGGGCAGCACAAGCGGTTGTTTTCCACCGGCGGCGTCGCCTGTGTCGACCTGCTGCTGCTGCGCCCGACATTGGCCAACCGTGCGACGCTGGCGGCGCTGACCGCGTTCGACGGCGCCATGGCCCGTGCGAAGCGCGCGACCCGCCATCCGGCGCTGGCGGCGATCGCCCGCAAGATCCGCCGGTAGCGATCCTGTCGCGCTTCCCCGGTCGGGGGAGGACATCCCGCTCGCCAACGCCTATATCGGTCGCATGCACCTGCGCGCCGAAGCCATCGTCGTCGCCGTCCGCGCGCATGGCGAACATGGCGCCGTCGTCCGCGCGCTGACCCGCGGCGACGGGATCCAGCCCGGCTACGTTCGCGGCGGCCGATCGCGACAGCTGCGACCGGTGCTGCAACCCGCCAACACCATCGCCGGCGAATGGCGATCTCGCACCGGCGAACAGCTGGCGGCCTTGACGATCGAGCCGGTCCACAGCCGGGCCGCTTTATATGGCGAGCCGCTGCCGGCCGCCGCGCTCGCCTGGATCGCCGCGCTGACCGCGACCGCCCTGCCGGAGGCGCAACCATATCCCCGATTGTACGATGCCCTCGCGGCGGTCCTCGACGCGATCGAAGCGGCGCCGGCCGCGCGCGGCTGGGCGGGGGCGCTCGCCCGCTACGAACTGCTGCTGCTCGCTGAACTGGGCTTCGGCCTCGATCTCAGCGCCTGCGTCGTCACCGGCGGTCGCGACGATCTGGGCTTCGTCAGCCCGCGCAGCGGCGGTGCGGTGAGCCGAGGCGCGGCGCACGGGTACGAGGATCGGTTGTTCGCACTGCCCTCGTTCCTGACAGCCGGCGGCCCGGCGGCGTGGCCGGACGTGCTCGCCGCGCTGGCGATCACCGGCCACTTCCTCGCCCGCGACCTGCTCACCGATCGGCGCGCGGAGCCGCTGGTCGCGCGCGAACGGCTGGTCGCCATGCTGAAAAGGGCGGTTGCGTGAGGGGCGCACGCGCGGCAAGGCGGCGGACATGGCATTGATCGCACTCCTGCCGGGCGACGGCATCGGCCCCGAAGTCATCGCGCAGGCCCGCCGCGTGCTCGACGCGCTCGATCTCGACCTGACCTATGAGGAAGCGCCGGTTGGCGGAATCGCCTACCACACGACCGGGCATCCGCTTCCGGACGCGACGCTGGACGTCGCACGCCGTGCCGACGCCTTGCTGTTCGGCGCGGTCGGCGATCCCTCCTGCGACAATCTCGAACGCGCGCTGCGCCCGGAACAGGCCATTCTCGGCCTGCGCAAGCATCTCGGCCTGTTCTCCAACCTTCGCCCGGCGACCCTGTTCGAAGGGCTGGAGGATGCGTCGGCGTTGAAGCCCGAGGTCGCGCGCGCGATCGACCTCGTCATCGTTCGCGAACTGAACGGCGATGTCTATTTCGGTGAAAAGGGGCGTCGAACGACCGCGGACGGCAATCGCGAAGGCTATGACATCATGAGCTACGACGAAGCAGAGGTGCGCCGCATCGCGCGCGTCGGCTTCGAAACCGCGCGCCGGCGTCGCGGCCAGCTGTGTTCGGTGGACAAGGCCAACGTCCTCGAAACCTCGCAGCTGTGGCGCGACGTGGTGATCGAGGTGGCGGCGGATTACCCCGACGTGACGCTCACCCACATGTACGTCGACAATGCCGCGATGCAGCTGGTGCGCAACCCCGGGCAGTTCGACGTCATCGTCACCGGCAATCTGTTCGGCGACATCCTGTCCGATCAGGCGTCGATGTGCGCGGGATCGATCGGCATGCTGCCGTCGGCTAGCCTCGATGACGCGGGCAAGGGCCTGTACGAACCGATCCATGGCAGCGCGCCGGATATCGCGGGCCAGGGCAAGGCCAATCCCTGCGCCGCGATCCTGTCGGCGGCTATGATGCTGCGCCATTCGCTGGGTGACGCAGCCGCCGCCGACCGTATCGAGGCGGCGGTGGCGCGCGCGATCCGCGACGGCGCCGGGACGGCGGACCTCGGCGGCGTGATGACGACCTCCCTTATGGGAGACGCGGTGCTCGCCGTCCTGTGAGCCTGTTGCTCGAGATCGCGGTGGTCATCCCGACGTTCAACGAAAAGGCGAACGTCCCGACCCTGATCGCCAAGCTCGACCAGGCGCTGGCGGGGCGCCGCTGGGAAGCGATCTTCGTCGACGACGACAGCCCGGACGGAACCGCGGAGGCCGCGCGCGAACTGGGCCGCGTCGATCAGCGCGTTCGCGTCATCCACCGGATCGGTCGTCGGGGACTGTCCTCCGCCTGTATCGAGGGGATGTGCGCGACGGCCGCGCCGGTGGTCGCGGTGATCGACGGCGATCTGCAACATGACGAAACGCTGCTGCCGGCGATGCTCGATCTGCTCCAGCAGGACGACGATCTCGACCTGGTGGTGGGATCGCGATTCGTCGACGGCGGCGGAACCGGCGACTGGGACCGCGACCGCGTCGCCAAGTCGGCGTTCGCCACCAAATTGTCGCGCAAGGTGCTGAAGGGGGACCTCAGCGATCCGATGAGCGGCTTCTTCGCGATCCGGACGGCGCATGCGCGGCGGCTGGCGCCGGAACTGTCGGCGATCGGCTTCAAGATCCTGCTCGACCTGATGACCGCGTCGCCGGAACCGCTGCGCTTTGCCGAGCTGCCCTATACGTTCCGCGTTCGGACGGAGGGCGAATCGAAGCTCGATCACGTCGTCGCGATGGAATATCTGATCGCGCTCTACGACCGGATGTTCGGGCGGTTCGTGCCGGTGCGGTTCGCGATGTTCTCGGGCATCGGTGTGCTGGGCGTCGGCGTTCACATGGGCGTGCTCGGGCTGGCGATGCTGGCCGGCACGGGGTTCCTCGCGGCGCAGATCCTCGGCGCGCTGGCGGCGATGACCTTCAACTTCGCGCTCAACAATGCGCTCACCTATCGTGACCGGCGACTGAAGGGCGTGCGCGCGCTGCTGGACGGCTGGGTCTCGTTCTGCGTGGTCTGTTCGGTCGGGCTGGTCGCCAACGTCGGCATCGCGGCCTTCGTCTACGACTTCCGCGATGGCGGCGCCGCGGCCTCGGCGCTGATCGGCATCCTGGTGGGTGCGGTGTGGAATTATGCCTTGTCGTCGAAGTTCGTCTGGGGCCGCTACTAGATCCAGCTTGGCAGCCACATCCAGTGCTGGAACCCGCGCGGCCCGTCGAGCGCGGCGGCGCTCAGGATCGGGTGGAAATGGGCGAACAGCACCGCGACCAGCGCGACATAGGCCTCATCCCAATAGCGGCTCCGGGCACGCCAGTGATCGAACGCCGCGGCGAGCGCGACCGCGAGCCAGATGCTCGACAGGTAGTAATAATAGAAGAAGCCCAGCGACTTGGGGATCAGCGCCCACATGGCGATGCTGCCGATCCATAGCAGCGCGACGAGGCCCGCGCGGCCGTTGCCGTCGCGCAGCCATGCCATGCAGCAGGCGATCACCGCCAGCAGGCCGGCCCACATCACCGCCGGATTGCCGAGCATCAGCACGCCGCGCTCCGCCCCGTCCGTGGGCTCGTACAGATACCAGACGGGGCGCCAGTCCAGCGGCCAGCTCCACCACGGCGACTCGTAGGGATGGGGCGGCAGCACCTGCGTCTGCTGATGGTACATGTCGAGCTGGAACGGCAGCAAGGTCGCCAGCGTCAGCGGCCGGTCGGCATAGAGGAACGCCGGCCAGAAGGTCGCGAAATAGGCAAGCGCACTCGCACCGGCGAGGATGGCGAGCGCCGCGACCGGGCGCAGCCCGGATCGCCGCCGAGCGACGATCGGCAGCATGATCCCGGCGAACCCGATATAGGGCAGCGCGGTCCATTTGCAGCCGACCGCCAGCCCCAGCAAGACGCTGCCGAGCGTCCAGCGCCACCAGCTTTCCCGCTGCCAGCCCGACAGCAATGCGGCCATCCCGGTCACGACGAATGCCGCCATGAACCCGTCGAGCATCGCGACCCGCGCCTGGACGAAGACGGTGAAGTTCAACGCGGTGACGATCGCGCCGATGCCGGCGGTGCGCACCCGCCCGAACAGCAGCCACAGGATCGCGAACACCCCCATGACGACCGCGCTCGCCGCCACGGTCGACAGCGCGCGCCAGCCGAGCGGGCCATCGCCGAACAGCATCATGCCCGCCGCGATCAGCGTCTTGCCGAGCAGGGGATGCTCGATGTTCATCGGCATGGCGAGGCTGCGCAGCATCCGCGCGGCGGGGACGTAATGCACCTCGTCGAAGACGAGGACGCGCGGCGTGGTCAGTCGCCAGCTGAACAGCAGTTGCGCGATCAGGCCGATGCCGATCGCGACCGGCCAGGGACGGGAGAAGAACGCACGCACGACGGGCTTTGTCCCTGCGCGCGGGAAGATTGGCAAGCGATCCGGCTGTATTGCCACCGCTTTGTGATCGTGCCGCATCCCGCAATGGCGCAAGGAGCATCGGCTGGTCGCGGCGCGCCGTGCCCGGCGGAGCCCGGCTTCCACCCACAATGCTTGCACCCCCCGCCTGCGTCCGGCAAAGCGCACGCATGAAGCGCAAGGCAGGCCAGGACCCCTCGATCACCTCGCAATGGCGCCCCGCGACGCTCGCCGTGCGCGGCGGCACCGCCCGCAGCGAATATGGCGAGACCAGCGAGGCGCTGTTCCTCACGTCGGGCTATAGCTACGACAAGGCGGGCGATGCCGCCGCGCGATTCGCGGGCGAGCAGGAGGGGATGACCTATTCCCGTCTCCAGAACCCGACGGTCGAGATGCTGGAAAAGCGCATCGCCCTGCTGGAGGGGGCGGAGGCGTGCCGGACGATGGCCACCGGCATGGCGGCGATGACCGCGGTGCTGCTGTGCCAGTTGCAGGCGGGCGATCATCTCGTCGGGGGACGCGCGGCGTTCGGCTCGTGCCGCTGGCTGACCGATACGCTGCTGCCGAAGTTCGGGATCGCCACGACCATCGTCGATGCCCGCGATCCTCAGCAGTTCCTCGACGCGGTCCGACCGGAAACCAAGGTCTTCTTCTTCGAAACGCCCGCCAATCCGACGATGGACGTCGTCGATCTCCGCGCGGTCTGCGCTATCGCGCGCGAACGCGGGATCACCACGGTGGTGGACAATGCGTTCGCGACCCCGGCCTTGCAGCGGCCGATGGACCTGGGTGCCGACGTCACCGCCTATAGCGCGACCAAGATGATGGACGGGCAGGGCCGCGTGCTCGCCGGCGCCGTCTGCGGGACGGAGGATTTCGTCACCAACACGCTGCTGCCCTTTACCCGCAACACCGGGCCGACGCTGTCGCCGTTCAACGCCTGGGTGGTGCTGAAGGGGCTGGAGACGCTCGATCTGCGCATCCATCGCCAGTCCGACAATGCGCTGAAGGTCGGCCGCTTCCTCGAAGGCCGCGTACCGCGCATTTTGCACCCCGGCCTGCCGAGCCACCCGCAACACGACCTGGCGATGAGCCAGATGGTCGCGACCGGCCCGATCTTCGCGTTCGAGGTCGCCGATCGCGCGCAGGCCCATGGCCTGCTCGACGCGCTGACGCTGGTCGATATCTCGAACAATATCGGCGATTCGCGTTCGCTGATGACGCATCCCGCATCGACCACGCATGCCGGCGTCGCCGAAGACAAGCGCTTGGAAATGGGGATCGGCGAAGGCATGCTGCGCCTCAATGTCGGGCTCGAAGATCCGCAGGACGTGATCGACGATCTCGATCAGGCGCTGCGGCAGGTCGGCCTGTGAGCGACGCCGGATGAGGATGGCA
>CAYQPM010000064.1:0-12574 GCA_964419295.1 uncultured Stakelama sp. | reverse complement strand
AGGCCGAGCGCCCGGTGATGCTCTATTCGGTCGGCAAGGATTCGGCGGTGATGCTCCATCTCGCCCGGAAGGCATTCTATCCGGCGCGGCCGCCATTCCCGCTGCTGCACGTCGATACGACGTGGAAATTCCGCGATATGTACGCGCTGCGCGACCGGGCGGCGGCGGAGGCGGGCATGGAGCTGATCGTCCACAAGAACCCCGACGCGGTCGCCGCGGGCATCAACCCGTTCGATCATGGCGGCCGCCACACCGACATGTGGAAGACCGAAGGGCTGAAACAGGCGTTGAAGGCGGGCGGTTACGATGTCGCCTTCGGCGGCGCGCGGCGCGACGAGGAGAAGAGCCGGGCCAAGGAACGCATATTCTCGTTCCGTTCGACCAGCCAGGGCTGGGATCCCAAGGCGCAGCGCCCGGAGCTGTGGAACCTCTACAATGCGCGTATCCACCGCGGCGAGAGCATCCGCGTGTTCCCGATCAGCAACTGGACCGAACTCGATATCTGGCAGTACATCCTGGCCGAGGGGATCGAGATCGTCCCGCTGTATTTCGCCGCGCCGCGGCCGACGGTGGAGCGCGACGGCATGCTGCTGATGGTCGACGACGAGCGCTTTCGCCTGCATCCGGGCGAGGTGCCGGTGGAACGGTCGATCCGCTTCCGCACGCTCGGCTGCTATCCGCTGACCGGCGCGGTGGAGAGCGAGGCGGCGACCTTGCAGGACGTCATCCAGGAAATGCTGCTGACGACCACCAGCGAGCGGCAGGGCCGCGCGATCGATCACGACCAGGCCGCCAGCATGGAGAAGAAGAAGCGCGAGGGGTATTTCTGATGACCGCCTATACCCCCGACGCGCTGATCGCCGAGAATATCGGTGCCTATCTCGACGCCCATGCCCACAAGTCGATGCTGCGTTTCATCACCTGCGGTTCGGTGGACGACGGCAAATCGACGCTGATCGGGCGGCTGCTCTACGATTCCAAGGCGATCTTCGAAGATCAGCTCAGCCAGCTCGAGGCGGACAGCAAACGGCTGGGCACGCAGGGCCAGAACATCGATTTCGCTTTGCTGGTCGATGGCCTCGCCGCCGAACGGGAACAGGGCATCACCATCGACGTCGCCTATCGGTTCTTCGCGACCGACAAGCGCAAGTTCATCGTCGCGGACACGCCCGGCCACGAACAATATACCCGCAACATGGTGACCGGCGCATCGACCGCCGACCTGGCGGTGATCCTGATCGATGCGCGCAAGGGCGTGCTGACGCAGACGCGGCGGCATTCGTTCCTCGCGCACCTGATCGGCATCCGCCAGATCGTGCTTGCGGTCAACAAGATGGACCTGGTCGGTTACGATCAGGCGAGGTTCGACGCGATCGTGGCGGATTATGCCGACTTCGCCGCCAGCATCGGGATCGCGGCATTCACCGCCATTCCTCTGTCCGGGCTGAGCGGCGCGAACGTGGCGACCGCGGCCGAGACGATGCCCTGGTATCGCGGGCCAGCGCTGCTGCCGCACCTCGAGTCCGTGCCGGTCGATGCCGATCGCGCGGCGACGGGTCCCTTCCGGCTGCCGGTGCAATGGGTCAACCGCCCCGACCTCGACTTCCGCGGCTTCGCGGGAACGATCGCGGCGGGGCGGATCGCAGCCGGCGATCCGGTGCGGATCGTTCCGTCGGGCAAGACCACGACCGTGGCACGGATCGTCACGCTGGACGGCGATCGGGACGCAGCGGTGGCCGGCGAGGCGGTGACGCTGGTGCTGGCCGACGAGGTGGATTGTTCACGCGGGGACGTGATCGCCGCCGCCGATGCGCCGCCGCAGGTCGCCAACCAGTTCGAGGCGACGGTCGTCTGGCTCGCCGACACCCCGTTGATGCCCGGGCGCGGCTATTGGCTGAAGATGGGGACGCAGACGGTAGGCGCGACGGTGCAACCGCCCGCGCATGTCATCGACGTCAACACGCAGGCGCAATTGTCCGCCAAGACGCTGGAGCTGAACGACATCGGCGTCGCGGAGGTCTACACCGACACGCCGGTGGTGTTCGCGCCCTATGAGGACAGCCACGAACTGGGCGGGTTCATCCTGATCGATCGCGAAACCAATGCGACCGTGGCGGCGGGGCTGATCCACCACGCGCTGCGCCGTGCGCAGAACGTGCATTGGCAGTCGATCGACATCACGCGCGAGGCGCACGCCCGGCAGAAAGGCCAGTCGCCGCGCCTGCTGTGGTTCACGGGCCTGTCCGGTTCGGGGAAGTCGACGATCGCCAATCTCGTCGAGAAGAAACTTCATGCGCTCGGCCGGCACAGCTTCTTGCTCGACGGAGACAATATCCGCCACGGGCTCAACCGGGATCTGGGGTTCAGCGACGCCGATCGCGTGGAGAATATCCGCCGCGTCGGTGAGGTCGCGCGACTGATGACCGATGCCGGGCTGATCGTGCTGACCGCCTTCATCTCGCCGTTCCGTGCCGAACGGGACATGGTGCGCGCGCTGATGCCGCCCGGCGAGTTCATCGAGATCTTCGTCGACACCGCGCTGGCGGCTGCCGAGGCGCGCGACGTCAAGGGCCTCTATGCGAAGGCGCGGGCCGGTGAGATCCCGCATTTCACCGGTATCTCCAGCCCTTACGAAGCGCCCGAACGACCCGATGTCCGGATCGACACCGCCAGCGAAAGCGCCGAGGCTGCGGCGGAACGGATCGTCGAACATGTGCTGGGTGTGTGGAGTTTCGAATTGTGACCGACGTCGAACTGGCGCGTAGCGTCGCCCAGGAGGCGGGCGCGCTGCTGCTCGCGATCCGCAGGAGGCAGGGCCTGTCGGGCAAAGCGCTGGGCGATGTGGGCGATCGTGAGGCGAACCTGCTGATCCTCGACCGGCTGCGCGCGGCCCGGCCCGACGATTTCGTGCTGTCGGAGGAATCGATCGACGATCGGGCGCGCTGC
Source organism: uncultured Stakelama sp. (assembly GCA_964419295.1). GTDB lineage: Bacteria > Pseudomonadota > Alphaproteobacteria > Sphingomonadales > Sphingomonadaceae > Sphingomonas. The sequence goes on along the minus strand of CAYQPM010000064.1, from coordinate 9,628 downwards.
TCGGCGGCACGGGTATGGATCGTCGATCCGCTGGACGGGACCCGCGACTATGCCGAGGGGCTGGACGATTGGGCGGTGCATATCGGGCTGGCGATCGACGGGCGCCCGGCGGTCGGCGCGGTCGCCGTTCCGATGACGGGACGTATCTATACCACGGCCGAGACGCGCTGCGCCGGACGGCCATGCGCCGAGCCGCCGCGGATGGTGGTCAGCCGCACCCGTGCGACCGACATGGTCGAACGGGTCGGGCTGGCGCTGGCGACTACGCGCGTCGGCATGGGATCCGCCGGCGTGAAGGCGATGGCGGTGGTCGACGGCCGGGCCGACATCTACCTGCACGATGGCGGGCAATATGAGTGGGACAATTGCGCACCCGCCGCGGTGGCGCTTGCCGCGGGGCTGCACGCTTCGCGTATCGACGGCAGCCCGCTCGTCTATAATTGCGCCAACCCGCTGCTCCCCGACCTGCTGATCTGCCGTCCCGAACTGGCGGAGCAGGTGCTGGCGGCGGTCGCGGCAGCTACGGCCTAGTCGAACGATCGGCGTCGGCGATGGTGGTCGCATCGGCATAGCGGCGCGCGATCACGGCGCAGGCGATCAGCTGGATCTGGTGGAACAGCATCACCGGCAGCAGGATGGCGCCGACCTGAGCCGCCGGGAACAGCACGCCCGCCATCGGTACGCCGGACGCCAGGCTCTTCTTGGAACCGCAAAACAACAGCACGATCGCATCCTCGCGGGTGAAGCCCAGCGCGCGCCCGGCGAGCCAGGTGGCGGCGAGGACGACCGCCAGCAACAGCACGCAGATCGTCCCGATCAGCGCGAGGTCGCCACCGGAAATGCGGCTCCACAACCCCTCGACCACCGCTGCGCCGAATGCGGTGTAGACGACCAGCAGGATCGAACCCCGGTCGACGATCGTCAGCAGCGCCTTCTGCCGCGCGACGAAGCCACCGATCCACGGGCGCAGCAGGTGCCCGGCGACGAAAGGCACCAGCAATTGGCCGACGATCGACTCGACCGCGGAGAGCGAGATGCCGCTCCCCTGCCCGCCAACGCCGCCCATCAGCAGCGCGACTAGCGCCGGGGTCAGCACGATCCCCAGCAAGTTGGAGAAGGATGCGCTGCACACCGCGGCGGCGACGTTGCCGCGAGCGATGGCGGTGAAGGCGATCGAGGATTGCACCGTGGAGGGCAGCAGCGTGAGGAACAGCAGCCCCGCAGTGACCGGGCCGGTCAATCCCGGCAGATGACCCAGCGCCAGCCCGAGCAGCGGAAACAGAAGGAAGGTCGTCGCCAGAACCGCAAGGTGGAGACGCCAGTTTCGTGCGCCTTCCCAGATGGCGTCGCGCGACAATTTGGCACCGTGCAGGAAGAACAGCAGCACGATGCCGACGTCCGCCGCCGCAGCCGCGATCGGCGCGAATCCACCACGGGCGGGCAGCACGCTCGCCAGCAACACGGTGCCGAGCAGCATCAGGATGAAGGGTTCGAACAGCGACAGGATCTTGCGGAACATCGGCGGGACTTAGCCGCTGCACGGCACCAGCGCACCCCCCGCCCCGAGGCGCTAAACGCCGCATATGAAAAACCCCGCCAAGTCAGGGACTTGAGCGGGGTAGATATCCTGGTGCGCCCGGAACGATTCGAACGTCCGACCCTCAGATTCGTAGTCTGATGCTCTATCCAGCTGAGCTACGGGCGCACTTGGAGGCGCGCTGATAGCAGACGATCCGCAGGACGCAAGTCCGTTGCGCCAATTTCTTCCCCCGCATACAGCCATTCCCATGAAAACCGCCGCCACCCTTGCGCCCGCAGCGCTCCTGATTGCCGCCAGCGTTCTGGGCGGATGCGCGCGCGACGCGACGAACTATCCGTCGCTGGCGCCGCGTCCGATCGAAAAGCTGGGCTTTGCGGAACCCGAGGTTCCGGTGGTGGCGGTGCAACCCGATCCGGCGCTCGATACCCGGATCGCGGCGGCGGGCGCGACGCTCGACCGGCTGACGAAAGGGTTCGACACGGATGCGCAGAAGGCGACCGCCGCCGCGTCGCGAGCCAAGGGACAGGCGGTGGGCAGCGATGCGTGGCTCGACGCGCAGACCGCTCTGGCCGCGCTGGATGACTGGCGTGCACAAACGTCGTCGCTGCTGACCGACGTGGATGCGATGGCCACCGATCGGGCAGCGACGCTGGCGCCGGCCTATCCGACGTTGACCGCGCTGCGCGAACGCACCGTGGCGGCAAGCGAGCGGCAGAGCGCGACGATCGATCGGATCCAGGCGAGCCTGCCCGCGGCCTGACCGGGGGCGTCGGAGCCTACCGCATCACCTGCGCCATTTGAGGAGCGGCAGGATGGTGGAATAATCGTCGGTCCACGCCGCAAAGCCGGCGCGGGCGCGCAGCGGCTGCCAGCGCCGGTTGCCGGCCGCGAGCGTGCGCAACGTGTCGGCATCACGCGACAGCGCGATCCACTGGCTGGGCGAAGCCACCGCGGTGTAGCGCGGCGGCTGGTAGAACAGCTTCATCGCGTGCCAGCCGCCGTCGTTGGCCGCGGCCGCCACCACCGGTTCCAGATCGAGGAAGCGGTTCGAGATGTGGACCAGCAGGACACCCTTTCGCTGGAGCACGCGCGCATAGGCCGCGAACGCTTCGCGCGTCATCAGGTGCATCGGGATCGCGTCCGAGGAAAACGCATCGAGCGCCAGCAGGTCGAGGCTGGCGGCGGCATCCTCCTCAAGGCTGAGCCTTGCATCGCCGATGCGGATCGTCGGGTTCGGCAGGCAGTCCTTGAGATAGGTGAACTGGCCGGTATCGCGCGCGATGCGGATGACCGCGGGGTCGATCTCGTAGAAGCGCCAGCGCTGCGCCGGTTGGGCGTAGCAGGCCAATGTTCCCGTCCCGAGGCCGACGACGCCCACGCGTGCATTCGCGCCGAAGAGCCGCGGCAGCGCCTCCATCGCCTCGCCGATCCCCGAGGGCGGCGCGTAATAGGTGGTCGGCAGCCGTTCGAGCACGGGATTGCCCATGAACTGGATGCCGTGGACGGTGGTGCCATGATCCAGTTCGCGGACGCCGCCGCGATCGCGGACGGTGTAGACGCCGAAATAGCTTCGCGTCCGCGCACCCTTTTCGAGCGACAGTTCGACCGCGCGCGCGCCGCCGAAGATCACCAGCGTCACCGCGAGGATCAATGCATAGGACGGGCGCGCGCCCACCGACAGAACGCCGATCGCGGCGACCACGATGAAGGTGAGACCCTGATGCCCTTCGCCGAACAGGTCGGCGGGGCCACGGAAGGTGAGCCCGGCGAGGACGGCGAGCGTGACGACGACGAAGGCATAGGCGAGCCGCCGCCTGCCGGGAGTCGTCCACAGGCCCCGGATGCCATGGGTCAGGAACACCTGTGGCACGAGCAATCCGGCGGCGAAGACGAGGATCGGATATTCGTAGGTCCAGTCGAACACCACCGGCGCGACAAGGCCGGCGAACACGCCGCCGAGGGCGCCGCCGAACGCCATTGCCAGGTAGAAACCGGTCAGCCGGTCGGGCTCCGGCCGCAACCGGTACATCTGCGTGTGCAGCGCGACCGAGACCATGAAGAGCAGCGTCAGCGCGACCGCGACGTTGATCAGCGGCGATTCGTTGAAGCCGCCGATCATCACCCCGCCGAACAGCAGGATGGTGATCGGCGCGACGCGGGTCAGCAGGTCGGCGAGCTCGCGGTTGGCGGCGAACGCGATCGTGAAGCTGAGCAGGTACAGGCCCAGCGGCAGCACCCACAGCAGCGGCATCGCAACGATATCGGTGGTGATATAGGTGGAGGTCGCCAGCATCAGGCCGGAGGGCACGAGCGCCAGGACGATCCAGTGCAGGACGCGTCCACGCGGCGCACCGACGCTCGTCGGCAGAGCGACATCGCTGGCGGCGCGGCGCGGCAGGCGGACCGCGCAGGCGATCACCAGCAGGATTAGCAACACATAGCCGCCGCTCCACAACAGGCTCTGCCGACGCAGCGCCATCAGCGGCTCGACGAGCAGGGGATAGGCGATCAGCCCGCCGAAGCTGCCGAAGTTCGATGCCGCATAGAGGGCATAGGGATCGCCGCCCCGGCTCGCGATGCTGAACCAGCGTTGCACCAAAGGCGCCTGCGCCGACACCGCGAAGAACAGCGGCCCGATCGACGCGCCGAGCAGCCAGGGCACCCACAGCGCCGGACTGACGCCGCCCGGATGGCCGACCAGCCGCAGCCCGATCGGCAGCCACGCCGCGGCGACGAGGAGGACGCACAGGTGGACGATCGCCTGCAGCATCGGCCGGATGCGGGCCAGCGCATGGGCATAGGCATAGCCCGCGAGCAGCAGCGTCTGATAGACGAGCATCGCCGAATTCCACACCGCCGGCGCGCCGCCGAGCCGCGGCAGCGCCATGCGCGCGACCATCGGCTGGACGAGGAACAGCAGGAACGATCCGGCGAGGATCGTGGCGACGAACAGCCAGCGGCCGGCGCGGCCGATGCCCGGCGCGGCCGACGTATCGGGCTCAACCATTCAGCAGCCGGGCGGCATGCGCCGCATGATAGGTCAGCACGCCCGAACAACCGGCGCGCTTGAACGCCATCAGCGTTTCCAGCACCAGCGCATCGCGGTCCCCCGCGCCGGCCGCGACCGACGCCTCGATCATCGCATATTCGCCCGACACCTGATACGCGAAGACCGGCACTTCGAACCGGGTCTTCACCCGCACGATGATGTCGAGATACGGCAGGCCTGGCTTGACCATGACGCTGTCCGCGCCTTCGGCCAGGTCGAGCGCGACTTCGCGCAGCGCCTCTTCGGCGTTGGCGGCGTCCATCTGATAGGTCTTCTTGTCGCCCTTCAACAGGCCGCCGCTGCCGACCGCATCGCGAAACGGGCCGTAGAAGCCGCTGGCGTATTTGGCGGCGTAGCTCATGATCTGGACGTTCTGCGCGCCCTCCCCCTCCAGCGCGCTGCGGATCATGCCGATCCGGCCGTCCATCATGTCCGATGGCGCGATGATATCCGCCCCGGCGCGCGCCTGGTTGAGCGCCTGCGCGATCAGCAGGTCCACGGTGGCATCGTTGACGACATAGCCCGCCGAATCGACCAGCCCGTCATGGCCGTGGCTGGTGTAGGGATCGAGCGCCACGTCGGTGAGCACCCCCACTTCCGGCACCGCATCCTTGATCGCGCGGGTCGCGCGGCACATCAGATTGTCGGGGTTGAGCGCCTCGCGCCCGTCGTCGGTCTTGAGGTGGGCGGGGGTGTAGGGGAACAGCGCGACGCAGGGGATGCCGAGGTCTCGCGCCTCCCGCGCCCGCGCCACGATGCCATCGACGGACCAGCGCGAGACGCCGGGCAGGCTGGCGATCGGCTGTTCCACCCCATCGCCGTCGACGACGAACATCGGCCAGATCAGGTCGGCCGCGGTCAGCACGGTTTCGGCATGCATCCGCCGGCTCCAGGCGGACGCGCGGGTGCGGCGCAGACGAAGGGCGGGGTAGGCAGCGGTCATGACGCATCCTGCTTGACGATCGCGCGCGCTTTGAGGGATCGCGCACCGCTTGCCAAGCGTTGCGCACCCGTAACCGATCGGAATTCCATGACCCAGTTCACGTCCGCCGCGCTGATCGTCAACGCCAAGTCGCGGAAGGGGCAGAAGCTGTTCAAGCACGCCTGCGCCGCGATGAAGGGGTTGCCGTTCCCGGTCGACGCGCATGCTGTCAAGAACCCGAAGGACCTGGAGAAGACGGTCGAGACCGCGCTGGCGAAAAAGCCGCAGCTGGTGATCCTGGGCGGCGGCGACGGCACGGTCAGCGGTCTGGTCGACCTGCTCGTCGGCAAGGACGTGGTGCTGGGCGTGCTGCCGCTCGGCACCGCGAACAGCTTCGCCCGGACGCTGGGCCTGCCGCTCGATATCGAGGGCGCGGTCGAGGCGATCCGGACGGGCAAGCCGAAGCGGATCGACCTGGGCATGATCGACGACGATTATTTCGCCAATTGCGCGGCGATGGGGATCAGCCCGCAGATCGCCGAGACGGTGCCGCACGGCCTGAAGAAGGTGCTGGGCCGCATCGGTTATTTCGGCTGGGCGACGTGGCAGTTCGCCCGGTTCAAGCCGTTCATCCTCACCGTCGACGACGGGCGGGAGGTGAAGACGATGCGGGTGGTGGAGGTACGCATCTCCAACGGCCCCTATCATGGCGGCACCTGGCTGGTGGACGAGGCGAGCATCAATTCGGGCGAGATCGTGGTGCAGGCGGTGACCGGCCGGTACAAGCGGACGCTCGCCAAGCATTGGGCGGCGAGCTTTTTCGGCAGCGACTCCCGGCATCAGGACACCGTCAGCTTTTCGGGCAAGGCGCTCAAGATCGATACCAAGCCGTCGCTGCCGATCTCGATCGACGGCGAGGTGCTGGCGCATACGCCGGTGACCGCGCGGGTGGCGGCGGGCGCGATCGAGGTGATGGTGCCCGCCTGACACCCGCCCTACCCCGTCGGCTGCAACCGGCCGCCGGGCTCCGCGACGGTATGGCTGTGTTCGTGCGCCTCGTCGGGATCGGGCTGCACGACGAGGCTGCCGCGTCGCCAGTTGCCGTAGCGATAATAGAGCGCGGCCATGACGAGGTTCACCGCCGACCCCATCGGAAAGCTCCACCACAACGAATCGGCGCCCAGCCAGCGGTGCGCGCCCAGAGCGAAGCCGATGCGGATCGGATACATCGAGATGAACAGGAACAGCAGCGGCGCGAGCACCGCGCCGTTGGCGCGGACGGTGGAGAACAGCACCATGGTCACGCCGAACACCACGAAGTTCCAGCTCGCGATCAGCTGGATATGGCGCGCGATCGGCAGGGCGGGGCTGGTGCCGGGCACGAACAGCGTCATCACCTGCCGATCGAACAGGATCACCGCGGCGACCATCACGCCGGTGAGCGCGATATTGTAGAGCACGCCATAGCGGGTGACGCTCGCCACGCGGTCCCACCGGCCGGCGCCGATGTTCTGCGCGGCCATCGCGCTGACCGCCGCACCGATCGCGAGCGCGGGCATCTGGATATAGGTCCACAGCTGTTGCGACACGGCATAGGCGGCGGCGGTGTCGACGCCCTGGCGGTTGACCAGCCCGACCATGGTCAGGCCGGCGGACGACATCACCAGCATCTGCGCGCCCATCGGCAGGCCCTTGCGCACGATCGTGCCGGCAAGCTCGCGACTCGGGCGGATCCACGCGAGTTCATGCCCGCGCAGGCGGATCGGCAGGTCCTTCGCATAGACATAGGCGACGAGCGCGGCGACCGCGAGGTGGTTGGCGATCAGCGTCGCCCAGGCCGAGCCGGCGATGCCGAGCCGCGGAAACGGCCCGATGCCGGCGATCAGCAGCGGGTTGAGCCCGCTGTCGAGCACCACGCTCAACCCCATGAACCACAGGGGCGTCAGCGAATCCCCGGTGCCGCGCAGGCCCATCATGATGAGGACGAGCAGCATCGAGGCCGGCAGGCCGAGGAAGATCACCTGAAGATAGGCCTGCGCCAGCGCCATGGCGTCGCCCGGCGTCGCGAGCAGGTGCAGGATCTCCGACGAGAACAGCCAGCCGAGGATCGCGATCACCACCGATCCCGCCAGCACCAGCCCGATCGCCGCGCCGAACGCCCGCCGTGCGCCTTCGACGTCGCGGCGCCCGAAGCTCTGCCCGACGAGGATCGTCGATGCCATGCCGAAGCCGAACACCGCGCCGAACATCAGGAACATGATGATATTGGCATTGGACGTGGCGGCGAGCGCGCCTTCGCCGAGGAAGCGGCCGACCCAGATCGCGTTGATCGACCCGTTGAGCGACTGGAGGATGTTCGATCCCAGCGTCGGGAGCGCAAAGGCGAGCAGGGTGCCGGCGATTCCGCCCGAAGTCAGGTCGCGCTGGGGTCTGGGCACGGACGGATCCTATCAGCTGTGGCGTTGATGCCGGCGGGGAACGGGTGATTCGGAGACGGGACGGCGACGGCTGGACGCGCGGAAGTTGCCGAAGTTGCCACTATATCGGAAGCGGACATCCTGCGCGCGACGAGACACGAGCGGACGGGACGGATGAGGCGATGAGGGTCATGCCGGAACGCTGGCAGATTTCCCGCGTGTAGGACAGGCCGGACCTTCTCCGTGGGGGACCGGAGATGGTCGGGAGGCGCGTTGGTCGTGATCGCGGGGGTGCGTCCTTGGGGTTGCGGAAACCACCGTGTCTCTTCGGCGCGCGTCGCCGTCCTGCCGGGAAGGACGGCGGTGGCCGTCGTGCCGAACCCGACGATCTGTCACGGCCGCCCCAGTAGCGGAGGCCGGCGATGTGCGGAACGGTGGACCCCGGAACGGGTCGGCGGTGTCCCCCTTCGAACACGACCTCGTCATCCCGCGCAGGCGGGGATCCAGATTGGCTGGCCTTGCGGCTCTGTCAGCAGCGTCAGCGTTTATGGATCCCCGCCTTCGCGGGGATGACGAAGAAGGGACGTGTTTGGCGGGTATAATTCCCGGAACACGTCAGGGGTGATGTGTTCGCCGGTGAGTTGGCGCTGCCTTGGCGCGGCCCTTTGCCGCAGAAGCGCGCGGGTCGATCGAGGTTCGCCAGCGTGGACCCCGGCCTTTGCCGGCGAGGCGGAGATGGTGGAGAGGCGCGTTAGTCATGATCGCGGGGGCGCGGCCTTGGGGTTGCTGCATCCACCGTTCTGCATGAGCGGAAGCTGGCGATGTGCGGAACGGTGAGCCCGGAACGGGCCGGCAAGTGTCCCCTTCGAGCACACGACCTCGTCATCCCCGCGGAGGCGGGGATCCATATTGGCTGGCCTTGCGGCTCTGTCAGCAGCGTCAGCGTTTATGGATCCCCGCCTTCGCGGGGATGACGAAGGAGGGGTGTGTTCGGGGGGTGTAATCCCCCCTACGCGTCCGGGGTGACGTTTTCTCCGGGTGGGTTGGCGTTGCCTTGGCGGCGGCCCGGTGGCGGAGATGGGCGCGCGGTTCGATCGAGGTTCGCCGGTCTGGATTCTGACCTTCTCCGGCAGGACGTGGGCTTGGGCTTTGCGGGGAGCTGCGGCCGGGGACCGATCGACTGCGACCGCCCCCCTGCCCGGTCAGCCGAGCCGGGCGAGTGCCGCCGCCAGCCGGTCTGCCTCGGCTGCCTTGTCGGCGTGATCGGCCTTAGCCTTTTCCACCGCTTCGGGCTTGGCGCGTTCGACGAAGCTCGGGTTGCCGAGCCGGCCGGCGAGCGCGTCGCGTTCCTTCGCGGCGGCGGCGATGCCCTTGGTCAGGCGCGTGCGTTCGGCGTCGAGGTCGATGACGCCCTCAAGCGGCAGGACGAACGTCGCCTCTTCCACCACGACCTGCGCGGCGCCGCCCATCACCTCGCCGTCGGCACGATCGACGCGGGCGAGCCGGGCGAGCACCGCAGCCTGCCTGCCCAGACGCTCCTCGGTGAGCGCACCGGCATCGCGCACGTGCAGCGGCAGGCGCGCGCCGGGCGGGACGTTCAGTTCGGTTCGCGCCGCGCGAATCTCGCCGACTAGCCGGATCAGCCAGTCGATCTCCTGCTCCGCCGCCGGGTCGAGCCCGCGGGCGTCCGCCATCGGCCA
>CAYQPM010000063.1:0-12696 GCA_964419295.1 uncultured Stakelama sp. | reverse complement strand
AGCCCGTGGAAGATCGCGATGCCGTTGATCAGCGCGAGATTGTCGGCCAGCGACTTGCCGAAGCCGATGCCCGGATCGACGAGGATGCGGCTGCGCGCCACGCCGGCGGCGGCGACGGCGGCGATCCGGGCCTCCAGCCAGTCGAACACATCGGTCAGCACGTCGCGATAGCCGGTGCGCGCGTGGCCGCCCTCCTTCGGATCGGGGGAGTGCATCAGCACCACCGGGCAGTCCGCACGCGCCACCACGTCGAGCGCGCGGTCGTCCCAGAGCAGCGCGGACACATCGTTGACGCAGTGCGCGCCGGCGGCGAGCGCCGCCTCCATCACCGCGGCCTTGCGCGTGTCGATCGACACCGGCGTGCCGCTGCGCGCCAGGCGTTCGATGACGGGCACGACGCGGGCGATCTCGTCACCCTCCCACACCTGCGCCGCGCCGGGGCGGGTCGATTCCCCGCCGAGGTCGACCAGCGCGGCGCCGGCCGCCGCCATGTCGACGCCGGCGGCAGCGGCGGCGGCGGGATCCTCGCCGTGCAGGCCCCCGTCCGAAAAGCTGTCGGGGGTGACGTTGAGGATGCCGGCGACCAGCGGCTGGTCGAGGCGCAGCGTGCGATCGCCGAGCTGGAGCGCGGGCCGCGGCGCGGTGATCGCGGCGTGGAGGGTAGTGGCGCGCTCGCCGAGCGTCGCCACATCGGCGACGGGAATCGTGCGGCGGGCGCCGTCCTCGATCACCTCATAGGCGGCGAACCATTGCATGCCGCCGGCGAGCCGCGCCACGGCGCCGTCCGCGTGCGTCATGGGGGTGTCGACGAACTGGACGGGGCGGAGGTGGAGCGTCATCGCCGGTGTGTCGTGCGTCGCGTCCAACAAGGCAAGCCGCCTTCTTGCTCCCCGAGCGAACGGGGGGAGGTGGCGCCGGTCGTGACGCACCGCCTGCGGCGGCCCCTCCACCACCCGCTGCGCGGGCGGTCCCCCTCCCCAGCTGTGCTGGGGAGGAATGACGATCAGGGCTGCGTTGCGAGGAGGTAGGTCTGGCGGAGCGTGTCGATGGGTTGCAGCTTGCCGCCGCCCTCGCCCGGCGCTTCGTGGTGCCAGAAGGTCCAGCCGTTGCAGGCGGGCGCGTTCTGCAAGGTCGCGCCGAGCTTGTGGATCGATCCGGTCGCGCCGCAATCCGACAACAGGCTGCCGTCGGCGCGGATCGTCACGCGGAACCGGCGTTTGGCGTCGGTAAGCACCGCGCCGGGCACCAGATAGCCGTTCTCGACCAGCACGCCGAACGCCACCTTGGGCTGCTGGCGCGGGCTCTGCATCGTGGCGAGCGCCGATTCGTCGAGCGGCAGCGCGGCGGCGATGCGTTCCTCGGCCGCGGCGATGTAATCGCCCTCGCGCTCGATCCCGATCCAGCGGCGGCCCAGGCGCTTGGCGACCGCGCCGGTGGTGCCGGTGCCGAAGAAGGGATCGACGACGACGTCGCCCGGCTTGGTGCAGGCGAGCAGGATGCGGTAGATCAGCGCTTCGGGTTTCTGGGTCGGGTGGACCTTCACGCCGTCCTTCTTCAAGCGTTCGCCGCCGCCGCAGATCGGGAATTCCCAGTCGGAGCGCATCTGCAGCTCGTCGTTCAGCGTCTTCATGCTGCGATAGTTGAAGGTGTATTTCGCCTTCTCGCCCTTCGACGCCCAGATCAGCGTCTCGTGCGCGTTGGTGAAGCGGGTGCCGCGGAAGTTCGGCATCGGGTTGGCCTTGCGCCAGACGATGTCGTTGAGGATCCAATAGCCGAGATCCTGCACCGCGGTGCCGACGCGGAAGATGTTGTGGTAGCTGCCGATCACCCAGATCGTGCCGTCGTCCTTGAGGATGCGGTGCGCTTCCGCCAGCCAGGCGCGGGTGAAGGCGTCATAGGCGGCGAAGGTGTCGAACTTGTCCCAATCGTCGGTGACCGCATCGACGTGGCTCCCGTCGGGACGGAACAGCTCGCCGCCGAGCTGGAGGTTGTAGGGCGGATCGGCGAAGACCATGTCGACCGACTTGTCGGGCAGCGCGCGCATCGCCGCGATGCAATCGCCGCGCACGATGCTGTCGAGCGGCAGGACCGGAGTCGCCGCTGCCGCGCACACCGCGACCCGCGGTTGCCTGACCTTCTCGATAACCGCCATTACGTCCCCCTTGTCCGCCTATTCGCGTCAAACACCGGACTCGCGTCAAGCGGACATTGGTTAACGATATTGCCTGCGATCCGGTTAACGACGCCCGAGATCATGCCTGCCGCCCAAGATATGGGGCGAGGAATTCGGCCCCGGCCCAAGCCGTGGGGGTGTGACGGAAAAGACTCATCGGCGAATTTGGTTAGCCATCGGCCAGCGCGAGCGCGCCCTGACCGTCCCCGACGACCGCGCCGGGCGTGATTCGGGCATAAGCGGCGGCGACCGGCGCGAAGCTGCGGCGGTGAATCGGCGTCGGGCCATGTTCGATCAGCGCGGCGAGGTGATGCTTGCAGCCATAGCCCTTGTTCGAATGCCAGTGATAATGCGGATGCGCCGCGGCATGATCGAGCATGATCAGGTCGCGGCTGTGCTTGGCGACGATCGAGGCGGCGGCGATCGATAGGCTGTGCGCGTCACCCGAGACGATCGCGGTCGCGGGGTAGGACCAGCGCGGCAGGCGGTTGCCGTCGACCAGCACATGGCCGGGATCGCAGCCGAGCCGCGCGACCAGCGCGTCGACCGCCAGCGTCATCGCCTTCATCGTCGCCCAATAGATGTTGAGCGTGTCGATCTCCGCCGGCTCGACGATGCCGATGCCGAACACGCCGCGCGCCTGGATCAGGCCGCACAGGCGTTCGCGTTCGGCGGCCGGCAGCTTCTTGGAATCGTCGATGCCGCGCGGAATCCCCTTGGCGGGCAGGACCACCGCGGCGGCGACCACCGGCCCGGCGAGCGGGCCGCGCCCGGCTTCGTCCACCCCGGCGACGGGCGGCAGGCAGGTCTTTTCGTGTTTCAGTCCCGGCATTCAGCCTTCCAGTTCGTCGAACGGAACGACGCCCAGGGCGTGCCCCATCGGTCCATGTCCCGTGCCGAGGCCCGGGGCGGCGAGCAGCGCGATGCGGACGAAGCGCACCGCCTTCACGAACGCATCCTCGATCCCCAGGCCGCTGGCGAGGTTGGTCGCCAGCGCGCTCGCCAGCGTACAGCCCGTGCCATGCGTATCGTCGGTGTCGAAGCGTTTGCCGACCAGCCGACGGATTTCCCCGCCGGGCGACAGCAGACGGTCGGTGATCATCGCCTGTTCGCCATGGCCGCCCTTGGCGACGACGTGGCAGCCGTGCGCCAGCACCGCCGCTTCGCCGCCGAGCGCGGCCATTTCGGGGATGTTCGGCGTCGTCACCGAGGCGAGCCGCATCAACCGTTCGAACGCCGCGATCGTCGGCGCATCCGCGAGGATCGCGCCGCTGGTGGCGATCATCACCGGATCGAAGACGATCGGCACGTCCAGCGCGTCGAGCACGTCCGCCACCGCCTGCGCCGTCGCGGCGGACCCGATCATGCCGATCTTGACCGCGTCCACGCCGATGTCGTCGATGACGCTGCGCATCTGCGCGACGACGATGTCGACGGGCACGGCGTGGACCGCCTGCACGCCCAGCGTATTCTGCGCGGTGATCGCGGTGATCGCGGTCATGGCATGGCCGCCGAGCATCGTGACGGTCTTGATATCCGCCTGGATACCGGCACCTCCGCCCGAATCGGAGCCGGCGACGATGAGGACGCGCGGGATCACGCGCCGCGCCGGAAGTTGCCGAAGTTGCCACTACGTCGGCAACGCAATCGCTCCGCGCGGGGTGGCGTCCGGTCGTGCTGGGGGGCGGCGCTTTGGTGCGGGCGCGTCATGGGGCGGCTATGCCATTTCGGCGACGTGTAGGACAGCGCGTTTGCTGAAGACGGGTGATTCCCGCGGAGACGCGGAGAAGAAGAGGGCAAGGTGAAAGGATCACCTACCCCCGATCGTCATCCCGGCGAACGCCGGGACCCATGGACCCGCAACCGCAAGGATGACGCGCACCAACCACCGACATCGACACCATGGGTCCCGGCGTTCGCCGGGATGACGGAGAGAGGTAAGGGTGCATCTCTCATCTTCTTCTCCGCGTCTCCGCGTGGATCACCTTTTTCGCGCAGAGGCGCAGAGGGCGCAGAGAGAAAGAAAGCTGCCGCAGCCTCCCCGACTTCGCGGCCTGCGCATCAGCTTTGAAAGCGCCGTTCGGTCGAGGCGGGGTTGGCCTTCAGCGCTTTCCCGACGCGGGTCGGGCGATCGAGCAGTTCGCCGCCGCAATTGGGGCAGTGCTCGTCCAGCGCATCGGCGCATTCAGCGCAATAGGTGCATTCGAACGAGCAGATGAACGCTCCCGGCGCGTCGGCGGGAAGGTCGGCGCCGCAGCGTTCGCAGTCGGGACGCATGTCGAGCATCAGGCGGCCGCCTGACGGACGGCGTCGCAGATGCGATCGACGATGGTTTCGACCTGTCGCGCATCGTCGCCCTCGGCCATCACGCGGATCACGGGCTCGGTGCCGGAGGGACGGATGACGAGGCGGCCGGTGCCGGCGAGTTCCGCCTCGGCCGCGGCGATCACCGATTTGACCGAATCGACGTCGAGCGGCTTGCCGCCGGCGAAGCGGACGTTCTTGAGCAATTGCGGCAGCGGTTCGAAACGGTGCAGCACCTCGCTCGCCGGGGCGCCCGCGCGCTTGAGTTCGGCCAGCACCTGCAACGCGGCGACCAGGCCGTCGCCGGTGGTGCCGTAATCCGACAGGATGATGTGGCCGGACTGTTCGCCGCCGACGTTATAGCCCGACGAACGCATCTTTTCGAGCACGTAGCGGTCGCCGACCGCGGTGCGGACGAGGCCCAGCCCCTGCGCCGACAGATGCCGTTCGAGGCCCAGGTTGGACATCACCGTCGCCACCAGCCCGCCGCCGGCGAGCCGTCCGCGGCGCGCCCAGGACGAGGCGATCGTCGCCATCAACTGGTCGCCGTCGACGACCTTGCCGTGTTCGTCGACGATGATCAGCCGGTCGGCATCCCCGTCCAGCGCGATGCCGATGTCGGCGCCGCTCGCCACCACGGTTTCGGACAGCGCCTGCGGGGCGGTCGATCCGACGCCGTCGTTGATGTTGGTGCCGTTGGGGGTGACGCCGATCGAGATGACGTCCGCGCCCAGTTCCCACAGTGCCGACGGCGCGACCCTGTACGCCGCACCGTTCGCGCAATCGATGACCACCCGCAGCCCGTCGAGGCGCTGGTTTTCGGGAAAGGTCGCCTTGGCGAAGTGGATGTAGCGCCCCTGTGCGTCCTCGATCCGGCGCGCGCGCCCGATCTGGGCGGACGGCGCGAGCGGCACCTCGCCCCGTTCGGCACCGTCGATCAGCTGTTCGATGGTGAGTTCGGCGTCGTCGGACAGCTTGTAGCCGTCCGGCCCGAACAGCTTGATGCCATTGTCGGCGAAGGGATTGTGGCTGGCCGAGATCATCACGCCGATATCGGCGCGCATCGACTGGGTCAGCATCGCGACCGCCGGGGTGGGCAGCGGGCCGACCATGATGACGTCCATGCCGACGCTGGTGAAACCGGCGACGAGCGCCGATTCGAGCATATAGCCCGACAGGCGCGTATCCTTGCCGATCAGCACGCGATGCTTGTGGTCGCCGCGCTGGAAATAGGCGCCCGCCGCCATGCCGACGCGCATCGCCATCGCCGCGGTCATCGCGCCGGCGTTGGTCGCGCCCCTGATGCCGTCGGTGCCGAAGTATTTCCTTGCCATTGCGTGCGATCCGTTCCGCTATGCCCTGAAGCTTCGTTCCCCCGTTGCGCCAAGGAACCCGATGTCGCAAGCCACCCGTATCCTGTCGGCCCTGATCCTGGGCATCGCGCTGGGGATCGCAGCGGTCGCCATCGACAAGGACGTCGCGCTCCGCATCACCACCGTCACCCAGCCGATCGGCGAAGCGTGGCTGCACGGGCTGCAGATGGTGATCGTGCCGCTGATCGTCGGGCTGCTGGTGACCGGGATCGCGGCGACCGCGCAGGCGGCGCGCGCCGGGCGCATCGCGGGGCGCGCGGTGGTGCTGTTCGTCGTCGTGCTGTGGTGCACGACATTGATGTCGGCGCTGGTCATGCCGTTGCTGCTCGACCTGTGGCCGCTGCCGGAGGCATGGGCCGCGGCGTTGCGCGCCGCGCTGACCGCCGCGCCGACGATGGGCAAGGTGCCGACCCTCGCCGATTTCTTCGACACGATCGTGCCGACCAACGTCGTCGCCGCGGCGTCGGGCGACGCCTTCCTGCCGCTGACGGTGTTCACGCTCGCCTTCGCCTTCGCGATCACGCGGCTGGAGGAGGCGTCGCGCAAGCGGCTGACCGACCTGTTCCAGTCGATCACCGATGCGATGCTGGTGATCATCGGATGGGTGCTGAAACTGGCGCCGATCGGCATCTTCGCGCTGGCCTATGGCGTCGGCGCGCGCACCGGCGCGGCGGCATTCGGCGCGCTGATCCATTATATCGTGCTGGTGTCGTCGATCGGCTTCGTCGTGCTGCTGGCGGGCTATCCGGTGGCGCGGTTCGGCGGTGGCGTGTCGTTCCGCGCTTTCGCCAGGGCGGTCGCGCCGGCGCAGGCGGTGGCGATCAGCACGCAATCCTCGCTCGCCTCGCTGCCGGCGATGCTGAAGGGATCGGCGGAGATCGGCGTCGCGCCGGCGACGGCGGGCATCGTGCTGCCGGTGGCGGTGGCGATATTCCGCGCGACGAGCCCGGCGATGAACCTGGCGGTGGCGCTGTACGTCGCCCATTGGCTGGGGGTGCCGATCGGGCCGGGGCAGCTGGCCGCCGGCGTCGCCACCGCCGCGATCACGACGATGGGATCGGTGTCGTTGCCCGGCACGATCAGCTTCTTCGCCAGCGTCGCGCCGGTCGCGTTCGCGATGGGCGTGCCGATCGAGGCGCTGGGACTGCTGGTCGCGGTGGAGACGGTGCCGGACCTGTTCCGGACGGTAGGCAACGTGACGATGGATGTCGCGGTGACCGCCGTGGTGGCCCGGAGAGCGGACGCTGCGTAGCGGACCGCCCTGCCCTCACCCTCCCGGCGCGCAGCGCCGGGAGGGTGAGGGCCGTTCCGGTCAGCGCGGGCGCTGCTCGTCGCGCGTGTCGAGGCCCGCGGCGGCCGGTTCGCCGATCGCGGATTCGCCGGCCAGCGCGTGGTCGGGCGCATCGCCCAGCGTGTCGAGGTGCATCAGCCGGGTGATGAACGGCGCGACGACGAGCACGACGACGCCGACGCCCATCGCGAACCAGCCGATCCGTCCATAGACGCTGAGCACCTGGGCCGGGCCGGCGCCTTCGCCACCGGTCGCCTGCGCGATCAGGCTGGCGATGAAATTGCCCGCCGCGGTCGCGAGGAACCAGGTGCCCATCATCAGCCCGGTCATGTTCGCCACCGACAGCCGCGTCATCGACGACAGGCCGATCGGCGAGAAGCAGAGTTCGCCCATCGAATGCAGCATGTAGAGCAGGATGACGAAGATCGCCGGGGTCAGCCCGCTGGCCGGTGCGCCGAGGATCAGCGCAAAGAAGCCGGCGCCGACGAGGATCAGGCCGATGCCGAACTTGAACGGCGCGGACGGTTCGATGCCGCGCTTGCCCATCGCGGTCCACAGCATGCCGAACAGCGGCGCGAGCGTGATGATGAAGAAGGAATTGACCGACTGGAACCACGACGCCGGCATGTCCCAGCCGAGCACCGTGCGATTGACCGATTGATCGGTGTAGAGGTTGAGCGACGATCCCGCCTGTTCGAACAGCGCCCAGAACAGCGGCGACAGCGCGACGAGGAACAGCGCGGCGAAGATGCGGTGGCGCTCCACCTTGGGCAGAGAGCGGAACGCGGTGAGCAGGATGTAACCGATGGTCACGATCGACGCGCCGATCAGCAACGTGCCGACCGCGCCCTGGCTGCGCACCAGCCACCACGCCAGCCCGATGGCGACGACCGCGCCGAGGTAGATCGCCCATTCGACCGGTACGCCGATCGCCGATCGCGCCTTCAGCGTCGCCGGGACCGCCGGTTCGCCGACATCGTGCAATTCGCGGCGGAACAGCACGAACACGACCAGGCCGAGCGCCATGCCGATGCCGGCGGCGGCGAAGCCATAGGACCAGCCCATCCGTTCGCCGAGATAGCCGACCAGCAGCGGGCCGATGAAGGCGCCGGTGTTGATCCCCATGTAGAAGATCGAAAAGGCGCCGTCGCGGCGCACGTCGTCGCGGGCGTAGAGCTTGCCGACCAGCACCGAGATATTGGCCTTCAGGAACCCGGTGCCGACGATGATGAAGGCAAGCGCGAGGTAGAAGCCGTTGAGCGCGCTGCCCTGCACGCCTTCGGGCGCCTCGACCGCAGCGATCAGCAGATGGCCGATGGTGATCAGCACGCCCCCCGCCAGCACCGCCTTGCGCGGCCCGAGATAGCGATCGGCGATATAGCCGCCGATGATCGGCGTGATGTAGATCAGCGAGGTATAGGCGCCATAGACCGCGAAGGCGGGCTGTTCGCCGAACAGGAAATGTTTGGTCAGGTAGAAGACCAGGATGGCGCGCATGCCGTAATAGGAAAACCGCTCCCACATCTCTGCGAAGAACAGCATGAACAGCCCGAGCGGGTGTCCGAGGAAGGTGCGGGCATGGGCAGGTACGCCGCCCCCGCTCGCCGATGCGATCGCCATAGGCCTTGATGACTCCAACCAACTCGAACGCCGTCCCGTGCCGGGCGGCGGATGGCGGCAACGTAACGGCTCGACGCCCGCTGTAAACATCGCCGGCCATGTCTATGTGCAGCGGATGACCGATACGATCTTCAACGACATCTCCACGCCGCTGACGCTGCTCGCGACCCGGCGATCCGGCAAGCCGCGCGATCTGGTCGCGCCGGGGCCGGATGCGGCGCAGCTCGCGCGGATGATCGGCATCGCCGCGCGCACGCCAGACCACGGCAAGCTGGCGCCGTGGCGGTTCGTGATCGTCGACGACCGCGATGCGCTGTCGACGCTGCTCGTCGATGCCTATCGCGCGGAACGTCCGCAGGCCGCGCGGGCGGAGATCGAATCGCTCGACCAGTTCGCGCGACAGGCGCCGACGCTGGTCGTGGTGCTCTCGTCCCCCAGCAGCACCAGCCATATTCCGCTGTGGGAACAGGAATTGTCGGCGGGCGCCGCCACGATGAACCTGCTCCACGCGGCCCATGCGCTGGGCTTCGCCGCCGGCTGGCTGACCGGGTGGCCGACGTTTTCCGACACGGTGCGCGATGCGTTCGGGACGGCGGGCGAGCGCATCGCCGGTTTCGTCTTCATCGGCACGCCGGGACGGCCGCTCGACGAACGCCCCCGCCCGGACATGGCGCGGATCGTCTCGCATTGGCCCGGAGCGGGAGGATAAGCGGTTGGCAGTGGACCTTTTCGCCCGTTGCTGTATTAAACCAGCATGACAGCGCTCAGCAACGAGGACAGCCCGGTCTATATCCGGCTGCGCGGCACCATCGCGGCAGGTATCCTGCGTGGTGACTATCGCGCCGGCGACCAGCTTCCCTCGGTCCGGGCGTTCGCCGCCGAACATGGCGCCAACCCGCTGACCGTCGCCAAGGCCTATCAAAGCTTTCAGGACGACGGCTATGTCGAGGTGCGGCGCGGCGTCGGCATGTTCGTGCTGCCCGGCGCCTCGGAGAAGCTGCGCGCGGCGGAGCGGGCGAACTTCGTCGAGACGCAATGGCCGCGGATCCTCGGCTATATCGACCTGCTCGGGCTCGATGCCGCCGACCTGCTGGAGCGCGAGCGCGCCTGATCGTATAAAGCCGCACCGTCGAGACGCCAGCTGCGACGCATCGCCAGCGCGAATACCGCGACGACGGTCAGCCAATCGAATGGCACGAGGCAGAACGCGGCGAGTTGTCGCCCGGTCAGCGGGATGAGATAGGCGAGGGCGAGCAGACTCTTCTCCCACGACAGCCATCCCCGCGCCCGCGCATCGGCGACGAGGAAGCAGAGCGCGCCGCCGAGAATCACCAGATCGTAATCGAGCGCATAGGGCGTCGACAGCAGTGCCGCCGCGCACACCGTTGCGCCGCGCATGTGTGCGCTGGCATAGCGGGCGGCGAGCCCTGCGCCGATGACCGACAGCGCGGTCGACAGGCCTTGCGCGGCATAGCCGAACGGGATCGATGCGCCGAGCATGCGGACCGCGGCGAAGGTCGTGACGATCTTTTCCCAGCCGGTCCCGCCCTGTTCGATGACGATCGTCCGCGTCGGCGCCAGCGAAGCGCGGAACGCCTCCCACACCGGCCACCCCCAGATCGCCAGCGTCGCCGCGATGATGCAGAGTGACGACAGCGCGGCACCCGTGAAGGCACGGCGGTTGCCCGCGGCGAGCAGCACGACCGGCAGCAGCACGGCGAATTGCGGCTTGTAGACGAGCGCGCCGAGCAGCAGTCCGGCCAGCCAGGACCGACCGTCGAGCAGCAGCAGGCCGCCGCCGAGCAGCGCGGCGGTGAGGAAGGCGTTCTGGCCATGGCCGAGGCAGACGAACGTCACTGGCGCCGCGAGGACGGCGAGCGTGGTGGCCTTGCCCGGCACGATGGTGCGCGCGACCAGCGTCGCCATCGCGAGCGTCATCCCCTGCCACACGGCGAGCGCGACCATATAGGGCAGCAGCGCGAGGGCGGCGGCGATCAGCAGGAACGGCGGCGGATAATGCCAGCCGTAGAAGGGCACCGTCGCGGACCGGTGGATCGCCTGCTGGACCTGGTAATGCGCGTCCCAATGCCACGCCGCCGCGGCATGGCCGTCGAGCGCCATCCGGCCTGCGGCGTAGACGTCGGAAAAATCGGTGCCGATCGGCCGACCGGCGCTGTCGAGCGTGCCGTGCGCGGTGGCGAGCAACGCGGCATAGCAGAGGATCGTCGTGGCGAGCAGCAGGAGGCAAATCCGCCGCACGCGTACCGCCGTCACCCACTCTCCGCTACGCAGACCTTCGACCATGGCGCCGGCATCTAGCCGAGGAGCTTTGGGAAAGCGTAAATGGCGGGCCAAGGCAGGCCGCCGGGTCGTGGCGATCGCCCTGAACGCCCCATCATCGTCGATGAACCGTCAGATGATGCTCACCTGGATCGCAGGGTGTCCGCGCCTGCTCGAAAGAAGACGACATGAAGCCGCGTGCTGTGTACCCCTGCGTCCGGCGCGCCCCCGCGCGCGCAATCAGAACAGCTCCAGCCCTGCGACCTCTTCGGGGGTCAGGTCGATGCCGAACATCAGCGACATGCGCATGCGATAGACGCGCGGGTCGGTGATGTCGGCGCGGGTGGTGTTGTCGCCCGCACGGCGGTGGTAATGGCGATCGGTCAGCGCGGCGAAGCCATGGGGCAGGACGATGCTGGCGATCGTCATGCCGGTGAAGCGGCTCGCGGGGGATGTCGCGCTCCAGTGGTTCGACAGCGCGAGATCGGCGTCGAACACCGCGCGGGTGTCGAAGCTGTATTGCGGCTGCCAGCCTTCGCCGCCCCCGCGTCCGTCGGTCGACCCCGGATCGCCGCGGCGGCTGAGCATCCAGCCGTCGTCCTGCGCTTGCAGACGGAAGGTCGCGCCGTCCGACGCCTCGACCTGCCAGCCGTCGGCCAGTGCCATCACCGGCGCATGGCTGCCGCCGAAGCCCGGATCGGCGATCCAGTCGCGGCCGTCGATCGTCACCAGGCTGAACGTATGCGTCAGCGGCGGGGTTTCAGTCGCGCCGAGCCAGACGCGGGCGAGCAAGGGCCGGACTGCGAAGCCGAGCGCCGTCAGCGCGTCCATGAACAGCCGGTTCTGTTCGAAGCAATAGCCGCCGCGCTTTGCGGTGACGAGCTTGGCGAAAACGCTGGCGCTGTCGATCGCTATGCCGCGGCCGAGGCGCACGTCGAGGTTTTCGAACGGGATCGACAGGCGATGTTCGCGTTGAAGCCGGCCGAGCCCTTCCGAATCGGGGGTGACGCGGGCGGGAAGGCCGATGCGGGCGAGATAGGCGTCGAGGTCAAACATATATCGTCTCTTGGGCAATTTACGGATGATGCCAAGGTGCGACAGCCTGCGGCTGCCCCTCCACCACCCGGCTGTGCCGGGCGGTCCCCCTCCCCGTTCCGGGGAGGAATGGAAAGGGCATTCTTCATTCCTCCCCCGGCCGGGAGGGGACCGTTCGCGCAAGCGAAGGGTGGAGGGGCAGCCGCAAGGCTGTAGCAGCAATCACGCGGCGAATGCCTCCGCCGGGACGGCGTACAGAACCTCGGCGCTGGCGGTCGCCGCGGCGCGCAGGCCGTGCGCCTCCGGTACGACCTGATCGAGGTAGAAGCGTACGGCGGCGCGCTTCACCACCGCGAAGTCCTCGTCGCCGGTCGCATGGCGGCCTTCGCGTTCCATGAGCCAGCCGCACACCGCGACCGAGGTCATGGTGAGGAAGGGATAGCTGGCGGCAAGCTTGTCGTCGGCATCGGCGGTGGCGAGCCGGCGAGCGATCGTGTCGACCATGTCGATCAGCGCGATCAGGTCAGCATGCTCCGCCTCGGTCCGCATGTCTGCGACCAGGGCGGCAAAGGCGCCGCCATTGTCGAGCGCGAGCTTGCGCCCGACAAGGTCGGCGGCCT
>CAYQPM010000062.1:0-12928 GCA_964419295.1 uncultured Stakelama sp. | reverse complement strand
CTTCGTCATGCTGATCGGTCTTACCGCCGTCGTCACCTGGGCGATCGCACAATGAGCGGGCTGCCCATCCTTTCGATCATGCTGCTGATCCCCGCGCTTGCGGCGATCGCCTGTCTGTTCGTCCCTGCGGCGACCGCGCGAGCGCTGGCGCTGGCGGCGACGCTGGTCGATTTCGCGCTCGGCGTCTTGCTCTGGGCCAATTACGAGATCGGCGGCGCGCAATGGCAGTTCGTCGAGCACGGCCCGTCGTTCGGCTTCTTTCGCTGGGATCTCGGCATCGACGGCTTCGCGCTCATGCTGATCATGCTCAGCGTCTTCCTGATGCCGATCTGCATCGGCGCGAGCTGGCGGTCGGTCACCAATCGGGTGCCGGAATATATGGCGGCCTTCCTGCTGACCGAAACGCTGATGATCGGCACCTTCGCGTCGCAGGACCTGTACCTGTTCTACCTCTTCTTCGAGGCAGGGCTGATCCCGATGTACCTGATCATCGGGATCTGGGGCGGCGCGAACCGGATCTACGCGTCGTACAAGTTCTTCCTGTACACCTTGCTCGGCTCGCTGCTGATGCTGATCGCGATGCTGTACATGACGCAGACCGCGGGTACGTCCAGCATCCCGGCGTTGCAGGCGCATGATTTCCCGGCGCATGCGCAGACGTGGCTGTGGCTCGCCTTCTTCGCCTCGTTCGCGGTCAAGATGCCGATGTGGCCGGTGCACACCTGGCTTCCCGACGCGCACGTGCAGGCGCCGACCGCAGGGTCGGTGATCCTTGCGGGTGTCCTGCTGAAGCTCGGCGGCTACGGCTTCCTGCGTTTCAGCCTGCCGATGTTCCCCGAAGCGTCGGGGCAGCTCACCTGGCTTATCTTCGGGCTGTCGGCGATCGCGGTCATCTATACGTCGCTGGTTGCGCTCGTGCAGTCCGACATGAAGAAGCTGATCGCCTATTCGTCGGTCGCGCACATGGCGATCGTCACCATCGGCCTCTATGCCTTCAACCGGCAGGGGATCGAAGGCGCGATGATCATGATGCTCAGCCACGGGCTGGTGTCGGGCGCGTTGTTCCTGTGCGTCGGCGTGATCTACGACCGTCTGCACACGCGCGAGATCAGCCGCTACGGCGGGCTAGCGATCAACATGCCGCGCTACGCCCTGTTCTTCCTGTTCTTCACCATGGCATCGATCGGCCTTCCGGGCACCAGCGGCTTCGTCGCCGAGTTCCTCAGTCTGATGGGCACCTATCAGGTGTCGACCTGGATCGCCCTGCTCTGCACGACCAGCATCATCCTGGGCGCCGCCTATATGCTGTATCTGTATCGCCGCGTCGTGTTCGGTGAGATCAAGTCGGAGGATGTGCGGGAGATGCAGGATCTGTCACATCGTGAACTCTGGCTGCTTGCGCCGATCGCTGCGGTCGCGCTCTGGATGGGGGTCTATCCGGAAAGCTTCCTTGGCCCGATGCGCAAGGACGTCGGCGTGCTGTTGCAGCGGATCGACCGCGCCCGGCCGGTGAGCGATTCGCTGCCGACCGCCGGCAAACCCAATCAGGCGGTTTCGGCCGCCGCCCACGGACAAGCGCACTGATGGATTACGCCGCCAATCTCGCCATGACCCTGCCCGAGGTGATCCTCGGCGCGGGCGCGATCGTCCTGATGCTGGTGTCCGCCTGGGGCGGCTCCGCTTCGACGCGCGCCGTGTCGTGGACCGCCGTCGCGATCCTCGCCGGTGCCTGCGTCGCGCTGCTCGGGCCGGCCGGTCACGGCGGTTCGGCCTTCGACGGGCTGTACCGCGCCGACGCGTTCGCCGCTTTCGCCAAGGTGCTGATCTTCATCGCCGCCGCGGTGGCGATCCTGATGGCGCCGGACTTTTTCCAGCGGACCAGCGGCGACGATCTGCGTCCCGAATATCCGGTGCTGATCCTGCTCTCCGCGGCCGGCATGGGCATGATGGTTTCGGCCAGCGACATGCTCACGCTGTACGTCGGCCTCGAACTGCAGAGCCTCTCGGCCTATGTGCTGGCGAGCTTCATGCGCCGCGACACGCGGTCGGCGGAGGCCGGGCTGAAGTATTTTGTGCTCGGCGCACTCGCCAGCGGCATCCTGTTGTACGGCATCAGCCTCGTCTACGGCTTCTCGGGAACGACGCTGTTCGGCGGCATCGCGGCCGCTTACGCGCAGGGCAACTCGCTCGGTCTGCTGTTCGGCCTCGTCTTCGTCTTCGCAGGGATCGCCTTCAAGATCTCGGCGGTGCCGTTTCACATGTGGACGCCGGACGTCTATGAAGGCGCACCGACGCCGGTCACCGCCTTCTTCGCGTCGGCGCCGAAGGTCGCGGCGATGGGCCTCGCGGTGCGCATCGCGGTCGAGGCGATGGGCCCAGCGACCGATCAATGGCGCCAGATCGTGATCTTCGCGGCGCTCGCCTCGATCGTGCTCGGCGCGGTCGCGGCGATCGGACAGACCAACATCAAGCGCCTGCTCGCCTATTCGTCGATCAACAACGTCGGCTTCGCGCTCGTCGGCCTCGCGGCGGGCACGCCGCAGGGTGTGTCCGGCGTGCTGGTCTATATGACCATCTACATCGCCATGACGTTGGGATCGTTCCTCGTGGTGCTTCAGATGCGCGACGACGACGGCCAGCCGGTCGAGGATATCGCGGCGCTGTCTGGCATGTCGCGGACGCGGCCCGGTCTTGCCGCCGCCTTGGCGATCTTCATGTTCAGCCTCGCCGGCATTCCGCCGCTGTTCGGCTTTTATGCGAAGTTCGCCGTGTTCTCGGCGGCGGTGCAGGCGGGCCTCTTCCCGCTCGCGGTGGTCGGCATCGCGGCTTCGACGATCGGCGCTTATTATTACCTGCGGGTCGTCAAGACGATGTACTTCGATGATCCGGCGCCGGCCTTCGCCAAGGGCAACAACCCGGTCGAGGGCGGCCTGATCGTGCTCACCGCCGCGTTCGTGTCGCCGCTCGGCTATCTGGCGATCCCGCTCTTGGGCGGCTGGACCATGACGGCGGCGCGCGCGCTGTTCCCCGCGATTTGACGATCCGCACCGTCGCCGAGACGGGATCGACCAACGCGGACCTGATGCTGCTTGCGCGATCCGGCGCGGGCGAAGGTCTGTGGCTCCGCGCCGAGCGGCAGACCGCGGGCCGCGGGCGGCAGGGCAGGGTCTGGACCGCGCCACCCGGCAATCTGTCTGCCAGCACGCTCGTGCGACTGCGCGGCAGCGACGCTCCCGCGGCAACGCTCGCGCTGGTCGCCGCGGTGGCGCTGCACGAAGCGGTCCGCGTCTTTCTGCCCGACGTGGCGGTGCGGCTGAAATGGCCGAACGACCTTCTGATCGACGGCGCCAAGTTGTCCGGCATCCTGCTCGAACGGTGTGAAGACGCCGTGATCATCGGCGTCGGCGTCAACCTCGCGCATCATCCCGACCTTTCCGACCGGGCGACGACCTGTCTGGCGGATCACGGCGCCAAGGTGCAACCGGATGCGTTCCTCGAGGTGCTGGCGGACGGCATGGCGCGCTGGCTGGCGCGTTGGCGCGGCGAGGGCGTGGCTGCAATTCGATCGGTTTGGCTCGCCGCGGCGCACCCGTTGGGCACGGCGCTCGACGTCCGTCTGCCTGACGGAAGCGCCTATGTGGGACTGTTCGACGG
The DNA here is from genome assembly GCA_964419295.1 of uncultured Stakelama sp. Taxonomy (GTDB): domain Bacteria; phylum Pseudomonadota; class Alphaproteobacteria; order Sphingomonadales; family Sphingomonadaceae; genus Sphingomonas. The sequence goes on along the minus strand of CAYQPM010000062.1, from coordinate 9,274 downwards.
ACTCGATGGCGACGGTGCGCTGATCCTGCGCTTGGCGGCGGGCGGACGGCATGTCATCCACGCTGCAGACATATTCCTGATATGAAGGATTGACGATGCTGCTCGCGGTCGATGCCGGCAACACCAATGTCGTGTTCGCGCTCGTCGATATCGTCGCCGGTGTCCGCACGATCCGGGCACGGTGGCGGATCGCGACCGATCCGCGTCGCACCGCGGACGAATATGCGGTGTGGCTTAGCCAGCTGCTGGCGCTCGAGGGCTTCGAGCGCAACCAGATCGATGCAGTGATCGTCGCTACCGTGGTGCCGCGTGCGCTCCACAATTTGCAGGTCCTGGCGCAGAAATACTTCAAGACCGACGCCCTCATCGCGGGCCGCGCTCCCGTCGAATGGGGCATAGCGATCGACGTTGACGAACCGGCGAGCCTGGGTGCGGACCGCGCGGTCAACACGATCGCGGCGCATGCGCTGCACGAGGGCGACCTGATCGTGATCGACTTCGGTACGGCGACGACGTTCGACGTCAGCGATTATCGCGGCGCCTATAAGGGCGGGATCATCGCGCCGGGCATCAACCTGTCGCTAGACGCGTTGGTCAGCGCCGCCGCGAAACTGCCGCGCATCGCGATCGAGGCGCCGGCGACCGACAGTGTCATCGGCCGCAACACCGTCGACCAGATGGCTATCGGCGTCTATTTCGGTTATATCGCGATGATCGAGGGGCTGGTCACGCGGATGAAGGCGGAGATCGGCCGTCCCGCCAGGGTCATTGCGACCGGTGGCCTCGCCACACTCTTCGAACAGCATACCGACGCGTTCGACGTCATCGAGCCGGACCTGACGATCCAGGGGCTGGCGATCATGTACCAAAACGCCCATATCGGGAGTGACGCGCTCGCGCCGACCCCTGGCCTGCGGGCGCCAACCGATTTCTGAAAGACACAAATGACTCCGAAGACCAACGAACTCCTCTTCTGCGCCCTCGGCGGCTCGGGCGAGATCGGCATGAACGTCAACCTGTACGGACATGCAGGCAAATGGCTGATGGTGGATTGCGGCGTGACCTTCGCCGACGCGGCCTATCCCGGCATCGACCTCGTCCTGCCCGACCTGTCGTTCATCGAGGATCGCATCGACGACCTGGTCGGCATCGTGCTGACCCACGGGCATGAAGACCATATCGGCGCGCTGCCCTATCTGGCCGAAGACCTGGGCGTTCCGCTATATGCGACGCCGTTCACCGCCGGCCTGATCCGCGGCAAGCTGGAAGAAGAAGGCAACGCAAATCGCGTCAAGCTGCGCGTCATCCAGCCGAACAAGGACACCGGCGTCGCCGGCGTGCAGATCGGGCCGTTCGGCGTCAGCTTCGTCGAATTGTCGCATTCGATTCCCGAACCCAACGCCCTCGTCATCGAAACCAAGGCCGGTCGCGTGTTCCACACCGGCGACTGGAAGCTCGATCCCACCCCGGTGATCGGCAAGCCGGTGAGCGCCGAACATCTGACCCGCATCGGCGATGCCGGTGTCGATGTGCTGGTGTGCGATTCCACCAACGTGTTCAACGCCGAAGCCTCGGGCTCCGAGACCTCGGTGCGCAAGGGCATCGCCGAACAGGTGGCGAAGGCGAAAGGACGCGTGCTTGTCACGACCTTCGCGTCGAACGCGGCGCGGCTGCACACGCTGGGCGAAGTCGCGCGCGAGACGGGGCGGAAATTGTGCGTCACCGGCCGCTCGCTCGACCGGATTCTGAAGGTCGCCCGGGCGACCGGCTATCTCGGCGATTTTCCGGACACGGTCGATCCCGATACGGCGATGCGCCTGCCCCGGAACAAGGTGCTGATCGTGGCGACCGGCGGACAGGGTGAACCGCGCGCTGCCTTGGCGCGGGTCGCCGAGGGATCGCATACGATCAAGCTCGACATGGGCGATACGGTGATCTTCTCGTCGAAGCAGATCCCGGGCAACGAGGTGGCGATCGGCAAGATCCAGAACACGCTCGCCGGCAAGGGCGTGGTGATGATCACCGAACGTCAGGCGCACGTCCACGTTTCCGGTCACCCCGGCCGGCCCGAGCTTGCCCAGATGTACAAGTGGATTCGTCCGCAGACGCTGATCCCGGTCCACGGCGAGATGCGCCACATGATGGAGCACGCCCGCTTCGGCCTGGGCGAAGGCATTCCGCAGTCGATCGTCCAGAGCGACGGCGACGTCATCCGCCTGATCCCCGGCAAGCCGGAAAAGATCGGCCATGCGACGGTCGGACGTCTGGTGCTGGACGGCGACGTCATCCTGCCGGCGGACGGATCGACGATCAACGAACGCCGCAAGCTGGCGATCAACGGCCAGATTTCGATCGCCGTGGCGATCGGCCGCGACGGGCGCTTGCTCGGTCGCCCGCAGGTGCGGGTGCAGGGCGTGCCGGTGGAAGAGGACCGTGCCGCGTTCATCGAGGACGCGGCCGAGGCTGCGGCCGAAGCGATGAAGGGCCAGAAGCGCGAGATCGACCGCCGGCGCGAGGACATCCGTCTCGCCGTCCGCCGGATCGCGACCCGCTGGACCGGCAAGAAGCCGATCGTCGACGTCCTGATCGTCGAGGCCTGATCCGCGATGAAGTGGACGTCGATGCTCGCGATCTACGTCCTCTTCTGGGCGTTCTCGGTCTTTCTCGTCCTGCCCTGGGGGGTGCGCACGACGCATGAGGCGGGCGGCGACTATATCGCCGGCCAGGCCGAAAGCGCGCCCCACGACTTCCGGCTCGGCCGGCTCGCGCTGCGCGTGACGATCGTGGCGACGATGCTGTTCGGCCTGTTCGTCGCCAATTACATCTTCGGCTGGATTACGCCGGAAATGGTCGATCTGTTCAACCGCAACGTCGTCTACAAGCAGGTCTGACCGGCGGGGAAGCTGCTGTTGCGGCTCGCCAGAGAACTATCGCAGCCGCTCGATCGCCTGGGCCAGCGCGACGTAGAGTTTGCCCATGTCCGACGAGAGCAAGGTGACGCTGAGCGGCGAGCCGTCGCGCTGGGCGAGGATCGTGCGGAGCATGCCCTCGAAATCGTGGATGTAGCGGTTCACCGCCTCGCGGAAGCTCACATCGTCGTCGTACAGCCGGGCGATGTCGCGGGCATCGACGGGTTCGAGGATTCGCACCGCGCGCCGCGTGAAGACACCACGGTCGCCCTTCAGATAAGCCGCCCAGGCGCTGTCCGACACATCGGGCGCGAACGCCTTCGTGATGTCGATCGAGGCGGAGTGAAGCGATTCGATCAGCAGCGATGCACGGCGGGCGAAGGTATCGCGCTCCGCCTCGTCCCGCTCGCTGCGCGCATCCTCGATCCGCGTTTCGACGATCGCGGTCTGGTCGGCGATCTGCTGCACCTGCGCCGATAGGCGCTGCGTGGCGCGGGTGGCGGCGTCGACCGCCTCGCCCGTGGCATCGACGATGGCACGCACCTGCCGTTCGACCGTGTCGCTGGTCGCGCGCCGCATCGCCTCGGCACTGGCGCGTTCGAGCTGGCTCGCCGCGTCGGGGATGACCGTCGCCAGCGTTTCGCGCGCCTTGTCGGCGGCGACCGTCGCGGTTTCGCGGACGCGCAGCAGCGCATCGACCAGGCGCGGCGCGGCCTCTTCCGCGAAGCGGTTCGTCCGGTCGATCGTCTCCTCGACCATCATGCCCAGCGCGTCGGCCTTGCTGCGGCCGTCGCTCAGCGTCTGCAACAGCGATCCCGACAGGGTGTCGAGCGTCCGGCGCTGTTCGGCGATCACACCGGCGATCGCCTCGATCGCGTCATGCGTGCTTTCGGCCGCGGTGACGAGCGCGAGCAGTTCCGGCTTGGCGGCTACGACCACCTGCTTGCTCGCCGCGATCTTCGCATCCAGCCGTGTGAGCGCTTCGGGCAGGGTCTCGTCGATCTCGCGAGCGGCGGCATCGAGCGCGATCAGCAGCGATTCGGTGGTGCCGATCGTGCGGGTCGCCATCGCCTCGCCGGCTTTCAGCGCTTCGGTCATCGCATCGGCGGATCCGCCTAGCGCGCTGATCGATGCGGCGAGCACCTGCGATCGTTCCGCACCCTGTGTGTGCAGCGTGTCGAGGCGCGTTTCGACGCGCCGGATCCCCGTATCCAGCCCCGCGAGCAGCGATTCGCTGGCCGATCGCTGATCGAGCAGCCGCAGCGTCACGCGATCGATGACATCCTCGACCGCGGTGATCCGTTCGGCGAGCGCGTCGGCGCTGTCGCGCGCTGCACTGTCGAGCGCAGCCTGATTGGCCCGCAGCATGGCAAGCATCGCGTCGCCCTGCGCGGCGATGCCCTTGCGTGCTTCATCGACGGCGTCGGCGGTGCGGCCGAGCAGCGCGTCGACCGCGTCCGACATCTCGCCCGTGACGCCCTCCAGACGCGCGCTCGCGGTTTCGCTGGTCGCCTCCATGCGCGAAATGTGCGCGGCCAGCCGCTGGGCGGCACCGCCCGCGACCAGATCGGCCTCGCGTCCGCGATCGGCCAGCACGGCGAGTTGCGCATCGAGCGCGGCGGCATGTTCGCTCGCCGACAGCCCCGTATTCTCCAGCAGGCGCTGAACGTCGACGACCGTCGCCTGCGCCCGGGGCAGCGAGGCGAGCAGCACGCCCAGGCTGGCCTGCGCATCGGCTGCCGCCTCGGACAAGGCGTGGGCATGGGCATCCGCTTGCCCGATCTCCAGCGCCATGCCCCGCCCGACGGCGGCCAGCCGCTCGTTCGCGCTGTCGCCCATCGCCATCAACGTGGTGATCTGCTCGGCAAGCTGACGCCGATTCGCGTCGATCGAGCGGGACAGGACAGATACCGTCCGCTCCAGGCTGGCCGCTTCCGCGCGCATCGCGTGGGCAGTCGCGCCGAAGCGCCGTGCCTCGCGTCGGCTGGTGCGCATCCCCAGCAGGTAGAGGATGCCGATCAGCGCCGGCACCATCGACAGCGCCGCGATGAACTGGGCGAGGGCGACGGGGGTCAAAAACGGCAGTTGGTCGCGGGCGAACCAGGTCATCGTTCCCAGCCATGCCAGTACCGCAGCCGTCGCAAGGGCGGCCGGCCACCGCCCCCCGGCGCGATCGTCGGGCTCCACGGCCTCGCTCCACGCGACCGAGGAATCGCCATAGGCGTCATCGTCCATCCGGTGGCCGCCCATGCTGTCATGTTCGCCTTCGCTGCGCCGATCGGCGTGAACATTGCCGGGGACGGCCGAGTCCGCCCGAATGTCGATGATCATGGAACCCCCGTTCGTCAGCGGCGAACTTAACCATCTTCGCCGCCCGTATAAAGCGAAAGTGCAACACTTGATTAAGCACCGTCGCGCTACAGCCTCGGCATGGCTTATGATCCGGGTGCGATCGATGCGGCGCTGGCTGCCGCGGTGGGAGACGAACCGGCGTTGATCGCGGAGTTGCGGCTGGCTTTCGTGGAAAGCGCGCAACGGGCGATGGTGGCCCTCGAGGCTGCCGGCACGCGTGACGAATGGCGCGAAGCGGCCGCACGGCTGAAGGGTCTTGCGGCGAGTTTCGGTGCGGTCCGGTTGATGGCGCTCGCCACCCAGGCTGCGGACATGCCGCACGATGCCGCCATGCTGGGCAAATTGCGCCGTTCGGTGTCGCGACTGTAAGTCACTGCACCGCAGGCTGATCGGCGGTTAAGCCGCTAGGCATCGGCGACATCAATGCGTAACAGCGGCCGGATGCTCGCCGGCCTTCTCTTCGCCATGCACGACGCCGACGACCGGCCATCCATGCTGACCGCGACGCTGCCGTTCGGCGGCGTCACCCTGATCGAATATCAATCGCGGCTTCTGATCGCCGCGGGCGCTTCGCAGATCGTGATCCTCGTCGCCCGCCTGACGCCGGAACTGCTTGGTGCGATCAGCCGCATCGGCAAACGCGGCGTCGCCGTGGATACCGTGCGCACCGCTGGCGAGGCCGCGGAAAAGCTTCATCCGCTCGCCCGCGTGCTGATGCTGGCCGATGGCCTGACCACCACCGAAGATACCTTGAGGATCTTGGCGAGCGAGGGCGGCGATGCGCTGCTCGCGATGCCCGAGGATCAGGCGCCGCCGGGGTTCGAACGGATCGGCGGCAATATGGTGTGGGCCGGTGTGGCGCGCCTCGACCCGCGACGGTTGCGGGAATTGGCGGCGATGCCGCGGGATTACGACGTGCAATCGACGCTGGTCCGGCTCGCATCGCAGGCGCGCGCCGTTCACGTGCTGTTGCCGCAGGAATCCACCCGCGCCGGTCATGGCATCGGTCATTCCGGCGCGGCGCTGGACATCCGCGGCCGAACCGTCATGGCCGCGATGGTATCGGGACGTAGCGGCTGGTTCGATCGCTTCATCGTCGCGCCGATGGCGCGCGCGATCATTCCCATGCTCGTGCCGCGCACGGTGCCGGTGGCTGCTGTCGGCGGAAGCGCCGGTGTCGTCGGTCTGCTGGGCCTGATCACGACCGTCTTCGGTTACCCGGTCGCCGGACTGTTGCTCGCCCTGCTGGGCTCGCTGGGTTTCGCGCTGGGGTCGATCCTGGCCGATCTGCGCGACGAACCTGCCGGCGAACGCCTGCTGGGCGCTGCATCGGCGATCCTGCCCGCTTTGGCGGTGCTGGCCTATGGTCACGCTTCGGCCTCGGCAGCGACCGGGGGGGACGGCACGCCCCAAATCCTGGCGATCGTATTGGTCGTTTTCGGAGTGCTCGGCCATCGGGCCGCCGGGCGCGAACCGCGGAAGCTCTGGTGGGGGAGCGCGCCGGCCTATCTGGCGTTGACGCTTCTAGGTGCAGTCGTTGCGGCACCCGCCGCCGGGCTGGGACTGGCCGCATGCTATGCCTGCGCGTCGCTGGCCGCGGCGATCGAACGATTGCGTCTACAGCCTTAGCGCTGTTTTAATGATGGGAGGGTAGGCGTCAGACCATGTCGGTCGGACCGGAACACGCAGTGCGTCAATCGCTTGGCACCCGCCTAGACGCCGCGCGACGGCTCGGCGAACGAGCGAACGTGCGCCTGGCTGGCGAAATCAGCGATTATTTCCTCGCGCCCGAGTCGAGGCTGGACGAGCGCACGCGGGTGACGCTCGGTCGTGTCCTGACCGCGATGGTGCAGGGCATCGAGACGGAGATACGCCGATACGCAGCGCGGGTGCTGGCCGGCGCGGGCGCGGAGCCCAAGGCCGAACAGCTGCTCAAAGGGCATCAGGACGTCGTGCGACGGCTGTCGCAGGCCGGGCTGCTCCGTGACCGGTTGCTAATGGACGAGATGATCGCTCAGGTGCGATCGGGGTTGATCGCCGAATCGCTGGTGCCGACCGCGCATCCGGGAGAGCAGGCGAGCGTGCTCGTGCGGCTTGCCGAAGTCGACGACGGTGTGGTGGCAAGCGCCGCGCGGGCGTTGCTGTCTGCGGAAGCGCAGCGTCGTACCGCGACGGAGCAGGGCACGCCGCTCGCCGGATCGCTGCCGGCGGAGCGGCATCATCAGCTCGTCTGGTGGGTCGCCGCTTCGGTGCGCGAAGGACAGGTGGCTGCGGGCGGTGGTGACCCCGCGGTCGATCGCGCGATCGTCGAGGCCGCACAGCGCAGCCTTGCGTCGCATGACGAGGGCCAGCGGCCGGAGGCGATCGCCATGCGGCTGGCGCGTGCCATCGACGCGCGGGGCGACGAGATCGGCGAACTGCTGATCGACGCCCTGGGTGATCGGCGGCTCTCGCTGTTCATCGCCGTACTCGGCCGCGCCATCGATCTCGATTTCGAAAGCGCGCGAACCATCGTGCTGGAGCCGGAGGGCGACCGGTTGTGGCTGGCACTGCGGGCGGCGGGGCTTGAACGTGTCGCAATCGCCCGTATCGCGCTGGCTTTGGCGGATGCCGATCCCCGGCGTGACATCGAATCCTTTGCCGATGAGCTCGATTCGATCTCCGCCGTACCGGTGGAGGCCGCGCGATCGGCGCTGGCGCCGCTGGCGCTGCACCACGATCTGCGACTGGCGATCGATGCACTGGTGCGGGAGTCGGTGCGATGAGGGTGGATGGTATCCCTGACGTGCCGGTCAGCCATGCTACTTTGGATCATGAGGGCCGGCTCGTCGCCGCGGATCCCGCAATCATGGCGCTCAACGATCAAGCCGGGGGCGCCGTCGGCGAACCGCTTGCGGTGCCTCAGCTGGCGACGATCGCGCGGCTGGCGCGGCGGCTCGGCATCCTCGTCTCGCGGGGGGTGTGCGTTGCCGATCACGAAGCGGACCTCGACCTGTGGATACGGGCGCAACCGGATGGGGACGGATTGCGCCTCGCGGTGAGCGGCTGGCGTGAAGTGCGCCACCGGAGCGTCGCGCCTCGCAATGCGGGTGCGGTCGCCGAAGCTGGCGACCTGGTGTGGGAGGCGGACGGCGCATTGCGGCTGACGTTCGTGTCGATCGATGCTGCCCGGCGGCTGGGCGTCGATGCACTGGCGCTTCTGGGTCAGCCGCTTACCGGGCTGTTCACGCTGGACGCGGCGGCCGACGGAACGTTGCCGATGCTGGAAGCGGTCGCGCGGCGGAAATCCTTGAACGAACAGCAGGCACGGATACGCCAAACTGGCGCGCGTGTCGTGCTGTCCGCCAGCGTCAAGCACGATGCGGCGGGTGAGTTTGCCGGCCTCGCCGGCGTGGCCCGGGTCGCGGATGATGCTCTCCCGCCTGCACCTCAGGCCGGCCTGTCGTCGAGTTTCACCGAAGGACTCGACCGGGCCTTGCGCACGCCTTTGGCGCGGATCATCGCGCATGCGGACACGATCCACGCGCAGGCGGAGGGTCCGGTGCAGCACGACTATGTCGATTACGCGACGGACATCGCGAATGCCGGGCGGCACTTGCTCGAACTGGTCGACGACCTGGTCGATCTGCAGGCGGTCGAACGCCCGGACTTTACGCTGGCGCCCGAGCCGATCGATCTGGCCGATGTGGCACGGCGCGCGGCCGGGTTGTTGGCGGTGCGCGCGGGCAACGCCGGTGTCGCCATCGCACGCCCCTTGCGCGAGCTGCGCGTGCCGGCGTCCGGCGATTTTCGCCGGGCATTGCAGATCATGGTCAACCTGATCGGCAATGCCGTTCGCTATTCACCGGAGGGCGGGGTCGTGTCCGTCACCGCGACGCTCAGCGGCGGCATGGCGGAAGCGATCGTCGCCGATCAGGGCAAGGGCATCGCGCCGGCCGATCAGGCCCGGATCTTCGAAAAGTTCGAACGGGTCGACCCGAACGAGGCGGGCGGCAATGGCCTCGGCCTCTACA
>CAYQPM010000061.1:0-13073 GCA_964419295.1 uncultured Stakelama sp. | reverse complement strand
GCACTTCGGTGTCGCGCTCCGCCGCCAGCGACAGCGCCAGGTTGACCGCGCAGAACGTCTTGCCGTCGCCCGGCCGCGCCGAACAGACCAGCGCCGTCCGCGCCTTGTCGGCGTGGCCCGCCAGCGCGATCCGCTCGCGCGTGATCAGCAGCTGCCGTTTCACCAGCCGGAATTCCTCGGCCAGCGGGCCGACCGGCGCGCCCGGCACGATCATGCCCGCCTCCGCCAGCATGCCGCGATCGATGGCCGCGATGTCGCTGAGTTCGGGCGTCTCGTAGAATGCGGGCGGCAGCTCGTGGCCGACCGGCGCGCGCAATTCGGCCGGAATGGCGAGCAGCGTCGGTTCCGCCGCCGCGACGGCATCCGCCTCCCACGCCTGCCAGTCGTTCGCCGGTGCGGCGGCGACGGGCGCAGCGTCCGGCAGGCCGTCGACCGGCCCGCGCTGACGCAGCGCCGCGCCGAAGTCATAGGCGCGCGACGCCCGTTCCAGCAACGAGTCCCGACGGATGGGCTTGTGCATCATATTGTCCTCACCCCGCACGTCACGCCGCCATTCCGCGCTGAAGCACCTCGACACCGAGCAGCAGCACGTACGCCGCCATCAGCCCGGCGGTGCCGCCCAGGAACAGCTTCAGCCGCCTGGCGCGCTGGTCGGCCTGCATCCGCGTCACCACCTCGCCGATCGAACCGATCACCGGCATGCCGGTCGCCTTTTCCAGCCGCGGCCCCGTCGCAAAGGTCGCGCGCAGCTGGCCGAGCGCGAAGGCGGCGCCGATGCCCGCACCCAGTCCGACGATCAGCACGCCGGTCAGCAACAGCATCCGGTTCGGCGCGGTCGGCGCGCGCGGCACCGTCGGCGGATCGATCACGGAAAACTTGACGTTGTCGGTCTGGCTCTGCGCCTGTCCGCGCAAGGCGATCTGTTGACGCTGGGTCAGCAGCTGGTCGTATTGATCCTTCAACACCTGATAGTCGCGATCGATGCGGCCCTGCTCCGCCGCCACTTCGGGATCGCCCGACAGTTTCGCGTTCAGCTGGTCGAGGTCGCCCTGCAATTGCGCCTTGCGCATCCGCAGCGCCGCCACCGCCGATTGCTTGTCGGCGACCATGGATTGCAGCGACATGTACAGCGGGTTGGGCGTGCCGGCGGTGCCGCCGCCCATCGGTTCGCCGCGCGCCGCCGCCTGCGCGGCGCCAAGCTGGCGCTTGAGCGCGATCACGTCGGGATGCGCATCGGTATAGCCGCGCGCACGGGCATCGGCCAGCTGGCCCTGGATCGCGTTCAGCGCGGCACGTGCCGGGCCGGCCGCCATTCCGCCCATGCCGGGGATCGTCGCGGGGGTGCCCGCCATCTGGCCCTGCACGGCCGCAAGACTCGACTGCGCCGCGGCCAGGTCGCCGTCGACCTGTGCCATCTGGCTGCGCGATGCGCCGATCCGGTCGCTGACCGTGCCGGTGCCCGGCAGGGCGCCCAGATAGCGCGTCTGGAAATCGGATCGCTTGGCGTCCGCATCGGACAGCTTCTTCTGCAACAGGTCGAGCTGCTTGTTCAGGAAGTCGAGGCTCTGCGACGTCTGGCTGCGATCGCGGCCCAGGTTCTGCTCGACGAAGATGTCGATCAGCTTCTGGGTGATCGCGCGCGCCAGCTTGGGGCTGCTCGCGGTCGTCGTGATCTGGAACAGATTGTCCTGCTGGCTCTCCACCTTGATCGCGGTGGCCAGGCCGGCGACCCGGTCGGCGATGTCGCGGTCGCTCGATACCGTCTGCGCCAGATCGGTGCCGCGCACCACCTTCTCCAGGTTGACCGCGCTGATCAGCGTCTGGCGGATCGTGTCGACGTCCTTCTGCTGCGTCTGCGCCGGCGCATCCATCGATGCGGGCAGGATCGACTGCATCTGCACGAAGACGCGGGCGCGCGATTCGTAGCGGCTCGGCATCTGGCTCACCACGAACCAGCCGAGCACGCAGACGCCCCATGCCACCGCCAGCGCCAGCCAGCGCCGGGTCCAGATCGCGTGCAGCGCCAGCCGCGCCTCGTCGTAGATGCCGTTCATCCCGTGTGCCTCAGAACATCGATTCGGGGATGATGATCACGTCGCCGGGTTGCAGGCTGACGTTCGCGCTCGAATCGCCCTTCTTCAACAGGTCGGCGATCTGGAGCTTATACTCGTGCTGCTCGCCGGTATCCCGGTCGTGCCGCACCAGCTTGGCCTTGTTACCCGCCGCATATTGATTGAGGCCGCCGACCGCGATCATCGCATCGAGCAGCGTCATGTTCGCACGGAAGGGGATCGACGCCGGCTTTTCGGTCGCGCCGATCACGCGGATCTGCTGGCTGTAGGTGCCCGAGAAATTCTCGACGATCACCGAAACATTGGGGTCCTTCACATATTGCCCCAGCGCCTGCTTCATGTCGGCCGCCAGCATCGATGGCGTCTTGCCGACCGCGGGCATGTCGTTGATCAGCGGCGTCGTGATCCGGCCATCGGGACGCACCTGCACCTTCGCCGACAGTTCGGGGTTGCGCCATACGAAGACGTTGAGCTGGTCGAGCGGCCCGATCACATATTCCTCGCCGGGCTGTTCCTTGCTGGCGACGTAGCTGGCCGGCGGCAATTCGGGACGGCCGCCGCCGCTCGAACAGCCACCGAGCGCCGAGGCGGCGGCACCGATGGCGAGCAGGACACGGACGGAAACACCGGAACGCATGAGTCTTCTCCTGGCCGCCCGCAGGACCGCGTCACCGTGAGGAGACGCACGACGGGCTTCCAGACGCCTATGCCGGTGGACAGGTGAAGATAGCGTTAGGAACGCTGTCCCGCGCGGGCCGGCGGGCGGTGCCCGCCGTCGCCTCTTCCCGATGGCGCACAATCGGTTACCATGCGCTCATGGTCCCCGCCCTTCGCCCCGCCGCCTGGTTGGCCGCCCTGCTGTCCGCTACCGTCGCGACGGCCCAGTCGGCCCCGCCGTTGACCGCTTTGCAGATCGCCGGGGTCACCTCCGCGACGCAGGCGGAACGCATCGCGCCGGGGCAGTTGGAAACCGCGCGCCATCACGCCGGGGCGGTAACGCTGGTCGTGCTCGAAACCGGGATCGGCTCCGCCCGGCTGCTCCGGCTCGACGGCCGGCCGATCACGCCGCCCTCGACGCTTCGTCCGCTCTGCGGAGCGGCGGTCACCGCGGGCGCCTGCCGCCCCGGGGCGGTCACCACGGGGATCGAGATCACCTATCATCTCGGCCCGATCGCGACCGGACAGACGCTGACGGTGCAGGACACCTCGGCCAACCTGCCCGCGACCACGCTGACCGCGACGCTCACTTTCCGCTGAACGGGTCCTTACGATCGTTCAACCCGCCACCACCTCCAGCGCGGGCGGATGGCCAAGGAACGCGGCGGGGCTGGCGGAGGCGCCATATGCTCCGGCCAGAAATACGGCGATAAGATCGCCCGGCTCCGCCCGTGGCAACCCGACCCGGTCGCCCACCCGGTCGAGCGGCGTGCACAGCGGTCCGACCACCGACACCTCCTCGACCGACGCGCCACCGACGTCCGTCGCCAGCGCCAGCGGATAATTGCGCCGCACCACCGTCCCGAAATTGCCGCTCGCCGCCAGCTGGTGGTTGAGGCCGCCGTCGGTGACAAGAAAGGTTTCGCCCTGACTGTTCTTGCGATCGACGATTCGCGTCAGGTAGACGCCCGCCTCGGCCACCAGCCAGCGGCCGAGTTCGATCGCGAACCGACAGGCGGGCAAAGCGCCTCCCCGCGCATCCAGCGCGGCTGCCAGCGCCGCGCCGATCCGCTCGATATCCAACGACCGGTCCCCTGCGAAATACGGGACGCCGAATCCCCCGCCCAGATTGACGACGGGCGGCGCCTCGCCCGCTTCGTCCGCCAGGCGGGCCGCAAGCGCCAGCGTCGCCGCCTGCGTCTCGATGATCGCATCGGCGTCCAGCGCCTGGCTGCCGGCATAGATGTGAAACCCTCGCCAATCCGCGCCGGCATCGACGATCCGGCGGACGAGCGCCGCCGCGCGCGCTGCATCGACGCCGAACGGCGACGGCCGTCCGCCCATCCGCATCCCGGATCCGCGCAGCTCGACATCCGGATTGACCCGCACGGCAAGGCGCGGTGCGATCCCCAGTTCCCCGCCGATGCGCAGCGCCCGCTCCGCCTCGCCCTCCGATTCGACGTTGAGCGTCGCACCGGCGCGGATCGCGCCGGTCAGCTCGGCGTCGCGCTTGCCCGGCCCCGCGAAACTGATCGCCGCCGCCGGCTTGGCGTTCAGCGCCTTCTCGAGCTCCCCGCCCGACGCGACGTCCAGACCGTCGACCAGCGGCGCGATCCGCGCGATCAACTGGCCGAGCGGATTGGCCTTGATCGCATAATGCAGGTCGATGCCGGGGAACGCCGCCCGGAAGCGGGCGACGCGCGCCGCCACGATCCCGACGTCATAGACGAACACCGGGGTCGCCACGGCCCATTGCTCTGCCGAAGTGCCCGCGATCGTCAGCGTGCCGGATTGCCCGGCGAACTCGGGCGGCAGCGGTCCCATCGGCTTCATGCGGTCACCTCGGCACGGATCGCCGCCCGGTCGAGCTTGCCGTTCGCGTTGCGCGGCAATGTATCGCGCCACAGATAGCGGCCCGGCTGCATGAAGCTCGGCAGCAATCCCCGCAGCCGCGCACGCAGGGCCTCCTCGCCCGCGGCGTCGCCGGCCAGCATCACCACGATCCCCTGCCCCAGCCGGGCGTCGGGCACGCCCACCGCCACCGCCTCCCGCGCCTCGCCGCCTGCCAGCACCGCTTCCTCCACCTCCAGCGGGCTGATCCGGTTGCCCGCGCTCTTGATCATCTCGTCATCGCGCCCGACGAAGCGGAACAGCCCGTCCTCGCCCTCGACGACCGTATCGCCCGACCACACCGCCATGCCGTCACTCTTGGCCCAGGACGGCGCGGGACGGAACCGCACCTGCGTCCGCTCCGCATCCCGCCAATAGCCTTGCGCGACGAGCGGGCCGGCATGCACCAGTTCGCCGGGCTCGCCGATCGCTCGCGCGCCGTCCGCCCGCACCGCCATCACCTCGGCAAAGGGGATCGCCCGGCCCATCGCGTCGGGATGGGCATCGATCAGCGTCGGGTCGAGCCAGGTCGATCGGAACGCCTCGGTCAGCCCGTACATCGCGACGACTTCGGCTTGCGGGAACCGCTGCCGCAACCCGCGCACCAGCCGCTCGGTCAGCGCCCCGCCAGAATTGGTCAGCCGCCGCAGCCTTCCCGCCGTCGGCTCCGGCCAGTCGACGTCGAGCAACTGCACCCACAGCGGCGGCACGCCCGCCAGCGTCGTCGCCCCGACGCGCTCCACCGCCTTCACCACGTCCCGCGCGGTCATATAGTCGATCGGCGCCACCGCCGCCCCTGCATACCAGCTCGAAAACAGCTGGTTCTGGCCATAGTCGAACGACAGGGGCAGCACGCCCAGCACGCGATCGTCGGGCGCCAGCCGCAGGTAATGCGCCACGGACACCGCACCCAGCCACAGATTGGCGTGGCTCAGCATCACGCCCTTGGGGCGCCCGGTGGAACCCGACGTATACAGGATGGCTGCCAAGGCGCCCGGATCGTAGCGAGATCGCCCTGGGCCAAGCGCGTCGAGCGCGACGTCAGCCTCGTCCACCACCCGGCAACGGTCGGGCACATCGCCCTCCGCCAGCGTCTGCGACCGGCCCGCCTGCGTGATCAGGACGACCGCGCCGCTATCGGCAAGGATATGGCCGACCTGCGCCCGCCGCAGCGCCGGATTGACCGGCACGTGCACCAGTCCTGCTCGCGCCGCCGCCAGCGGCATCACGCAGGCGAGCGCCGTCTTCGGTAGCCACGTCGCCACGCGCTCGCCCGGCGCGAGTTCCAGCCCGTCGAACCAGCCGGCCACGCTTGCGACCGCGGCCTCGATCTCGGCGAAGCTCCACGTCCGCCCCCGTTCGATCAGCGCAGGCGCATCGGCGGCACCGCGAAGCAGATGGTCGAGGGGCGAGGGAACGGGATCGGGCGGCACCATGCCCCCTCATAGCGCCAGCCCGTTGCCGAATGCAGCCCCACCCTCTAACGGGTCGCGATCCGCAACCGATCAGGGCCGCCGATTTGCTCCCCGAAGGCTATTCCAAGGTCGAAACGATCGTCCGCGCCGTGCTCGCTGACGTTCTTGGCCTTTCCGCGGAACGCGTCGCCGCGTTCACGCCGACTACCCCTCTGTTCGGGGCGCTGCCCGAACTCGACTCGATGGCCGTCGCGGGCGTGCTGACCGAGATCGAGGATCGGCTCGCCATCCTGATCGACGATGACGAGGTGGACGGCGACATGCTCGAAACCTTTGGCGCTTTGACGGAATTTGCCGCGGGCAAGGCGCTCGTCTAACCCTCCGCCCGCATGGCGCCGCGGATCGATCATTATGACTGGGCGGGCGGGCGCGAAACGCTGCTCGGCTTCGGCCCGACCACCGGGCCGGTGTTGATCGCGGCACTGCCGTTGTTCGAAGAGGCCAATCGCACGCGCACCTTCACGGTGACGCTGCTGCGCGCGCTCGAACGCCGCGGCATCGCCGGCATGTTGCCGGACGTGCCCGGACAGGGCGAAAGCACCATGCCGATCGCCGGGCTGACGATCGCCAGCATGGCGATAGCGCTGGGCGCGCTCGCCGATCGCTGCCGGAAAGCCGGGCGGCGCACCTATGCGCTCGGCATACGCAGCGGCGCACTGCTCGATTCGCACGCGGCGCATCGCGGACGCTGGCATCTGGCGCCGCAGACCGGCGCGGATCTGCTTCGCGACCAGCATCGCATCTGGCGCGCCGCCGGCCATGGCGGCGACGTCGACGCCATGCTGTCCGGCGAAGGCGATCCGGTCGAAATCGCCGGCAATCTGCTGCCCGTCGCCCTGCTCGCCTCGCTCGCCGCCGCGACCCCGGTTTATCCCCCCGGCGATCCTCGCCGTATCGTCCGCCTCGTCAGCGACCCGCGCGACGCCGATCGCAAGATCGACGCCGCCCCGCTGTGGCGCCGCAGCGAACCCGGCAACGACCCGGTCCTGGTCGAGGCACTCGCCGACGACATCGCCACCTGGCTCGTCGCATGCGAAGGCTGATCACCTTTCCCTGCGCGGGGGAAACGCTGGTCGGCTCGCTCGACACCGCCGCCGGCTCGACGGGGCTGCTGATCGTGTCCGGCGGCAACGAGATCCGCTGCGGTGCGCACCGCGGCATGGCGCTGCTCGCCGAGCACGTCGCCGCCGCCGGCTACCCCGTATTTCGCTACGACAGACGCGGAATCGGCGACTCGACAGGGATTAACAACGGCTTCTCCTCAGCCCACCAAGACCTCCTCGCCGCCGCCGCGGCGTTCCGCGCGCAGGGTCAGGTCACTGACATTGTGGGTTTTGGGAATTGCGACGCCGCCAGTACACTCGCGCTTTATGGCCACGAGGCCGGCATCGACCGGCTGCTGCTCGTCAACCCGTGGACGGTCGAAGACACAGACGATCTGCCCCCAGTAGCGGCAATCCGCGCAACCTATCGCCAGCGGCTGACCAGCATCGCCGCGTGGCGCAGGCTGCTGCGCGGAGACTTAGATTTATACAAGGCTTTCAATGGCGTAAGGAAGGCAACTCGCAAGCCGTCGCAAGGGCTAGCCAAGCGTGTGGTCGCCGCCGTCTCGGGCTGGGGCGACGCAGCTAGCGTCGTCCTCGCACGCGGCGATGCCACGGCGCAGGCTTATGCGGCAGCCGCACGCCACCTCGAAGCGGAAACGTTCGATACCGATTCACACAGCTTCGCCCGCGCGCGCGATCAGCAGGCGCTGCGCACGTTCGTTTTGAACAGGCTCGCCGCGCAAGACGGCGGGGGCTGAACGAGCGAGACGCCCGCAGCGAGCCTATTCCGCAGCTTCGGCAAATTCGGCGAACTCCGCCGCCGCCAGAAAACGCTCGGCGTCGAGCGCGGCCATGCAGCCGGTGCCGGCGGCGGTGACCGCCTGGCGGTACACCTTGTCTGCAACGTCGCCGCAGGCGAACACGCCGGGGACGCTGGTGCGGGTCGATCCCGTCTCGACCGCGATATACCCGTCATCGTCGAGTGCCAGATGGCCGCGGAACAGTTCCGTTGCCGGATGATGGCCGATCGCGACGAACCCACCCTCGACGGCAAGGCTGGAGTGTTCACCCGTAACGGTGTCCTCCAGCTCCAGGGCCACGAGCCCGGCATTGCCGCCGCCGTCGACGAATTCGCGAACTTCCTTGTTCCACATCACCTTGATGTTCGGGTGCGCGTGTAGCCGCTCCTGCAGGATGCGCTCCGCACGCAGCGTGTCGCGACGATGGATCAGCGTCACGTCGTCGCTGTGGTTGGTCAGGTACAGCGCTTCCTCGACCGCAGTGTTGCCGCCGCCGATCACGGCCACCTTCTTGCCGCGGTAGAAGAAGCCGTCGCAGGTCGCGCAGGCACTGACGCCCTTCCCCTTCATCGCTTCTTCGCTCTCCAGGCCCAGCCACTTCGCCTGCGCGCCGGTGGCGATCACCAGCACCTCGCCCTCGTAGACGTCGCCGCCATCGCCGACGAGCCGGAACGGACGTGTCGACAGGTCGACCTCGACGATCGTATCCCACATCAACCGGGTGCCGACATGCTCCGCCTGCTTCTGCATCTGCTCCATCAGCCAAGGCCCCTGGATGACGTCGGCGAAGCCCGGGTAATTTTCCACGTCGGTCGTCGTGGTCAGCTGACCGCCCGGCTGGATACCCTGCACGACGATCGGTGCCATGCCGGCACGCGCACCATAGATGGCGGCGGACAGGCCCGCCGGACCTGAACCGAGGATCAGCATGCGCGTGGAATGGGTCGTCATGAGAGCGTACGCCTGTGAAGGAAGAAGGATTCGTCAGCTGATCTAGGGGATCGCGGCATGATTTTGAACCTCTGCCACTGCGATCGGCATTCAGTGGCGCGGAGGGTGCATCCAACCTGATCCAGCCGCGTTTTCGTAGGATAGCGTATAAGGCAGATCCTATGAGCGAAGATACGATCAACACCGAACCGTACACCGGCCCGTCCGGCGGCTGGGGCTCGATGAAGTCGGTCGCAGAGATCAACATGCGCGAGAAGGTGCGCCCCGACACGGCACGCGAACTCGCCCGCCAGAACAAGCCGGGCGGCGTCATGTGCGTATCCTGTGCCTGGGGAAAGCCCGCCCATCCGCATATCGCCGAATTCTGCGAGAATGGCGCCAAGGCCACGGCCTGGGAACTTACCAGCTATCGCAACACGCCCGAATTCTTCGCGAACCATAGTGTCAGCGAATTGCGGAGCTGGAAGGATTACGATCTCGAACAGGCCGGGCGGCTTACGCACCCGCTACGCTACGATCCTGCGAGCGACCGCTACGTCGCGGTCGCCTGGGAGGAAGCATTTCACGACATCGGGCGCCATCTGAAGGGCTATGATCCGGCCAAGGTCATATTCTACGCATCCGGCCGGGCCAGTCTCGAGACCAGCTACATGTGGCAGTTGATGGCCCGGATGTACGGTAGCCAGAACCTGCCCGATTCGTCGAACATGTGCCACGAGACGACGTCCGTCGGCCTGAAGTCCGCGATCGGATCGCCGGTTGGGACGATCCACCTGTCCGACTATGACAGCTGCGATATGATCCTGTATTTCGGGCAGAATCCGGGGGTGAACAGCCCGCGCTCGCTGCATCCGCTGCGCGCCTGCGCCAAGCGCGGAGTCGAGATCATCGTGTTCAACCCGCTGAAGGAACGCGGCCTCGAACGCTTTACGGATCCGCAGAACCCGGTCGAAATGGCGACGGGCAAGTCGACGCCGATCGCCAGCCAATATCATCAGGTAAAGACCGGCGGCGACATCGCCGCCATGCTCGGCATCTGCAAATATGTCATCGAGGCGGACGACCAATGCAAACGCATCGGCGCCCCACCGATCATCGACCATCCGTTTATCGACAGACATACCAAGGGCTTCGACGACTTCGCTCGCATGGTGCGCGAAACCGGCTGGGACCGCATCGAGCAGGAGAGCGGCCTGTCTCGCGCAGATTTACAGAATGTCGGCGCCATATATGCCCGGTCTGAACGGGTAATCTGCGTCTATGGCATGGGCCTGACCCAACATGTCCACGGCATCGACAATCTCCACACTCTGGTGAACCTGATGCTGCTGCGCGGCAACGTCGGGAAGCCGGGCGCGGGCTTCGGTCCTGTGCGTGGACATAGCAACGTGCAGGGTCAGCGCACCGTCGGCATCACCGAAAAGCCGGAACTCGCGCCGCTGGACCGCCTGAAGGAGCTCTACGACTTTGAGCCTCCTCGCGAGAAAGGTTGGGATACCGTCGAGGCATGCGAGCGCATTATCGACGGCACGGCACAGGCGTATCTGGGACTTGGCGGCAATCTGGCGCGGGCGGTTCCCGATACGGCGGTGATCGAGCCCGCTTGGCAGCACCTCGACCTGACTGTGAGCATTGCGACCAAGCTGAACCGGACCCACTTGCTGCCCGGAAAAACCTGTTATCTGCTTCCCTGTCTTGGCCGGATCGAGATCGACGAGCAGGCGAGCGGGCCGCAGGCGGTGACGATGGAAGACAGCTTCAGCCGCATTTATGGATCGAAGGGCAAGGCAACGCCCGCGTCGGACACGCTGCTGTCGGAGCCGGCGATCATCGCCGGGATCGCCAAGGCGATGCTGCCCGCCGGTCCGAAGCCCGATTGGGATGCGTGGGTGGGCGATTACGCGCTGGTCCGCGACGCGATCGAGGCGACCTATCCGGACAAGTTCACGCGCTTCAACGAGCGGATGTGGGTGCCGGGCGGTTTCTGGAAGGGCGTGCCCGCGGCGCACCGCCAATGGGAAACGGAAAGCGGCCGTGCCGAATTCAACGTGCCATCGTCGCTCAACGCTACGGGTTTCGAGGATGCGCCGGGGCGCTACCGCCTGATGACGCTGCGATCGAACGACCAGTTCAACACGACGATCTACGGCTATCACGACCGCTTCCGCGGCATCAAGGGAACGCGGGATATCGTCTTCATGAATCGCGCCGACATGGCCGAAAACGGGTTTGCGGAACACGACCTCGTCGATCTGGTCGGCGATGCCGGTGACAATGGCGAGCGCCGAGTCGGCAAGCTGCTGTTGGTGCCATACGACATACCGCGCGGCTGCATCGGCGCTTACTACCCGGAGTGCAACATCTTGATACCGGTCACGCACAAGGCGGAACAAAGCCATGTTCCGGCAGCGAAATCCGTTCCGGTCCGCGTGGAACGCTCGCTCTGATCCTGGGCGCGATCCTGGCGGGCGGGCGGTCCAGCCGCTTCGGCACGGACAAGGCCAATGCTCTGTTCGAAGGGCGGCGGTTGCTGGATCACGTGCGTGAGGCGCTTGCGCCTCACGTCGATGTCGTGGTCGTCGTCGGCAGGTCCGGCGGCATCCCGGACTTGCCGTCGCCCGATCTTGGACCGCTCGGCGGAATAGCCGGAGCGCTCGATCATGCCGCCACGCACGCTTTTGACAGCGTCTTGACGGTCGGCTGCGACATGCCGCGCCTGCCATCAGCTTTGCTCGATGCGCTGCTCCAGCGTGCGCCGAGCTATTGTACCGACG
The DNA here is from genome assembly GCA_964419295.1 of uncultured Stakelama sp. Lineage (GTDB taxonomy): Bacteria > Pseudomonadota > Alphaproteobacteria > Sphingomonadales > Sphingomonadaceae > Sphingomonas. The sequence continues at coordinate 1,408 of CAYQPM010000061.1, read as the reverse complement.
TGCCGATCCTGGGCCATTGGCCCGCCGCCTGCGGTGCCCAGTTGCTGGCCCATGTCGAAGCCTCGTCGCGACGTTCGGTGCTGGGCTGGGCGCATGCCATCGGCGCGTTGCCGATCGCCTCTCCCGAACCGATCGCCAACGTCAATACGCCTCGCGATCTCCTGACGTTATGACGGCGGCGCGCGGGGAGGCGACGTATATCGTGCATTCGGATGGCGCGATCGTCACGGGCCACCGACAGGTTGCCGTGGAAGCACCCGTTGCGATCGAAGTCGACGGCTTCGGCTACGCGGTGATGATGATGACGCCGATGGATCTGGCGGCCTTCGCCACCGGCTTCATGCTGACCGAGCGGCTGGCGGACGCGCCCACCGATATTCTGGACATCGATACCTTCGAGGCGTCGGCAGGCTGGATCGTCCGCATCGCCTTGTCCGACCGCTCCAAAGGGCGGATCCACGACCGGGTTCGGCATCGAACCAGCGACACCAGTTGCGGGCTATGCGGCATCGCCAGCCTGGAGCAACTGGCCCGGCCGGTTGCGAAACGTCCGCCGAAGCCCGAAACGAGCACGGCCGCGATCTTCGCCGCGCTTGGCGAGCTACGCGGTCACCAGCGCCTGAACGCGGAAACCGGCGCGGCGCACGGCGCGGCCGCTTGCTCTGCCGATGGGGGCATCGTCGCGTTGTTCGAGGATGTCGGCCGCCACAACGCGCTCGATAAGCTCATCGGTCACCAGGCGACGGACGCGGCATTCATTCTGGTCACGTCGCGGATCAGCTTCGAGATGGTGGACAAGGCGTTGGTCGCCGGCACTCCGATGCTGGTCGGGATTTCCGCACCCACCAGCCTTGCGATAGATCACGCCCGCACGCACGGCCTGACACTGGTCGCGCTCGCCCGCGCCGATACGATGCTGGTGCTCAACGATCCCTGGGAAGTTTTCCCGCCGACCGGATCTTAGTGGCCCCAGTCCCAGACGTGCGCCGACCAGTCCCGGATGCCGGCCGCGATACCGCTGAACCAGCCGATGATCATGTGCCGATACGCGCCATCGAGACACACACTGTCGGCCACGATAAGCACCATGATCGCAGCGGCCCAAAGCATGCCGCGGTTCATCGGTTCGGGTTTGCGCCTTAGCTTCACGCCCTCGGCACGCCGCTCCGCGAGGCGCCGTTCGGGGCCGACGAAGGGCGCTGCCGGCGCGACCCGCCGCTCGATACGGCGGCGCTCATTGGGAAAGTGATAGGACATCGACAAGCCTCGGCGGACCCGCCATCTTATCGCAGGGCGCGGTTACCAAAAGGTTCGTGTCGTCGGATTGGACTCACATCGGCGGCACTACCGAAATGGTAGCGGAGGAGGGACTTGAACCCCCGACCCCAGGATTATGATTCCCGTGCTC
>CAYQPM010000060.1:0-13891 GCA_964419295.1 uncultured Stakelama sp. | reverse complement strand
ATGACATCGGCGACGGCGACGTCGTGATCGCGGCGATCACCAGCTGCACCAACACGTCCAACCCTTCGGTGCTGGTCGCCGCCGGCCTCGTGGCGCGCAAGGCGAACGCGCTCGGCCTGAAGCCCAAGCCCTGGGTCAAGACCAGCCTCGCGCCGGGATCGCAGGTCGTCACCGATTACCTGAACAAGGCCGGGCTCACTGCCGACCTCGACGCGCTCGGCTTCAACCTCGTCGGCTATGGCTGCACCACGTGCATCGGCAATTCGGGCCCGCTGCCCGGCCCGATCAGCGCCGCGATCAACGAAAACGACCTCGTCGCCGCCTCCGTACTGTCGGGCAACCGCAACTTCGAAGGCCGCGTCTCGCCCGACGTCCGCGCCAACTTCCTCGCCTCGCCGCCGCTCGTCGTCGCCTATGCGCTGAAGGGCACCGTGACGCAGGACATGACCGAAACGCCGCTCGGTCAGGGCACCGACGGGCAGGACGTGTTCCTGAAGGACGTGTGGCCGACCAACCAGGAGGTGGCCGACGTGATGGCCGCCAATATCGACGACGAGATGTTCCGTTCGCGCTACGGCAACGTCTATGCCGGCGACGACAAGTGGCAGGCGATCAGCATCACCCAGTCGGACACCTATGCCTGGCCGTCGGGTTCGACCTATGTCGCCAACCCGCCCTATTTCGAGGGCATGGAAATGACCCCGAAGCCGGTCACCGACATCATCGAGGCCAAGCCGCTCGCGATCCTCGGCGATTCGATCACCACCGACCACATCAGCCCGGCGGGTTCGATCAAGGCGGACAGCCCGGCCGGCAAGTGGCTGATGGAGCGGCAGGTTTCGCGCGCCGACTTCAACAGCTACGGCGCACGCCGCGGCAACGACCATGTCATGGTCCGCGGCACCTTCGCCAACATCCGCATCAAGAACGAGATGGTGCCGGGCGTCGAGGGCGGCATGACCAAATATGATGGCGAGACGATGCCGATCTATGACGCGGCGATGCGTCACAAGGAGGACGGCACGCCGCTCGTCATCGTCGCGGGCAAGGAATATGGCACCGGCTCGTCGCGCGACTGGGCGGCGAAGGGCACCAACCTGCTCGGTGTCCGCGCCGTCATCACCGAAAGCTTCGAGCGTATCCACCGGTCGAACCTGGTCGGCATGGGCGTGCTGCCCTTGCAGTTCGCCGAAGGGGTGACGCGCGAAACGCTCAAGCTCGACGGGTCGGAGACGTTCACGATCACCGGCGTTGCCGATCTGCGCCCGCGCCAGGTGGTCGAGGTCGAGCTGACCCGCGCCGATGGCAGCAGCGAAACGTTCCAGACCCGTTGCCGGATCGATACCGTCAACGAGCTGGAATATTTCCTCAACGGCGGCATCCTGCAATACGTGCTGCGCAACCTCGCCGCCTGAGGCGGTCGCGATCGGGGTCGAAGGGGGTGCCGCAAGGCGCCCCCTTTTCGTTTGCGCTCGGCCCCGATGCGCGCGTGGAGAGAGACAAAGGCGGCCCGGTCGCCTCGGGGTGGCCACATCCCCGCCACATCCGCCGCTATAATCGGGGACTTACCCTCCCCAGCATCAGCCGGAGCGCATCGCGCACATGCCCCGCCTCGTCTTTCCGATCATCGCGCTCGCCCTTGCCGTGCCGGCGAGCGCGCAGCAGCGTAATACCGCCGGCTGCACCGCCGCGACGCCGCATCGGCTGATCGTCGACGTCCGCGGCCTGCGCGCGGGCACCGGCGGCATCCGGGTGCAATTGTACGATGCTGCCGGATTCCTGGAGAAGGGCCGCTGGCTAGCCCGCGTCGAGGCACCCACCGGTGGCCGCCGCGCGATCGAGGTGTGTGTCCCCGTACCGCGCCCCGGCACGTATGGCGTAGCCGTGCGCCACGATGCGAACGCCAACGGCAAGTCCGACGGCGGCGACGGTGGCGCCTTCTCGCGCGATCCCAAGCTGTCGCTGCTCCGCCTGAAGCCCAGCTTCGCGCAGGTCGCGGTGCCGCTCGGCGCGGGGGTCAGCCGCGTCAGCGTGACGATGAACTACCGTCACGGCTTCAGCGTCGGCCCCGACGCCTGATCGCGCACCGGACGCCGGTCAGCCCAGCGCCCGCCCCGCGATCGCATCGAGCCTGGCGACCAGCGCCGGATCGCGCGCCGCCCTGCTCGTGATCAACGCCGTGTCGAGGCAGGTGTCGATCGGCGACTCCGCCCGCTCCGCCGGCAGCGAGCGCAACAGCGTCATCACCATCGCGCGTGCCTTGGCCGCGTTGGTGGACAATTGCGCGATCACCTGCGCCACGTCGACCGCTTCGGCTTCCTCGCGCCAGCAGTCGTAATCGGTGACCATCCCGACCAGCGCGTACGGCAGCTCCGCCTCCCGCGCGAGCTTCGCCTCGGGCATCGCGGTCATGCCGATGACGTGGCAACCCCATTGCCGGTAGAGCAGGCTTTCCGCGCGCGTCGAGAATTGCGGTCCCTCCATCGCGAGATAGGTGCCGCCACGCGCGACCCCCTCGCCCGCGGCATCCGCGGCCAGCGCACTCAGCCGCGGACAGACGGGATCGGCCATCGAGACATGCGCGACACAGCCGGTGCCGAAGAAGCTCGACGGTCGCCCCTTGGTGCGATCGATGAACTGGTCGACGATGGTAAAGCTGCCCGGCGGCCGATCCTCCACCAGCGATCCGACCGACGATACCGCCAGCACGTCGGTCACGCCCAGCCGCTTCAGCGCATCGATGTTGGCACGCGCGTTGAGCTGTTCGGGGCTGATCCGATGTCCCCGCCCATGCCGCGGCAGGAACGACACCGCGACGGGACCGACCCGCCCGGTGAAGATCGCATCGGACGGATCGCCCCACGGGCTCGCCACCGTTTCCCACCGGCCTTCCTCGATCCCGTCCACATCGTACAGGCCCGACCCGCCGATGATGCCGATATGCCAGCCGGGCATCAGCGCGCCACCTGCGCCCGGCTGCGCGCATAGAGGAAATAGACCAGCAGGCCGAACGCGTTCCATCCGACGAAGGCGACCTGCGTCACCACCTGAAGACTCGTGAACAGGTAGCAGCAGCCGAGGATCGCGAGCGGCGCGACCACCCAGGCGAGCGGGGTGCGGAACGGCCGCCGCGCCGCCGGATCGCGCCGGCGCAGCACCAGAACGCACGTCGCCACCGCGACGAAGGCGCACAAGGTGCCCGCATTGGCGAGGCTGGCGATGACGTCGAGCGGCGCGAGGCCTGCGATCACCGCGACGAACACCGCCGTCATTGCGGTGATGCGGGCCGGCGTGCCGCGCTTGCTGACCTTCGCGAGCGCGGCCGGCAGAAAGCCGTCGCGCGCCATGACCAGGAAGATGCGGCTTTGCCCGTACAGGAAGGCGAGCAGCACCGTCGGCAAGGCGATCGCGGCTGCGGCGGCGACGATCGTCGCGATCCGCTCCTGATGCAATTCGCGCAGGATCAACGCGAGCGGTTCCGGGCTCTTGCCGAAGCTGGCGTAGCTCACCGCGCCGACCGCGGTCGCCGCGACGATCATGTAGATCGCCGTGCACGCCACCATCGACCCGACGATGCCGATCGCGAGGTCCCGCTCCGGGTTCTTCGCCTCTTCCGCAGCGGTGGAGATGGCGTCGAAACCGTAGAAGGCGAAGAAGATGATCGCCGCCGCGCCCATCACGCCGTATTTCACGCCCCCCGCCCCCGTCGGACTGCCATAGCCGTACGGCGTGAACGGATGCAGGTTGGCCGCATCGAAATGCGGCAGCGCCACACCGACGAACAGCGCCAGCGTCACGATCTTAAGCACCACAAGCGCGGTGTTGATCCGCGCGCTCTCCCGCGTGCCGAGCATCAGCAGCCCGGCGACGACCGCGATGATCGCCACCGCGGGCAGGTTGACCACCCCACCCAGGCCCGGCCCATTGGCCAGCGCGGCGGGAACGACGATGCCGACGCCCTTCAGGAAGCCGACGGCATAGCCCGACCAGCCGACCGCGACGGTGGACACCACCAGCGAATATTCCAGGATCAGGCTCCATCCGACGACCCAGGCGATCACCTCGCCCAGCACGGCATAGCTGTAGGTATAGGCGGAGCCGGACGCCGGGATCATCGTCGCCATCTCGGCATAGCACAGCGCCGCGCAGGCGCAGATCGCGCCCGCCACGATGAACGATACGATGACCGCCGGCCCCGCCCGATCGGCACCGACGCCGATCAGCGTCAGGATGCCGGTGCCGACGATCGCCCCCACGCCGAGAGCGACCAGATGCGGCCAGCCGAGCGTGCGGGCCAGCTGCTGCCCCGGTGGCTGCGGCACGATCGTCTTGCGGCGGAATATGCTCATGCTCGTCCCCTTCTGTTGCATGAGAGTACAAGTGTTTGCCGACGGGGTCGATAGCGGCAAGCCCGGACTGGCGATGCTATTCGCAAAGTTTATACACAAATCAGCATCTATATATTAATCACTGTCACATCAATTCATGCGACGTTTTGAAGATCTTGAGAGCATTCCCACAAATAAACTGACAAGACCTATTGTTGAAACACGTGCGATTATGTGGCTCACTACACAGGAATTCGCAAACAGTAGCCCCGGAACACTCTCCAGAGACTTCTGGAGAGAACCCGGGGGGACGGACGCCGAACATGTTGGCGACCTATTTCATCCGGGCGAAGCCGGAGGTCATCAGGTGGTGACAGCATTCCGCGCGCTCACGCAGCTATAGCGCGGCTACAAACGCACCGGCTTGCTGCGCGGTACGAGCGTCTATCCAGCCGGCCCACGCGCAGTTCGCATAGTTACAGATGGACGAGCGTAACATGATCGGGCGCTCGCTTGCGGCCTGCCTCCGGTCTGTCGAACGGCTGGCGGATCTCAAGCGCCCGGCGCGCGCTTCAGAAGCGGCGCGACACGCCCGCGGCCAGTTCCATGTCCGGGGCATCGTGGTTGAGCCCAACGATGCCGAACAAGTCGAATTGCAGATCGTCCTTCGCCTGCCAGCCGACCGACAGCGCGCCCAGCGCCTGCGTCGTGCGATCGTCGGGGTCATTATCCTGAATCACCTGCGCCTCGGCGGTGAACGACACGGCCTTGGTCAGCTTGAACGAAGCACCGCCCGCCGCGCTATATTGCAGATGGCGTCCGGTCCGGCCGGTATTGGGCTGCGCGTCCACCTCGGGCGTCGCATCCAGCTGCACCGCGTCCGACAGCTCGTAGGTCACCGGCAACAGGAAGCCGGCGCCGGCCTTGCCAGCACCGATCGCGCTGCCGCCGACCGGCAGCGTCACGTAAGGCAGCGCCGCGATCGACAGGCCGCTGCCATCGGGATGGAGCAACGATGCCTTCAGGCCCAGCGACACGTCGCCGGTCTGGCCGACGCGATCGATGGCGCCGCTTTGCCGATCGCGGGTGCGCTGATGGCCATAAGGCGTCCAGCCGATCCGCGCCTCCACCGAATCGGTGACGCCGAGGCGCACCATCGTGTCGCCGATCAACACCGTGTCAGTGCGGCTGTCCGGCTGGCGATCGAGCGTCCAGTCGACGACTGCGGTCTCGACGGAGACATGCCCCTTGTCGACGATACAGGCTGGCGTGTTGATCCCGGGCCGTTCGGGGCAGTAATCCCGCTGCTGTGCGACGGCCGGGGTGGCGGTCAGGGCGATCAGCGCAGCGGCAAGACGTTTCATCTCAGACGAACCCAGGTTGGAGCATGGTCGCTGGCCTTTTCACGGCCGCGGTACGTCTTGTCTACGCCGGCATCGGTTAACAGATCGGCCGATTGTGGACTTAACAGCAGATGATCGATGCGGAAGCCCGCATCCCGCTGCCAGGCGCCCGCCTGATAATCCCAGAAGGTCCAGATCCCGCCGGTCGGCTTGCGGGTGCGCAGCGCGTCGGTCCATCCCTGCGCCAACAGGCGTCGATAGGCGGCGCGGCTTTCCGGCTGCATCAACGCATCGGCCGCCATCGCGGGCACGGAAAACGTGTCGTCGTCGTGTGGGATGACGTTGTAATCGCCCATCAACACGGTCGGCACCTCTTCGGCGAGCAGCGCGCGGGCACGGGCCTCAAGGCGTTCCATCCAGCGCAGCTTGTAATCGAACTTGGGTCCGGGCTGCGGGTTGCCGTTCGGCAGATAAATCGACGCGACCACAAGGCCGTCGACCTCGCATTCCAGATAGCGGCTGTGATCGTCCTCCGGTTCACCATCCAGCCCGCGCTGGCGCTCGACCGGAGTCGCACCCTTGGCCAGCACGGCGACGCCGTTAAAGCCCTTTTGCCCGTGCCACACCGCGCCATAGCCCGCATCGGCGATGTCGCCGATCGGGAAGGTGTCGTCGCTGCACTTGATCTCCTGCAGGCACACCACGTCGGGCTGCTGCTCGGTCAGATATTCGATCAACCGCGGCAGGCGCGCCTTGATACCGTTGACGTTGTAGGTGACGAGCTTCAACGGATCAGATCGCGAAGCTGGAGCCGCAGCCGCATCCCGACGCCGCATTGGGATTTTCGACGCGGAACGCCGCTCCGCCCAGCGATTCGACATAATCGACCTGACACCCGCGGACGAGATCCAGGCTGACGCTGTCCACGACCAGACGCACGCCGTCGGTCTCGGCCACCATATCGTCGCCATCGGGCGCGTCGGCGAAGCCGAACTTGTACTGAAAGCCCGAACAGCCCCCGCCATCGACGGACAGGCGAAGGATAGCGGGCTTGTTCTGCTTGCCCGCAATCGCCGCGACGCGCGCGGCGGCGGCGGAAGTGAGCATGATCTCGGGTGCGAGGCTGGCCATGCGCACGAGATAGGCGTGCCGGGGGAACAGGGCAACCGGCTGGCGACGACGTTCGCCACGGCCGTCGATACGAGAACGGGCGGAGGTCACCCCCCACCCGTTGCATTCATCGATCGAACGTCGGATCAATCCTGCGCGGCGGGGCCGCTCGTCGAGACGGGAATGGCGTTGACCGAACGATCCTGCGCCGCGAGCAGATAGTCCGCGGTGGTCAGGAACGGGATCGGGTTCACCGCATGACCGTCGATACGCACCTCGTAATGCAGGTGCGGCCCGGTCGAACGCCCGGTCGAACCCATCAGCGCGATCAATTGCCCGCGCGTCACCCGCGCGCCGTCCGCGACCAGGATCTTGGACAGATGGCCGTAGCGGGTCGCGATGCCCTTGCCATGGTTGATCTCGACCATGTTGCCATAGCCGCCCTGCCTTGCCGCATGATCGACCACGCCATCGGCGGTCGCGTAGATCGGCGTGCCGACCGGACCGGGGATATCGACGCCGGCATGCATCGCAGCGGTGCCGCGGAACGGATCGGAGCGGATGCCGAAATTGCTGGTGAACTGAAGATGCTGCACCGGCTGGACCGACGGGATCGCAATCGCGCCCTGCTGCAGCGTGTCGAGCTTCTTCCAGCTCTGGAACAGCGTACGGAACTGGGCGTCGGCGCGCAGATCGGCCTGGGCCTCGGCACCATTGGCGTCGAGCATCGGGCCGCCCATGCCGCCGCTCGCCTTCAGCCGGCCGGCGACGCCGAGCTTGCGCAGGGTTGCGTCGGTCTGCGCCAGGCGACGATCGAGGACCTTCTGTGCGGCTGCGGCAAGCTGGCTCTGGCGGCCTTCGACCTTCACCAGCGGCTTGACCACGTCGGCCGCCAGGCGATCGGCAGTGGGATCGATCGCAAGGGTCGCCATGGCGAGTTTCCGTGCGTCGCCCTTCCCGGTGAGCGCGGCGGTGATCAGCGCCTGACGCTGTTCGACGCGGGCGGCGTGCACCTTGGCAACGTGGCGGATGTTGGTGACGCGTGCCTGCATCGCGTCGATCTGGCGCTCCATGGACACGATGCGCACGTCGGCGGGCTTGGCGACGACATAGGCGGCCTGTGCCGCACCATAGCCGGAGAAGCCCAGCGTCAGCGTCGCCACCGCTGCCATCGCGGCCTGACGGCGACCCGTGACGCTGATCCGGCGCAGCGAACGACCATCGTGAAACAGGACGTCGCGGGTGATGAAGAGTGCGCGGGCGCGCGAACCGACGACGGTAGCAGTACGGACGAAAATGTTCATCTGACCCCAACACGATGCGTCGTGTCCGCGCATGCGGATACGACCAATTCAACCTGTCCTGACGCGCAGCCCCACCGCTCACCGGACGGAACAGTGTGTGCCCGTAATCCGGCGTTCACCACAAGTCCGACAAGCACCGGCCCGCGATCAAGCGGCAGCGGGTCGCGCCGAGTCGATGGCGGGGCGGCCAAATCGCCATGACAGCGACCGTCACGGACCGGGAATCGCCGGCTCATCATCGGCCAACTTGCGCATGACGGACGAGACAAGGCGGGGTATGACAGGCACTTCATCACATGGATGGCTCCTATGCTCGACACCCCCGCCGCTCAGGTTCCCACGCTCAGCCTCGCCGACCAGGATAGCGATCCCGACGGCTTCGCGGCCGCTTTCGGCGAATCGTTCGAACGGTTCGGCTTCGCGATCGTCGCCGACCACGGCATCCCCCACGATCTGATCGACCGCGCCTGGGCCGAGACGGCGGAATTGTTCGCGCTGCCCGAGCAGGAAAAGCGCGGCTATTTCGTCGAGGGCGGCGGCGGCGCGCGAGGCTATACGCCGTTCAAGACCGAAATCGCCAAGGATGCGAAGCACGTCGATCTGAAGGAATTCTGGCACATCGGCCGCGAATTGCCCGCCGGTCATCGCTTCACGGACAGCATGGCGCCGAACATCTGGCCCAGCCGGCCCGAAGGGTTCCGGGACACGTTCCTCGAGCTGTTCACCGCATTCGATCGCGCGGGCGATCGCCTGCTGTCGGCGATCGCCCGCTATCTGAAGCTATCCCCCGACTGGTTCAATCCGGCGGTGAAGGATGGCAATTCGGTGCTGCGCCTGCTGCACTATCCGCCGATTCCGGTGGATGCGGAGGGTGTCCGGGCGGGCGCACACGAAGACATCAACCTAATCACGCTGTTGCTCGGTGCGGAAGAGGCGGGCCTGGAACTGCTCGACCGGGCGAATGGCAGCTGGCTGGCGATCAAGCCGCCGGAGGGCGCGATGGTGGTCAACGTCGGTGACATGCTGCAACGGCTGACCAACCATGTCCTGCCCTCGACGACGCACCGCGTGGTCAACCCGCCACCCGAACGCCGCGGCCATTCGCGCTATTCGATGCCGTTCTTCCTGCATCCCGCGCCCGATTTCCTGATCCGCACGCTGCCGCAGACCATCACGGCGGAGAACCCGAACCGCTATCCCGAGCAGATCACGGCGCATGACTACCTGCATCAGCGGCTGGTGGAGATCGGCCTGATCAAGGCATAAGCGCAACGCCCGCGCGCGGGCATCTGGCGTGATCCTCGCGCACCGCTCCCGACCTGCGTCGAACAGGACGGGATCGCGGGAGCGTGCCGCGTCGGGCCGCCTCAGCCGAACCCGTGTTCCAGGAAGTGCGTCGCGACGGCGCAGTGCATGGCGATGCCCTGGGCCATCGCCGCTTCCTCGATCGTCATCCGCGTGTTGTGGAGCGGCGGGTTGGTAGCCGGATCGCTGCCCGCGGGCGCAACGCCCAGGAAGGCGAATGCGCCGGGAATTTCGCGCAACACGTACGAGAAGTCCTCCGCCCCCATCATCGGTTGCGGCATCCGCATCACCCGGTTGCCCAGCTCGGCCGCGACATGCTCGATCAGCGTCGCGCCGCGAGGATCGTTGACGGTCACCGGGTAACCGGCGTCGATCCAGGCCTCTGCCGTGGCGCCATGCGCCGCCGCGATGTTCTGGACGATGCGCTGGAACGCGGCGTGCATCGTCGTGCGCGTCGCCTCGGACAGGGTGCGCAGCGTGCCGAGCATCCGCACCTCGCCGGGAATGATGTTGTGCGCCGATCCCGCCTCGATCTTGGTGATCGACAGCACCGCGGGATCGGTCACGGCGATCCGGCGCGCGACGAAGGTCTGGAGCGCGGTGACGATCTCGCAGGCGACGGGGATCGGATCGATACAATCGTGCGGCATCGCCGCATGGCCGCCGGCGCCGCGGATCACCGCATGGATCGTGTCGGCGGACGCCATGATCGGGCCCGCGCGGGTGATGACCGTGCCGGCCGGTGCATTGGGCGTGATGTGGAGCGCGAACGCACCGTCGGCGGGCGCGATACGCAGCAGCCCGTCGTCGATCATGAAGCGGGCGCCGTGATGCCCCTCCTCACCCGGCTGGAACATGAACACGATCGTCCCCGGCAGCGCCTCGCGCCGCGCGCACAGCGCCTTCGCCGCGCCAACCAGCATCGCCGTATGCGAATCATGGCCGCAGGCATGCATCCGGCCCGGTATCGCGCTGGCGAAGGACAGCCCGGTGTCCTCGTCCATCGTCAGCGCGTCCATGTCGCCGCGCAGCAGGACCGTACGGCCGTTGTCGCCTGCTCCCGCCGCTTGGCCAGCGCGGCCGCCGCGCAGGATCGCGATCAGGCCGGTGGTGGAGCCGCCTTCGTGCAGTTCGAGCGGCAGGCCGGCGAGCGCCGCCTTGATCTTGTCGGTCGTGCGGGGGCACTGCAATCCGATCTCCGGATCGGCATGGATCGCGCGGCGCAGGGCGATCGCATCGTCCAGCCCGGCATCCCCTGCCGCCGCCCAGTCGCTGCGGGTGTCGAGATCCAGGGACATGATCTTGCTCCATTCCAGTCGAAAGAGCGTTTGTGAGCCGAGACGACCGGGTTGTCGAGGGCACGGCCACCCCAGCCGCGGCGCACGGCCGAATGCTATCTGCCGCGCATCAGGCTGCCGAGCACGTTGCGCAGCACCGTTCCCACCAGTCCGCCCCCCGCCGACGATCGCCGCGATCCGGTGCCGAACACCTGTTTGCCGATCTCGTTCGCGACCTGCCGCCCGATCGACGAACTCGCCGCGCGGGTCGCCGAGGTCATGGCCTTGGACCAGGGCGAATTCGCCGCCTCACGCTCGGCAGTGCGCGCGGCGGCGGCATCCGTCTTCGCCTGTGCCGCCTGCTGACGTGCCGCCTCCTTGGCGTTGCGTGCATCGTCCTTCGCCTGCAACGCGGCGGCCTTCGAAGCGTCGTCCGATGCGCGCGCAGCGGCGGCCGAGGCGGCCGCCTCCTGCGTCTTGGCGGCGAGGATCTCCTCGGCCGATTCGCGATCGACGACGGTGTCGTATTTATCGCCGACCGCGTCGGTCTGGATCATCACGGCACGCTCCTGCGGCGTGATCGGGCCGACGCGGCTTGCCGGCGGCTTGATGAGCGTCCGTTCGACGGGAGCCGGCGAACCATCGGCTTGCAGCAGCGACACCAGGGCCTCGCCGACCTTCAACTCGGTGATCGCGGTGGCGACATCGACGCCGGGATTGGCCCGGAACGTCTCCGCTGCGGAGCGGACCGCCGCCTGGTCGCGCGGCGTAAACGCGCGCAACGCATGCTGCACGCGATTGCCGAGCTGGCCGGCGACCGTGTCGGGAATGTCGATCGGATTTTGCGTGATGAAATAGACGCCGACGCCCTTCGACCGGATCAGCCGGACGACCTGTTCGATCTTGTCGAGCAGCGCCTTGGGCGCCTCGTCGAACAGCAGATGCGCCTCGTCGAAGAAGAAGACGAGCTTCGGCTTGTCAGGATCGCCGACTTCGGGAAGATGCTCGAACAATTCGCTCATCAGCCACAGCAGGAACGTGCTGTACAGCTTGGGCGCGGCCATCAGCTTGTCGGCGGCGAGCACGTTGACGATCCCGCGCCCCTTGTCGTCGGTGCGGATAAAATCGTCCAGGTCCAGCGCGGGTTCGCCGAAGAAATGCTCGGCACCCTGGGTGCGCAGCTGAAGCAACGCGCGCTGGATCGCACCGATCGACTGTTTGGACACGTTGCCGTACGTCGTCGTCAGCTCGTCCGCCCGGCCGGCGCAATAGACGAGCATCGACTGGAGATCGTCCAGATCGATGAGCAGCAGCCCTTCCTGATCGGCGACATGGAAGGCGATCGTCATCACGCCTTCCTGCACCTCGTTGAGGTCCATCAGGCGCGACAGGAGGAGCGGCCCCATTTCGCTGACCGTGGTGCGGATCGGATGGCCCTGCTCGCCGTACAGATCCCAGAATTGCACGGGATTGTCGGCGTAAATCCAGTCGGTTTCGCCGATCTCGGCAGCCCGCGCGACGAAGGCGGCATGCGCCTTGGCCTGCGGCGATCCGGCCATGGCGAGGCCGGACAGGTCGCCCTTCACGTCGGCGACGAAGCTCGGCACGCCGGCCTTCGAGAAGCCCTCGACGATACCCTGTAGCGTCACCGTCTTGCCGGTCCCGGTCGCCCCGGCGATCAGGCCATGACGGTTGGCGCGCTTGAGGTCGAGGACCTGAGGCTTGCCGCCGCCCGTCCCGATGAAGATACCCTCGCCCATGTCCGCTCCTGATGATCCGGGCGCGAGCCTAGCGCCCAGCGACGGCAAAAGGAAAGGCCGCCGCTCCAAGAGCGACGGCCTTTCCGTTTCGGTTTGCCGCCGGTCGAGAGCGGTCGGGATTTGCTGATTACTTCACCTTGACCGGCACGAAGGCGAGGTTGCCCCGACCGCGCTGAACCAGCAGCAACACCTGCGGACGACCAGCCGCTTTGGCCTGCGCAACGAAGCGCGCATAGTCTGCAGCGGTACGCACCGGAGTGCCATTGACCGCAGTGATGACGTCGGTCCGCTTCAGCTTGCCGGCGGCATCGCTCGACGGGTCGACCGATGCGATCACGACCCCCTGTACACCGGTGTCGACGCCGATCGCACGCGCGATACCCGGCGTCAGCGCCTGGACAGTGATCCCCAGCGGCGCATTGCCCGCGGACGGAACCGACGACGTATCATCGTCGCCGTCGTCGTCCTGTCCCGCGCCGGGATTGGCGCCGAAGCCGCCGCTGTCGTCCTCACCCTGGATCGCCTTCTTCAACTGATCGTTCGACGGACGCGTCGCCACCGCGATGCTGACGCTGACCGGCTGGCCACCCCGGAGCACGTCGAAGCGTGCGGTCGTGCCGGGCTTCAGATTGGAGACCAGATAGGTGAGCGACTGTTCCTTGGTTACCGGCTGACCATTGATCCTAGTCACGACATCGCCAACGCGCAGGCCGCCCCGCGCGGCCGGACCTGCGGGCTCGACCCGCGCAATCAGCTCACCCGCATTCTTGGGAATGCCGAGCGCCGCCGCGGCATCGTCGTCGACCGCGCCGCCGATGCTGACGCCGATATAGCCACGGCTGATCTTGCCGCCCTTCATGAACGTTTCGATGATCGGCTTGGCCGTTTCGGCGGGGATCGCGAAACCGATGCCGATATTGCCGCCCGACTGGCTGAAGATCTGGCTGTTTACGCCGATCACGTTGCCGTTGAGGTCGAACATCGGGCCACCCGAATTGCCCTGGTTGATCGACGCGTCCGTCTGGATGAACCGGTCATAGGCGCCGCCCTGCCCGGTAACGCGGTTGATCGCCGAAATGATGCCCGCCGTCACCGTGCCGCCCAGGCCGAACGGCTCGCCGACCGCGACGACCCAGTCGCCGACCCGCGCGCGAGCAGAATCGCCCCAGCGTACGAACGGCAGGCCGGCCGCATCGATCTTCAGCAGGGCAAGATCAGAATCCTGATCCTTGCCGATGACCTTGGCGACATATTCCTTATTGTTGTTGAGCGTCACCGTGATCGAGTCGACCGTGGCGCGCGCAACCGGGCTGATCACGTGATTGTTGGTGACGATGTAGCCGTCAGGCGAGATCAGGAAGCCCGATCCGAGCGAAGCGCCCTCGCGCTTCACCGGCGCACCGCCCTGCCCGCCCATGCCCATCCCGCCGAACAGGTCGCCGAACGGCGTTCCCGAGAACGGAT
>CAYQPM010000059.1:0-13971 GCA_964419295.1 uncultured Stakelama sp. | reverse complement strand
CGATCGACTGATAGACGTTGGCGAGCGTCTGCGCCTCGACGCCCTGCGCCGCGTCCACCACCAGCAGCGCGCCTTCGCATGCGGCTAAGCTGCGGCTGACCTCGTAGGCGAAGTCGACATGGCCCGGCGTGTCCATCAGGTTGAGCGTATAGGTGACGCCGTCCTTCGCCGGATAGGACAGGCGCACCGTCTGCGCCTTGATCGTGATCCCGCGTTCCTTCTCGATATCCATGTTGTCGAGCACCTGGCTCGACATCTCGCGGTCGGTCAGGCCGCCGGTCCGCTGGATCAGCCGGTCGGCCAGCGTCGACTTGCCATGGTCGATATGCGCGATGATGGAAAAGTTACGGATCGTCGAAAGCGGGGTCGTCATGCGCCGCCCCTAGCAGGGTGTCGGCAGCTTGCCAAAGGGGCTATCCACGGACCAGTTTCTCGATCGCATGCAGCGCGCCGAGATAGCGCGCCGACCCCTGTCCCGAGACCAGTGCCCAGCGCACGCACCGCTCGTCGAGGATGGCGCGACTGAGATCGAAGAAGCGGCGGCGGTCGCGTTCGGAACCGAACATGCGGGTGCCGTCCTCGATCCAGGGTAGGTCGATGTCGAACAGCAGGTACAGGTCGGCGGTGTTGGTCCAGGTTGCGAACCACGGATCGCGGCGCCCGAACATCATGTCCGCCCAGACCGCGGTCATCAGCGGATCGGTGTCGAGGATCACGGGATGGTGGCGCTCGGCCAGCGCGCTGCGCACCTTGGCGTCATGGCCCTTCCCGATCTCGACCAGGTCGGCCATCGTGAGGTCTGTGCCGAACGCCTCGCAATAGGCGCGGCCGAATTCGGCGACGCACGGCACGCCGCCGAAATGCTGGGCAAGCCGCGGCGCCATCGTCGATTTGCCGGTGCTTTCCGGACCATGCAGGCAGATCGAGCGCGGCGTCATGCCGCGACAGCCGGGATATGGCGTCCCCGGGCGCGCTGCCAATGCACCAGGCCATGAATCGATAGCGCAAGCAGCACCGCATACAATCCGCACGTGAACCAGAGGTCCTTGGCGGCGTAGAGCGGCACGCTGGCGACATCGACGGCGATCCACACCCACCAGCTCTCGATCGCGCGGCGCGCCTGCATCACCTGCGCGGCGACGGAGGCTATGGCGATGCCGGCATCCCACCAGGGATAGGCGGCATCGGTGTAGCGATGCATCAACGTGCCCCACAGGACGCACGCCCCTGCCCCGCCGATCAGCCATGCCGCCCGCACCCGCGCGTCGAGCTGCTCGACCACGACTTCCCCCGTAGCGGCGCGGCTGAGCGCCCAGTTGCGCCAACCGTACAGATTGGCGGCGAAGAAGAAGACCTGCAGAAGCGCATCGCTGTACAGCCGCGCACCGGCGAAAACCCAGGCGTAGATCGCCACCGCGACAAGCGCGACGGGGTAGTTCCACACGCTGCGCTGCGCTACCAGCGCGACATTCGCGACGACCAGCGCCGCGGCCATGGCTTCGATCGGGTTCACGCGCCCTTGCCTAGGATGCGGAGCGGCAACGCCGCAAGCCCCGCGCGTGCGCCACGCTGCCTCATAGCCCACACCGAAAAGGCGCCGCCGTCCCTGACGAGCGCATTTTGCACTTGATAGCCCGGCATCACACCGCTAGGCGCTCCCACCTGCAATGTGTCGGGGCGTGGCGCAGTCTGGTAGCGCACTGGTCTCGGGGTCCAGGGGTCGTAGGTTCGAATCCTATCGCCCCGACCATTGCAGCGGTCCCGTCCCGTGCGGCCGACCTCCCCGATCCATGGCATCCGCCGCCGCGCAAAGCGCCGGCAACCAGCGCTGCCCTGATCAGAACAGCCCATCGTCATCATCTTCGTCGTCGATCGAAGCCGCCGGGGTGACGTCCATGCCGGGCAGCAGGAAAGCGGCGTGCGTTTCCCGCTCCTGTGCCATCGTATAGAGCCCTCCGATCGCCACCAGCAATTCGCGCAGCGCCGGGTCGTCGTCATGGCCTGACAAAGCGCCGCCATCGTCCCCGCCGCGCAGCGCGACGGCCGCCGCCGACATCTCCGTGCCGACCTGCGCCTCCCCGGCCAGCTCCATCGCGACCTGCTCGAGCAGCGCGATCAGCTGGGTCGCATCGTCACTTCCCTGCAACGCAATGCCGTCGGATTGCTGACAGGCATGGCGGATGATCGACAGCGCGTTCGCCAGCGTCTCGCCGGTGTCGCGGCCGCCGCCGGCGCCATCGCCCTCACCCCCCGACCGCAGCGTCACGTCGATGCCGCCCAGCACCTGGATCGTGCTCGCCACGTCGCGGGTGATGCGGCCAAGACTGGTCGCGTACATATCGACCTCGGTGGCGATGACTGCGACCGCCTTTCCGATCGTGCCGTGACGGCGGCACAGCAACCGCGTGTTGGTCGCGATGTCCTGCACGTCCAGCTTGATCCGTTCGACGCTGTCGATCCGCCCGGTCAGTTCGGACACCGCGTCGGCGATCACGACCGTCATTGCGTTCGAACTCGCCTGCGCCGTGCGCAGTTGCGCGGTCAGCCGCTCCACCTCGCCGATCCCCTGCTCCAGCCGCAGGAGGAAGGCGCGTCCGTCCTCGCCCGCCTGTTCGGCGATCAGCGCGGAAAGCTCGCCCGCCGAAGGAACGATATCGCCGAGCGAGGCGATCAGCGCATCGGTCTGCGCGACGAAATCGGCGGCAGCGGCGTCGGTCTGCGCCGACAGCAAGCGGCGCACATGCCGGGCGGCGGCACCATCGGAGGCCAAGCCGCATGCGTCGAGCATCTGGAGCGCCGAGACGGCATGTTCCAGCCGCTGTCGCGTGCTGTCGCCGACCTGCAACGCGCCGAGGATGACGGCGATACGCCCCTGGACATGGCGCGCGATCGTTCCGACCCGGCCGGCGATGCCACCCACCTTCCCCAGATGCGCCTCCAGTTCGGTCGCATCGGCCGCCAGCCGTTCGGGCACCGCGGGCACGACCTTGGCGCATTCGGCCGCGAGCATGCGATCAGACTGCTGGCTGGTGGCGACCGCCGCCGTCAGGTCCTTCAACCGTGTCAGAAAGCCGGCCAGTTCCCGCTCGCCGAAGCCCAGGCGCGTGCCCATGCCATCGACGAAGCCTACGAACTGGGTCTCGCCGGCGGCGGCGATCTTGATGTTCATGCCGTAGATGCTCAGGATCCGCAGCATCTGGTGCATGTCCACGACATCGTCGCGCAACGCGCGGCCGGTGCCGGCAATCGCGGTCATGCCGGCCGCACGCTCCGCCTGGACGGCGGGCAGCACGTTCAGTTCGGCCGCGATGCGGCGCAGGTCGGCTACGGCGCCACCCGCCCGTTCGGGATCCAGCGCGGCGACGACGCCGTCCAGACCGGCGATCAGGCGATCGATCGTGTCGATCGTGATCGCGAGCGTGCCGCCCGCCCGCACGAAGCGTGCGTCGAGTCCCGCAGCCATCAATGCCAGGGCATGACGGATGGCGTCGTGCCCGATCGGCAGGACGGCCGCGGTGTCGCGATCGATGGGTTGGTGCAACATCGGCGTTCCTTCGTTAACGGCGGGATCAGCGGTTGGCCGCGTGCAGCAATTCGCGCGCGATCGCGCCGAGCGGGACGATACGATCGACGCCGCCGCGACCGATCGCCTCCTTGGGCATGCCGAAGACCACCGACGTCGCCTCGTCCTGCGCGAAGGTGCGGGCGCCCGCCTGTTTCATCTCCAGCATGCCCCGCGCACCGTCGTCCCCCATGCCGGTCATGATGATGCCGACGGCGTTGGACCCCGCATTGCGGGCGGCGGAGCGAAACAGCACGTCAACCGACGGGCGGTGGCGGGACACCAGAGGCCCCTCCTTCACCGCGACGACGTAGCGCGCGCCCTGACGTTCCAGCATGGTGTGGCGCAGACCGCCCGGCGCGATCAGCACGTGGCCGCGCATGACGGTGTCGCCATCCTCCGCCTCCTTGACGTCGACGGCGCACAGGCCGTTCAGGCGCTTGGCGAAGGCGCGGGTAAAGCTTTCCGGCATATGCTGGACGACGACGATGCCGGGCGAGTCCGCCGGCAACGCCTCCAGCACCTCGCGCAGCGCCTCGGTCCCGCCGGTCGACGCGCCGATGCACACCACCATTTCCGTCGTACGGCTCATCGCCCGGCCGCTCGGCGGGGCGAGCACGGCGTCGGCGGTCAGCTTCGCCGGCGGCGCGTCCGGCGCACGTGCCGACCGCCGCGCGCCGAGCCGCGCCCGCGCCGCACCCTTCACCGTATCGCGGATTTGCAGATGCGCTTCGTTGAGGTGATCGGCGATGCCGATGCGCGGCTTCAGGATCACGTCGACGGCACCGGCCTCCAGCGCCTGGAGCAGCGTTTCCGATCCGTCCTCGACCAGCGACGAACACATCACCACCGGCACCGGGCATTGCGACATCAATTTGCGCAGGAAGGTGATGCCGTCCATTCGCGGCATCTCGACATCCAGCGTGATGACGTCGGGCAGTTCGCCCTGGATATAGCGCGCGGCGGCGAAGGGGTCGGCCGCCGCGGCGATCACCTCGATCTCCGGGTCGGCGGACAGGATGGCGGTCATCGCCTGGCGCACGGAGGCGCTGTCGTCGATGATGAGGACGCGGGTCTTCTTCATGTCAGTCTCGCCGAAAAACGGTGCCGGCCATCGGCGTGAGCGGCAGGTCGAGGCCTGCGATCGATTCCGAATGGCCAAGGAACAGGTGGCCGCCCGGTTTCAGGCAGGCGCACAGGCGGCGCACGACCTTCTCCTGGGTCGGGCGGTCGAAATAGATCAGCACGTTGCGACAGAAGATCAGGTCCATCGGCTCGCCGACCGCATAATGCGGATCCATCAGATTGAGCCGCCCGAAGCCGATCGTGCTGCGCAGTTCGGGCACGATCCGCGCCTCGTTGCGATCGCCGGAGCGCGCGTGCAGCACGTAGCGGCGGCGCAGGGCCGGCGGCACCGGGTCGATCATCGCGGCCGGGAAGACGCCCCGGCGCGCCACCTCCAGCGCCTCGGTATCGAGGTCGGTGGCCAGGATGCCATAATCCGGTCCGCCCTGGTCGATCGCGAAGGCGTCGAGCAGCATCGCCATCGTATAGGGCTCCGCTCCCGTCGAGCAGGCGGCGCTCCACGTCCGGATCCGCTGCCGGCGCGCGGCCTTCATCGCCGGCAGGATCGTCTCGATAAGATAGTCGAAATGGCGCGGTTCGCGGAAGAAGTCGGTCTTGTTGGTCGTCACCGCATTGATGAGGTGTTCGCCCTCCTCCGCCATATTGCCGGCGTCGAACAGCCAGTCGCAATAATCGGCAAGGCTCGCGTGCCCCGTCGCCCGGACGCGGCGGCGCAACCGGCTTTCCAGCATCGTCGCCTTGTTGTGCGGCATCTTTATGCCAGCGACGTCGCCGATGTAATCGGCGAGCCGGTCGAAGTCTGCGCGGGTCAGCGGATCGATGTCCGCCGGTTGCGGAGCGGGCGCGGGTGCGGCCATCAGCATGCGCTCCCCGACCAGCGGGACGCACCGGCGACGCAGGCGATAGGCGAAGGATCGGCCATGGAACCGTGTTCCCGATACATGGGCTTCAGGCCGCTGAGTCGAGAGAGGACAGCATGAAGCCGTCCTCCGCCGCGACGACGCGGGTGAGGTTCAGCAGCAGGATGAATCCACCCTGCCGACGGACCACGCCCTGGATGTAGTCCGATTGCCAGCGGATTCCGATGTCGGGCACGTCCTCGACATCGGCGGGCGTGAAGACGCTGACGTCGAGTACGCGGTCGACGACCAGCCCCAATGTCAGGACGCGATCGCCCAGCGCCGCGTCGACGACGAGGATGCGGGTCGCCAGCGTCGTCGCCGCGACCGCCATGCCGAGGCGGACCCGAAGGTCCACCATCGGCACCGACTCACCGCGTACGTCGGCGAGACCCAGCAGCCATTCCGGCCCGTTCGGCACCCGGAAGGCGTCCCGGTGATCGAGGATTTCGCGGACGGTGCCGACCGGCAGGGCGAACGTTTCCTCGCCCAGGCCGAAGACCACCGCCTGCACGTCCGCCGCGGCGTTGCCGACCGCGCTCATGCCGCGCGGCCGAAGGCCGCATCCTCGCTGTCGGGACCGCCATTGGTAAGGTCGAGCGCGAAGCCGCGCACGCGCGCCTGCTGATCGGACACCGAGCCCGTTTGCGACCGGGACTTCGCCTTGCCGACCGCGCGCTTGGCGGCCGCAGGCGGAGCCTTGCGCGGTGCAGCAGCGCGGGGCGCGGTCGCGGGACGATGCGCCCCGGCCTCGATCTGGAAGAAGGCCATGCCTTCCTGCAGTTCCTCGGCCTGGTTCGCCAGTTCCTCGGAGGTCAGCGAGATCTGCTCGGATGCCGACGCATTCTGCTGCGTCACCGTGTCGAGTTGCTGGATCGCCTGGTTGATCTGGCTGGCGCCGATATCCTGCTCGCGGCAGGCGGCGCTGATCTCCGACACCAGTTCGGCGGTACGGCGGATGTTGGGCACCAGCGTGGTGAGCATCTCGCCCGCCTGCTGTGCGGCAGCCACCGTGTCGGACGAGACCGAGCTGATCTCCGCCGCCGCCGTCTGGCTGCGCTCGGCGAGCTTGCGCACTTCCGATGCGACCACCGCAAAGCCCTTGCCGTGCTCGCCGGCGCGTGCCGCCTCGACCGCCGCGTTCAGCGCGAGCAGATCGGTCTGGCGCGCGATTTCCTGCACGATGCCGATCTTGTCGGCGATGGTGCGCATCGCACCGACCGCCTTCTGCACCGCAATGCCGCTCTGTTCGGCCTCGGTCGAGGACTGGCGCGCGATCTTTTCGGTCTGTGCCGCATTGTCGGCGTTCTGTTTGATGTTGGCCGCCATCTGCTCCATCGAAGCGGACGCTTCCTCGGCTGCCGCGGCCTGTTCGGTCGCGCCCTGCGACACCTGGTCCGCCGACGACGAAAGCTGCTGGCTGCCCGCCGCGACGTTCTGCGCGGCAAGGTTGGCGTTGCCGACGACGCCGCGCAACTGTTCGACCATCCGCATCAGCGCATTGCCCAACGCGTCGCGGTCCGACAGCGGCACCGGCAAGGTGGTCAGATCACCCGACGCGATCCCCGTGGCCACACCGGCCACCTTGCCCAGATTGGCCCGCATGGCATTCAGCTTCACGTTGAGCTGTTCGGCGAGCCCGCCGTAATCGCGCTCCATGCCGACGCTGGTGTCGCCCACCGCCACGGCGGTGACGACCGTCGAGACGCCGTCGAATGCTTCCTCCACGGCTTCGACCCCGCCCTGCATCAGGCCGATTTCGTCCTTGCGCGCCTTGGGAAGCGGCGCGGCCAGCTTCGACAGCGCGGCGGTCACGACGCTGATCGGCGCGGCGATCGTGCGGGTCATCAGGATGCCGATACCGATCGCGACGATCACGGTCGCGATCATGCCGGCGACGATTGCGGTGGTGATCGTCGAAAAGGCCTGTTGCTGCGCCGCCTGCCTGGCGACGAGCAAGGTGTTTTCAGCCGCGATCACCTCGCCCATGCGACCGCGCAGCCGGTCCATGGCAGCCTTGCCCGCACCGCTGCTCTCGCTGGCCCGGGCGGCCTCACGCGTCTGCGGCGAGGCCATCAGCGCGATGCCGCGTTCTGCGATATCCCGATGCCAGCTTTCCGCCAGGCGCCTGACATCCTCCAGCCGCTCCTGCTGCGCGGGATTGTCCTCCGTCAGCGTCTTGGCATCCGTCCACGCCTTGTTGAAATCGTCCCAGCCCTTGGAATAAGGCGTCAGGAAGCCGCGGTCCCCCGACAACAGGAACCCGCGATAGCCGGTTTCCTGGTTGACCATGGCGTCGGTTATGCCGTTGGCGGCGACCACGACCTTGAACGTATGCTCGTTGATCGCGGACACCTTCATCACCGCGTTGACATTGAACAGGATGATCCCGTTCACCCCCAGCGTGAGAAGAATGATGGCGCCCAGACAGGTGGCCAGTTTCTTCGATATGGACAGGTTGTTGAAGAAGGTCATCATCGTGTTGTGATCCTTGGGACGTCGGTGGACGCCGGTAGAAAGGGGCCGCCGATGGTGTCGGTCAGGCCGCGCGGCCGAAGGCGGCGTCTTCCGCGTCGGGGCCGCCGGTGGCGAGGTCGAGCGCAAAGCCGCGGACGCGGGACTGCTGATCGGCCACGCTGTTCGTCTTCGACTTCGCCTTGGCCTTCGCAGGCGCCTTCCGCGCAGCGGGTGCCGTTGCGGCCTTGCGGGCGGGAGCGGCGGCGGCGCGATGGCCCGTCTCCTCGATGCGGAAGAAGGCGATGCCTTCCTGCAGTTCTTCGGCCTGGTTCGCCAGTTCCTCGGATGTCGAGGAGATCTGTTCGGACGCCGACGCATTCTGCTGCGTCACCGTGTCGAACTGCTGGATCGCCTGGTTGATCTGGCTGGCGCCGATATCCTGCTCGCGGCAGGCGGCGCTGATCTCCGACACCAGTTCGGCGGTACGGCGGATGTTGGGCACCAGCGTGGTGAGCATCTCGCCCGCCTGCTGTGCGGCAGCCACCGTGTCGGACGAGACCGAGCTGATCTCCGCCGCCGCCGTCTGGCTGCGCTCGGCGAGCTTGCGCACTTCCGATGCGACCACCGCAAAGCCCTTGCCGTGCTCGCCGGCGCGTGCCGCCTCGACCGCCGCGTTCAGCGCGAGCAGATCGGTCTGGCGCGCGATTTCCTGCACGATGCCGATCTTGTCGGCGATGGTGCGCATCGCACCGACCGCCTTCTGCACCGCAATGCCGCTCTGTTCGGCCTCGGTCGAGGACTGGCGCGCGATCTTTTCGGTCTGTGCCGCATTGTCGGCGTTCTGTTTGATGTTGGCCGCCATCTGCTCCATCGAAGCGGACGCTTCCTCGGCTGCCGCGGCCTGTTCGGTCGCGCCCTGCGACACCTGGTCCGCCGACGACGACAGCTGCTGGCTGCCCGCCGCGACGTTCTGCGCGGCGCTGGTGGCATCGCCGACGACACCGCGCAGGCGGCTGACCATCGCCACGAGCGAGTGACCCAGCTTGTCCTTGTCCGACAGCGGACGGTGATCGACGGTCAGATCGCCGTTGGCGATCGTATCGGCCAGCGCCGCCGATTTGCGCAGGTTGGCGGTCATGACGTTGACGCTGTTGACGAGATCCTTGATCTCGTCGTTCGAGGTGACGACGATCTCCTGGTCCAGATCGCCGATCGCGACCGCTTCGACAGCAGTGCCGATCCGGCGCAGGCCGCGCGACACCACCAGCGAAATCCACACCGCTCCGGCGATGGCGACCGCGATCGCGATCAGGGCGGTGACGATCAGCACGTTGCGCGAGGTGCCGTAGAGGGTGTTGGTGTCCTCGTCGGCCTGCTTCATCGCGGCCTGCTGGTTGGCGACGATCCTGTCGACCATGTCGAAGATGCGGACGTTGATCTTCCGCGCCTCGCCGATCGAAAGGGCACCGGCCTCCATGTTCTTGTTGATCATGGCGAAGGCGCGGACGCGCTGCTGCACGCCCTTGTATTCGGTCCAGCCCTGCTCGACCCCGGTCCAGAGTGCACGGTCGTCGGGACCGGCGCCACGGCTGCCGTCCGCGATCATCCGGTCCACCTTCGCGTTCTGCTGCGTCAGGTCGGCGTCGAACTGGCGCGTCGTCAGGTCGTCGGTGGTCAGCGCCATGTTCTTTTCGGTGCGTACGGCGTCCGAGATCGCGTCGTTGACGCTCTGGACGGTGCTCAGCCGCCTGGCGGGGCCTGCGATCACCTCGGTAATCGCGGTATTGAGCGTGTTCATCCGGGTGACGCCGATCGCCACCACAGCGATCATCATCGCCACCAGGATGGCGAACGTCGCGCCGAGCTTCATTTTGATTGTAGCACGCATGTCAAAATCCCTTCGGGATGAATCAGTGGACGGTCTGATCGCCCGAACCGGCGGCCAGGGTGGAGAACAGGGAAAGCAGGTCGGGCAGCACGATCAGGTCCTGTCCCTGTCGGACGAGACAGCGGACCTGTTCGCGCGGCCAGCGCATGCCGAGCGCCGGCGGTGGTTCCGCATGCCGTTCGAACAACGTCGCGACTTCGTTGACGCGATCGGTCTTCAACCCGATCAGCAGCGGTTCGTCCGCGACGAACAGTTCGATCACGACGATCCGGCTTTCGCTGGTCACCGTGTCGTCCTGCATGCCGAAGGCGAGACGCAGGTCGGCGAGCGGGATGATGCGGCCGCGGAAGTTGATGACGCTGCCGACCAGCGGGTCGGCCCCCGGCACCGCCGTTTCCGGCAGCAGGTCGAGGATCTCGCGCACCAGCACGGCCTCGAGCGCGAAGGTTTCGTCGCCCATGCAGAAGGTCAGCACCTCCAGCGATCCGTCGTCGGTCCAGGGCATGTCGATACGTTGGGTCATGGCGTTATCCCGCGGCACGCAGCCGCTCCTCCCGTGGTTGTGCGGCGACGACGAGGTGCGCGATGTCGAGGATCAGCGCGACGGAGCCGTCGCCGAGGATCGTGGCCCCGGAAAAGGACGACACGTCGCGGTGCAGCGACGACATCGACTTGATGACCGTCTGGTGGTTGCCGATGATCTGGTCGACCGCCAGACCGACGCGCTCGGCGCCGATCGCGACGACGACGATCTTCTGGTAGGGATCGGGCCGGGTGCCGGTCGCGAACTGTTCGCGCAGCCGCACGAACGGCACCAGCTTGTCGCGCAGCGTGATGAGGCTGCGTCCGCCCGACCGCATGTCGTCTTCGAGCGACAGTTCGAGGCATTCCTCGACGGCCGCCAGCGGCACGACGTAGCGCCCCTCGCCCACCCGGACGAGCAGTCCTTCGATGATCGCGAGCGTCAGCGGGATGCGCAGCGTGACGGTCGATCCCTCGCCGTCGGTGCTGACGACGTCGATCTGGCCGCGCAGGCTTTCGATCGTCCGCTTCACCACGTCCATGCCGACGCCGCGCCCCGACAGGTTGGTGACGGCGGCGGCGGTCGAGAAACCGGGCGCGAAGATCAGTTGCAACAGCTCCTGATCGCCCAGCACCTGCCCCGGCTGGATCAGGCCGTTCGCCTCCGCCTTGGCGCGGACGCGTTCGCGATTGATGCCGCGGCCGTCGTCGCGAATGGTGATGACCACCTCGCCGCCGACCTGATGCGCGGACAGGCGGACGGTGCCCGCTTCCGGCTTGCCCGCGGCGATCCGGTCGGCGCCGGGTTCCAGACCATGGTCGCAGCTGTTGCGGATGAGGTGGACGAGCGGATCGAACAGGCGTTCGATCACGGTCTTGTCGATCTCGGTCGCTTCGCCTTCGGTGACGAGTTCGATGCTCTTGCCGGTTTCGCGCGCCAGATCGTGGATCAGGCGGCGGAAGCGGCCGAACAGCGCGCCGACCGGAACCATGCGCAACACCATCATCGTGTCGCGCAATTCGCCCGCGAGCCGCTCGATCTCTTCCGAGACGGAACGCAGCGCGATGTCCTGGCCACGATCGGCCAATTGCGACAGGCGGCTTTGCGCGATCACCAGTTCGCCGACGCGGTCCATCAGCTCGTCCAGCCGTTCGGCGGGCACCCGCACGCTTTCGGCAGCGGGCTTCGGCGCGGCGCGCACCACGGCGGGGTCGACGCTCTCGGTCGCCCGCATCTCGAACGCCGGGGGTTCGCGATCCGCAGGCGCATCGTCGCCATGCGTATCCTGGACCGGACCATCGTCATCGTGGTCGATCGCCAGCGGCTCGATCGCCAGTTCCATGTCGTCCATCACGAAGATGAAGACGTCGTCGATATCCTCGCGCGACACGTCGCCGATCAGCGTCACGTCCCAGCCGATATGACAATGGGTCGGATCGAGTGCGTCGAGCGCCGGCAAGGCATCGCGTCGCGCGACGATCGTCGCGTCCCCCAACGCACGCAATTCGTCGAGCAGGGCCAGCGGGTTGCTGCCGTTCGCCATCGCATCGGGCGGCAGGCGGAAGGTCATCCGCCAGCCCTGCGCTCCCGCCGCCGCGGTCGGCTCTGCGCCCCCCCGGGCAGCCTCCACGGCGGCGGAAAGACGAAGAAGGATCGCGTCGCCGGTCGCTTTCGGCGCATCGCCGTCGACCAGCGCGCGCATGTGATCGCCCGCGGACAGGATGATCGACACGACGTCCGTGGTCGCCGGCACCTCCCCCTTGCGGATGCGGTCGAAGGCGCTTTCGCAATGATGCGTGAACGCGGCCAGCGCATCGAAGCCGAACATCGCGCCCGATCCCTTGAGCGTATGCAGCCCCCGGAACACGGCGTTGACGAGGTTCATGTCGCCGAGCCGATGTCCGAGATCGAGCAGCCCCTGTTCGACCTGGTCGAGCAGTTCGACGGCTTCGACCCGGAAGGCGGCCGTGGGATCCTCGCCGTTCATCGACCCAGGACCTTGCGGGCGACCTTGACCAATTGTTCGGGCACGAACGGCTTGACCAGCCAGCCCGTCGCGCCCGCTTCCTTGGCCTGCGCCTTCATGTCGGCATCGGATTCGGTGGTGAGGAAGATGATCGGGACGCCCGCCTGCGCAGGTTGCTTGCGCAATTCGCGGATCATGGTCAGCCCGTCCATATTGGGCATGTTGAGGTCGGTGACGATCAGGTCGAACTGTGCGGCACCCGCCTTGGCGAGCCCTTCGACACCGTCGCCGGCCTCGGTGACGGCATAGCCCGCGCCGGTGAGCGCGATGCGGATCGCCATGCGCAGGCTGGCGCTGTCATCGACGGTCAGGATGGAAGCGGTCATTGGTCGGCATCTCCGTGGAACCAGAAATCGATGTCGGCCGACGTCGCGGACGACAGGAAGCCGGCGCGGTGCAACAGCGCCTTCAGCGGCGGGTTCGCCGGCTTGACGAGCGCGAGCGTCCCGCCGGTCGCGGTGGCGTGATGCCGCGCGACCTCGACGAGCTGTACGACCGAGAGGTCGGGCGCCGTCACCGCGGACAGATCGAGGCGGACGGATCCGCCATCCTGCACGGCCGTACGCACATCGACGTAGAATGGCTCGATCGTCCGCAGGCACAGGTCTTCGGCGGCCGAAATGGTCGCGATCGTCATGGCGAACTCCTACATTCTAAACACAGGAACGGACACGTGCACCGCAAAGTCGGCGCGACACGGCCAGCCTTTCGTGGTCGTCCCGGATGGAACTGTCAGACGCGATCCGGCAACGATCCTGATCTTGTTCGTTGTTTGGTGTAGACTGTCTGCCTACGCAAACGTCCATAATGGTCATCGGGTAAAATTTGCGTTAAGCAACTTGGCGCGGGCCGTCCTTTCGGCAGGTTTCGGTCTTCCTCCGCAGCCGACGTCATGTCGGCTCGCGCATGCAGGACGCGCCAAACGACAAGGGGGCCGGACGACGTGCGTCCGACCCCCTGGGCGTCCTTAGCGATGACGTTGCCGGTCAGGCCGCGCGGGCAAGACCCGGATCACGGTCGTTGGCGACCGTGCGCGGAACGACATGGGCGATGGCGGGCGCCACGGGGCTCGCGACGCGTGCGCGACGGTGCTGGATGATGAGAGCGATCAGGCTGAACATGGAAACCTCCTGGGGAAAAGGATTGCTGCGGCGCAGCATTACCGGTCGTATGTTGCCGACTGGTAACTGCGGCAATTGCAATATGCCCTGTGCCGATTGCACGATATGCAACCGCCCCGACCTCATCCGGCGGTTCTGGCCAAGCCTATTTGCCGGCTGCCACCCATTCCTCCAGCGACAATTCCTGCGTCGTCCGGGTTTCCGCCCCCATGCTGTTCTTCATGATCTCGATCGCCCAGCGTGTGCGCTCGTCGTGGTTGCCGGCCACGGCATCCGCCGGCACCCACAGTTCATATTGTCGCATATGCGCGTCCGCCGCGGTGAACAGCACGCATATGTCGGCCGCTACGCCGGTCAGCACCAGCCGGCTGACCCCCAGTTGCGGCAACAGCACCGGCAGGTTGGTGGC
>CAYQPM010000058.1:0-14330 GCA_964419295.1 uncultured Stakelama sp. | reverse complement strand
ATCCGCGCCCGCTTCCCGCAGGTGCTGGCCGTCACCGGCGCGCATCAATACGAACAGGTCGTCGAAGCGGTGCACGAGGCGGCGCCGGCGAACCTGTCGCCGTATATCGACCTGATCCCCGACGCCGGCCTGAAACTGACGCCGCGCCATTACAGCTACCTCAAGATTTCCGAAGGCTGCAACCACCGCTGCTCCTTCTGTATCATCCCCTCGCTGCGCGGCGATCTCGTCAGCCGCCGTCCCGATGCGATCCTGCGCGAAGCGGAAAAGCTGATCGAGGCCGGCACGCGCGAACTGCTGGTGATCAGCCAGGACACCTCCGCCTATGGCATCGACATCCGCAAGGAACCGCGGATGTGGAAGGGGCAGGAGGTGGTGCCGCACATGACCGACCTCGCCCGCGAACTCGGCAGGATCGCGGCCCCGGTGAACGGCTGGGTCCGCCTCCACTACGTCTACCCCTATCCGCACGTCGATCAGGTCATTCCGCTGATGGCCGAGGGGCTGGTGCTCCCGTATCTCGACATCCCGTTCCAGCATGCCGCCCCGTCGGTGCTCAAGCGGATGAAGCGTCCCGGCAACGATGCCAAGGTACTCAGCCGCATCCATCAATGGCGCGCGATCTGCCCGGACATCGCGATCCGCTCGACCTTCGTCGTCGGCTTCCCCGGCGAAACGGAGGCGGATTTCGAATATCTGCTCGACTGGCTCGACGAAGCGCAGCTCGACCGGGTCGGTGCGTTCCGTTTCGAACCCGTCGAAGGCGCGGCGGCCAACGCTTTGCCCGACCATGTGCCCGAAGCGCTCAAGGAAGAACGCTACCAACGCATCATGGAAAAGACCGCCGCGATCAGCGCGGCCAAGCTCGCCGCCAAGGTCGGCCGCACGCTGCCCGTCATCATCGACGAGGTCGGCGACGAAGGCGCCACCGGCCGCAGCCAGGCCGACGCGCCCGAGATCGACGGCCAGGTCTTCCTCCGCGACGCCGCCCATCTGACGGTCGGCGACATCGTGCCGGTCAGGATCGAGGATGCCGACGAACACGACCTCTACGGCGTTCCGGCATAAGCCCACCGCCCGGCCGGTGAGAGCGGCGAAGAACCGCTTTTCACCGGCCGCCTGTCTGTGGCAGCCTGCGGCGATGCAACTCAGGATCCTCGCCGCCCTCGCGCTCAGCGCCGCCCTGCCCGCCACGGCACAGGCCCAGTCCCTCACGCCGGCCGAACGGACCTTGATCGACAAGGTCGTGGCCGACGGGCTGGCCGCCACCGGCACGCCGTCCGCGCAGGTCGCGATCGTACGCGGCGGCAGGATCGTGCTGGTCAAGGCCTATGGCAAGCAGACCGATACCGCGTCCGCCCGCACCGACGCACCCTATCAGATCGCCTCGATCTCCAAGCAGTTCACCGCCGCCGCCCTCCTGCTGCTGGAGGACGAGGGCAAGCTGTCGATGGACGACACCGTGGCCAAATGGCTGCCCGGCGTCAGCGGCGGCGACCGTATCACGATCCGCCAGTTGCTCAGCCATACGTCCGGTCTGCAGGATTACTGGCCGCAGGATTACAGCTTCGAGGCGATGGAGAAGCCCGTAGCCCCGCAGGCGATCGTCGACCGCTGGGCCAAGAAGCCGCTCGACTTCGCACCCGGCACGCAGTGGCAATATTCCAACACCGGCTACGTCGTCGCCGGCCTCATCGCGGAAAAGGCGGCGGGCGAGCCGCTGCTGGCCTTCCTCCAACGCCGCATCTTCAAACCGCTCGGCATCACCGCCTATGATCAGGACAAGGCGGTCGGGGGCAGCTTTCCGATCGGCTATCATCGCAATGCACTCGGCCCCGTTCGCGCCGCCCCGCCGCCCGCCGAGGGCTGGCTGTTCGCCGCCGGCGAATTGTCGATGAGCGCGGGCGATCTCGCCAAATGGGACGTCGCCCGCCTCGACCGCACCGTTTTGCCCGCCGACGATTGGGCCGCGCAGGAAAAGCCCGTGCTGCTCGACGATGGCAGCACCACCAATTACGGTCTCGGCGTCAGCCTGGGGAAGCGCGCCGGCCAGCCCTATGTCGAACATAGCGGCGAAGCGGTCGGCTTCCTGTCCGAAAACATCGTCTTCCCCGAACAGAAGGCGGCGATCGTCGTCCTCACCAACGCCGACTTCGGCGATGCCTTCGTCGCGATCGCACAAGGGCTGGCCAAGGTCGTGCTGCCCGCCGCTGCGGATGCCGAGGAAGCGACGAAGACGAAGGCCGCACGCGCGATGTTCGATTCGCTGCGCAACGGCACGCTCGACCGCAAGTTGCTGACCGCCAACGCGTCTTATTATTTCACGCCGCAGGTGCTGGCCGACTACCGGTCCAGCCTAACCCCGCTTGGCGAACCGACGGCGTTCGAACTGGCGGGCAGCAAGCGGCTTCGCGGCGGCTTCGTTCAGCGGCGCTACACCGTCACCTATCCCAAGCAGAAGCTGTCCATCGGCACCTTCGCCGAACCCGACGGCAGGCAGCGGTACGAACAGTTTCTCGTCAGTCCCGCCAATTGAGCGACATCGCCTCGTCCACGCGTCCGGCCGGACCGGAACCGATGCCGGGTGCGCGCCGTGGAACGCCGTCGATCGCCGCCCGGCCACGCCGCGCTTCCGGACGGGTCGCACCCGGAACGACGCCCGGCGGCGATGGTTTGCGTCGTTGAACGCCCTCCCGAACACAGATCGTCCAGCCATGCCCGAGACCCTGCTCCAGCCCGATCGCGGCCAGCCCGCCCGCAGCATCGCGATCGTCGCACCCGATGCCTACGACGCGTGGCTCACCGCCCAGCCGCCCCGTATCCGCACCGCGCTCGCCGCACAGCGTTTCACGGGCAAGGCCAACAGCCACGCCATCTATGCCGACGACGACATCCATGCGGTGGTCGTCGCCGATGCGATGACCCCGTGGACGCTTGCCAGGGTCGTCGATGCCCTGCCTGCCGGCACCTACCGCGTCGCGGGTGAGGTCGGTGCCGCCGCGCTGGGTTGGCTGCTCGGGCAATATCGCTTCGAACGCTATCGCAAGGCAGAGGACGCGGGCGCCCGCATCCTCCTGACGTCCGACGCCGCCGGGATCGAAGACACGCTGCGCATTGCCGCCGCTACAAGCCTTGTGCGCGACATGGTCAACACCGGCGCCGGCGATCTCGGGCCCGCCGAACTCGAAGCCGCCGCCGAGCGGCTGGCCCGGCAGCATGACGCCGCGCTCACCGTCACCCGCGGCGATGCGCTCGCCACCGGCTATCCGATGATCCACGCCGTCGGACAGGCCGCGACGAAGGATCGCGCGCCGCGACTGATCGAGCTTGTGTGGGGCGATCCCGCCCACCCGCGAATCGCAATCGTCGGGAAAGGCGTGGTGTTCGATACCGGCGGTCTCGACATCAAGCCATCCGCGGGCATGCGGCTGATGAAGAAGGACATGGGCGGGGCGGCCCATGCGCTGGCGCTTGCCAGCCTTGTCATGGCCGCCCGCCTGCCGGTGCGGCTCCACCTGCTGATCCCTGCGGTCGAGAATGCCATTGCCGGCAATGCCTTCCGCCCCGGCGACGTATTGCGCACCCGGCTGGGACCCACGGTCGAGAATACCAATACCGATGCCGAAGGGCGACTGATCCTGGGCGACGCGCTCACCCGCGCCGGTGAGGAATCCCCCGAACTCATCCTCGATTTCGCCACGCTGACGGGCGCGGCCCGCGTCGCGCTCGGCCCCGACCTGCCGCCGCTCTTCACCGACGACGAGGCGCTCGCCGCCGACCTGCTGGCTGCTGGTATGGCGCAGGACGACCCGCTCTGGCGCCTGCCGTTGTGGGACGCCTATGACGAGATGCTGAAGTCCGACATCGCAGATATGGTCAATGCACCGGATGGCGGCTTCGCCGGAGCGATCACCGCGGCGCTGTTCCTGCGTCGCTTCGTGCCGAAGGGCGTGGCCTGGGCCCATATGGACGTGTTCGCCTGGCGCCCCGCCGCGAAGCCGGGCCGGCCGAAGGGCGGCGACGCCTACGCACTGCGCGCCTGCTATGCCATGTTACGGCAACGCTACCCGCGCTAGGCGCTCACCGGTCGATTGTGGGCGGATCGATGTCCCATTGCTGGTCGCGCAGCACCGTGGAGCGCACCGGCCGGCCGCTCGCGTCGCGCCAGGGATCGTAGCGGAAGCGCTTCTCGATCGCGGCGCAGGTCGCCTGGTCCATCAGCGCGTTGCCACTCGACCTCGCGATCTGGCACCCCGTCACCCGTCCGTTCATCTCGACCCGATAGCGTACGCCGACCACCCCGCGAAAACCCGTGTCGAGGATCGCATCCGGGATATCGGAGCCCTTGATCCGTCCGTTGATCAGCCGCGGCACCCGTTCCAGACCGCTGCCGTCGCCATCGCCGTCACCACCCGCACCATTGCCGTCACCGATGCCGCCTGCCCCCGTGCCCGGTCCCGCACGATCCGACGCGCCCGACGTCCCCTGCGCGCCGACATTCGCCACCGGCGCGACGACGATCGGCGGCGGCGGTGCGAGCTGGATCACCGGCACCGGTGCCGTGACCTCGGTCGCCTTCGATCGCAGGTTCGGCGGCGACGCCCGGCCGCTCGGTCGATTCACCTTCTTGGGAGGCGGGATCACGCGCTCGGGCGGCGGCGGCTCCGGCGCGACGACGAAGGTCGCCAACGCCTGTTGAATGGCGGCGGGCGCACCGTGAAACGCCAGCCCCAGCACCAGGGCATACCCCAGCGCCACGACAATGACGGCGGTCGCCACCGCCGCGCCCAGCCGTTCGCGCCATTCAGTGTGGATGCCTGTCACCATCCCGAGATGATGCGCGCGCCAGCCTTTCGCAACGCTGACCGGTGGCATGCCTCCTTCAGAGTCGCGCCGCAGCTTCGATGATCGGCACGAACTTCGCGGCCGTCAGGCTGGCCCCGCCGACCAGCGCACCATCGACGTTTTCACACGCCAGGATCGTTGCCGCATTGTCGCCCGTCACCGATCCGCCGTAGAGGATGCGAACGCCATCGGCGGCATCGCCGATAAGCATGCGCAGCTTCGCGCGCGCGATCGCATGGATCGCCGCGATCTGCTCCAGCGTCGGTGTCCGGCCGGTGCCGATCGCCCAGCGCGGCTCGTAAGCGAGCGTGAACCAGCTGCCATCCGCGTTGTCCGGCACCGATTTCTCGATCTGCGCCTGCACTACCCGTTCGGCGCGGTCGGCATCGCGTTCGGCTTCGGTTTCGCCACAGCATGATATGACATGCAGCCCGCGCTTGTGCGCAGCCGCTGCCTTCGCCCAGGCGTCGTGGCTGGTTTCACCCTGGTCCATGCGCCGTTCGCTGTGACCGACGATCGCAAAGCGCGCGCCCGCCTCGACCACCATCGCCGCCGAAACGCAGCCGGTGTGCGCGCCGCTGTCCGCCTCGTGCACGTCCTCTGCGCCGATCGCCAGTGCCGGCACGCGTTCCGCGGCCGGGGCGATCAGCGTGAACGGCACCGCGACCGCGACATCGACGCCCGGCGCGGCGCCGGCTGCGGCGGCGATGCCGTCCAGCTCGACGAGCCCGGCGCGCGATCCGTTCATCTTCCAATTGCCTGCCACCAGCTTGCGCCGCATGCCGCGATCTCCTGTTTTACGTGTTAAACACGGGATGCCCGCCCGCGCGCTTGATGGCAAGCCGCTGCCCCCCTAAAGCGAGCGGCACGTATCAAGGGACGATCGGCCTTCCATGCTCAGTTTTTTCCGCCGGATCATCAATTCGAAGGCCGGCCTCGTCATCACCTTCATCGTGCTCGGCGTCATCGCGCTGGCATTCGCGGCCGGTGACATCACCGGCACCAGCGGCGGCCGGGCCGGTCTCTCCGGTGACAGCGTCGCGACCGTCGCGGGCGAAAAGATCAGCAGCACCGATCTGCGCGGTAACGTGCAGACCGAATTGCAGGCCGCCCGCCAGCAACAGCCCGCGGCGACCATGGCCGAACTGCTCGCCGCGGGCGGGCTGCAGTCGACGCTCGACCGGACGATCAACGGCATCGCACTCCAGGCGTTCGGTAGCGATCACGGCCTGGTCGTCAGCAAGCGCTCGATCGATGGCGTCATCGCCAGCATTCCGGGGCTGCGCGGTCCCAACGGCCAGTTCGACCCGACCAGCTACCAGCGCCTGCTCTCCGCGCAGAAATTGACCGATGCCAAGGTCCGCAGCGACATCGCGCGCGACATCGTCGCGCAGCAGCTGATGCTGCCGACGCAGGGCGCGACGCAGGTGCCGATGAAGGTCGCACTGCCTTATGCGTCGCTGCTGCTCGAAAAGCGCAGCGGACAGGTCGCTTTCGTTCCCGCCAGGGCGGTGGACACGGGCGCCGCACCGACCGACACCGAGCTCCAGGCCTTCTATCGTCGCAACGTCGCGCGCTACACGATCCCGGAACGCCGCGTCGCACGCTATGCGCTCGTCCTTCCCGATCAGGTCAAGGCACGCGCCACGCCGACGGACGCCGAAATCGCCGCCGCCTACAAGCAGCAGGCGACCCGCTTCGCCGCTGCCGAAAAGCGCACGATCAGCCAGGTCGTCGTCGCGGATCAGGCCGGCGCCAACGCGCTTGCCGCCAAGGTGAAGGGCGGCACCCCGATCGCCGATGCCGCGCGCGCCGCCGGCCTCGAACCCGCCGTGCAGACCGGCGTGACCAAGGCCGCTTACGCCGCGGTCAGCAGCGCCGCCATCGCCGACGCCGCCTTTGCCGCGCAGCGCGGGGCGACGATCGGCCCGGTTCGCGGTCCGCTCGGCTGGGTCGTGGCGAAGGTCGATTCGGTCGAACAATCCGCCGGCAAGACGCTGGATCAGGCGCGCCCCGAACTCGTCGCCGAACTGTCCAAGACCAAGCTGCAGCAGGTGCTGTCGGACATCCACGACCGGCTCGACGATTCGCTGGCGAAGAGCGCAACCTTCGATGAAGCGGTCGCGGACCAGAAGCTGTCCGCGCAGACCACGCCTGCCTTGCTGGCCAGCGGCGTCAACCCGGACGCACCCACGACCCCCGCCGATCCATCCGTCGCGGCGGTGATGGGCGCGGCGTTCCAGATGGCCGAGGGTGACCCGGCGCAGCTGGTGCCGGTCGGTGCCGAAGGTGGCTTCGCCGTCGTGGCGATCGGCCGCGTCGTGGGCGCTGCGCCACGTCCGCTGGCGCAGGTCCGCGACCGCGTCGCCGTGGATGTCGTCGCCGAACGCGCCCGCGCAGCCGCGCGCAAGCTGGCGACCGACATCCTCGCGAAAGTGAACAAGGGCATGCCACTCGCGCAGGCGATGGCATCCTCCGGCCGCGCATTGCCGCCGGTGCAGCAGGCCGGCGCCAGCCGCGCCCAGCTCGCCGCCGCCCAAGGCAACGTGCAGCCGCCGCTCGCGCTGATGTTCAGCATGACCAAGGGCGCCGCGAAGCTGCTCGAAGCGCCGAACAACGCCGGCTGGCTGATCGTGAAACTCGATCAGGTCATTCCCGGCAACGCCGCCGGGACACCGGAAGCCATTGCGGGCGCGCGCAGCACCATGGCGCGGTCGGTCGGGCGTGAATATGCCGAACAATTCGCCCGTGCGGTGCGCAACGCGGTCGGCGTCAAGACCGATGCCGCCGCGCTGGCGCGCGTTCGGGCCGACCTGTCCGGCGCCGGCAACTAGGCGATGGGCGATGCAGCGGCGATCCGGGCGCTCGCCGCCGGGCGGCCGGCTTTCGTCTGGCGCCGGCAGGTCGCGGACACCGATACGCCGGTCGCCGCCGCGCTCAAGCTGATCGAGCCGGGTCGCGGCGACTATCTGCTCGAATCGGTCGAGGGTGGCGCGACGCGGGGCCGGCACAGCGTGATCGGCCTCGCGCCCGATCTCGTGTTCCGCGCGCATGGTGACATCGCCGAAGTCAACCGCAGCTGGGCGACGGATCGCACCGCCTTCGCGCCCGCCGGCCAGCCCACGCTCGCCGCGTTGCGTGCGCTGGTCGCGGAGTGCCGCGGCGACGTGCCTGCCGACCTGCCGCGCGCGCTCGCCTGCCTCGTCGGCTATTTCGGCTATGAGACGATCGGGCTCATCGAACGGCTGGAGCAGCCCGCCGCCGATCCGCTCGGGCTGCCCGACATGCTGTTCGTGCGGCCGACGGTGATCTGCGTCTTCGACCGGCTTGCGGATGCGCTGTATCTGGTTGCGCCGGTCTGGCCCGATGGCGGCAGCGATCCGGCGGCACAGGTCGCCGCGGCGCAGGAGCGGCTCGACGCGACCGCCGCGCGCCTCGCTACCACGCCCCTGCCCGCGCCGGTCCGCGCTGATCCCGTCGATCTCGATTACACCCCTGCGGTGGCGCCCGAACGCTACGCCGCGATGGTGACCACGGCGCAGGACTATATCGCGGCCGGTGACATCTTTCAGGTCGTGCTGGCGCAGCGCTTCTCCGCCCCCTTCCCGCTGCCGCCGTTCGAATTGTATCGCAGCCTGCGCCGGATCAATCCGTCACCGTTCCTCTACCATCTCGACCTGCCGGGTTTTGCGCTGATCGGGTCGAGCCCCGAAATCCTGGTGCGCGTCCGGGATGGCCAGGTCACCATCCGGCCGATCGCCGGCACGCGCCCGCGCGGCAAAACCGCGGCGGAGGACGAGGCCAACCGCGACAGCCTGCTCGCAGATCCTAAGGAACGCGCCGAACACCTGATGCTCCTCGACCTCGGCCGCAACGACGTCGGTCGCGCCGCCGCGCCGGGCTCGGTCCGCGTGACCTCCAGCTACGGGGTGGAACTTTACAGCCACGTCATGCACATCGTCTCGAACGTCGTTGGCGACCTTTCGCCCGCGCGCGATGCGATCGACGCGCTGTTTGGCGGATTTCCCGCCGGCACGGTGAGCGGCGCGCCCAAGGTCCGCGCCTGTCAGATCATCGCCGAGCTGGAGCCCGAACGCCGTGGCGCGTACGCCGGCGGGGTCGGCTATTTCTCGCCGGACGGAGCGATGGACTCCTGCATCGTGCTGCGCACCGCAATCGTGAAGGACGGCACCATCCATGCGCAGGCAGGTGCCGGGATCGTCGCCGACAGCGTGCCGGCCTATGAACAGCGTGAATGCGAAGCGAAGGCGGGGGCGATCCTCGCCGCCGCCCGCGACGCGGTCGCGCGGGCAGCCGCGCCTACATTCGGCCAATAGGCCTTGGCGCGACCTGCCCGCTGATAAGTCAGGGCACCTGCGCGTTTGCATCGCGCTGCGCCCGGCGCTCCGCAGCCCATTGGCGGTTGGTCGCGAGCGCACAGCCGCTCTGCCCGCCGGTGCCGACCGGCGAACACGTGTCCGGCAAGCCGCCAGCGACGCGACTCACCTGCTCCTGCGTCGCCACCCGATTGCCCCAGGCCTGGTTCTGCGCGGCGATCGGGCCATTGTCCCGCAAGGCCTTCGGGATGCGATACGGCTGGTCCAGCGTGGAACAGACGACGATCTCCGTATCGCTGCTCTGGGGGCATTTCTGTCCCGCTCCCAGGGTCACGCTGCGCACGCGCTGCGGCGGCGTGCCGCCGTCCGCGCTCGGGGCGGTCTGGGCCGTTCCGATCGCGGGTAGCGCGATCAGGGCGACGAAAAGCAACGGGCGGAACATGACAGGCGTCTCCTTTGCGAGGCTCAACGTGCAGGCGACGCAGTTTCTCCCGGCGCGCGACACCGATCGGTCTTAAACCAGCGGACATTGCTACAGGATTGCAGCCACGCAACAGACGTTGCACCCACGTGACCATCGGCTATGGCGAGCCAATGATCCTCGTCGTCGACAATTACGACAGCTTCACCTGGAACCTCGTCCACTACCTTATGGAGTTGGGCAGCGAGGTCGAGGTGGTGCGCAATGATGCAATTTCCGCAGGGCAGGCGCTGTCTTCGGGTGCGCAGGCCTTCCTGATCTCGCCCGGCCCCTGCACGCCGACCGAGGCGGGGGTCAGTCTCGACCTGGTTGCCGCCGCCGCCGACGCGGGCCGGCCGCTGCTCGGCGTGTGCCTGGGGCATCAGGCGATCGGCCACCATTTCGGCGGACGCGTGGAGCGCGGCGGGCTCATGCACGGCAAAACCTCGCCGGTGATCCACGACGGCACCGGCTTGTTCCAGGATCTGCCTTCGCCGTTCACCGCGACCCGCTATCACAGCCTGATCGTCAACGACGTGCCCGCGCCCTTGGTCGTCAACGCCCGCGCGGCCGACGGCAACGTGATGGGCTTCCGCCACGAAAGCCTGCCGATCCACGGCGTCCAGTTCCACCCCGAGAGCATCGCCACCGAACACGGCCATGCGATGCTCGCCAATTTCCTGCGCATCGCCGGCATTCCGGTGAGGGAAGCGGCATGACGGTCATGAGGCTGCTGCCCGACGCGGCCACGCCGCTGTCGCGGGAGACGGCGGCACAGGCGTTTGCCGACATCCTCGACGCGCGCGTTTCCGAAACGGCGATCGGCGACTTTCTGATCGCGCTGTCCGATCGTGGCGAGACGAGCATCGAAATTGCCGAGGCTGCGCGCGCCTTGCGCGAACGGGTCATCCCGATTGCCGCGCCGGCGGGCGCGATCGACGTCTGCGGCACGGGTGGCGACGGCCACCACACCCTCAACGTCTCGACCGCCGTCGCGCTGGTCGTCGCGGCTTGCGGCGTTCCTGTCGCCAAGCACGGCAATCGCGCCGCCTCGTCGAAGGCGGGTGCCGCGGACACGCTGGAGGCGATCGGCCTCGACATGACGATCGCCGGCGCTACGGCGGAAGGCAGCCTTGCCGATCTCGGCATCGCCTTTCTCTTTGCCGCCAACCACCATCCGGCCATGGCCCGGATCACCCCGATCCGCCGCCGCATCGGCAAGCGGACGATCTTCAACCTGATGGGACCGCTCGCCAATCCCGCTCGCGTCGAACGTCAGCTGATCGGCATCGCCCGCCCCGATTATGCCGGCCTGTATGCCGAGGCGCTGGAGCAGCTCGGCACCGTCAGCGCCTCGGTGATCTCCGGTGAGGAAGGGCTGGACGAACTCTCTACCGCCGGCGCCAGCGTTGCGGTCAACGTCGGCAGCGCTCGCCTTCCCCGGCGGATCCTGCCCGAAGATGCGGGGCTGCCGCGCCATCCACTCGCCGCCATCCGCGGCGGCGATCCGGCGTATAACGCCGCCGCGCTGCGCCGCCTGCTCGACGGGGAGCACGGGGCCTATCGCGATGCGGTGCTGCTCAACGCCGCTGCCGCGCTCGTCGTTGCCGACCGGAGCGCAGACCTCACCGCCGGAGTACGCGCCGCTGCTGCCGTTCTTGACGATGGCAGCGCCGGCGCGCTGCTCGATCGCTGGATCGCTTACCGATGACCATCCTGTCCCGCATCATCGAAACCAAGCGTGCCGAAGTCGCCGCACGCAAGGCGACGACCAGTCTCGCCGAACTCGACGACCGTATCGCAGCGGTAACGAAGCCTCGCGGTTTCCGCGCCGCGCTGGATGCCAAGCCCGGGCACGCGCTGATCGCCGAGATAAAGAAGGCGAGCCCGTCCAAAGGCCTGATCCGCGCCGACTTCGATCCTCCCGCGCATGCCCGCGCCTATCAGGCGGGCGGCGCGGCCTGTCTGTCGGTGCTCACCGACGAGGAATGGTTCCAGGGCAGCGACGCCTATCTGGTCGCCGCCCGCGCCGCCTGCGACCTGCCGGTGATCCGCAAGGACTTCATGGTCGATCCCTGGCAGGCGACCGAAAGCCGTTCACTGGGCGCCGATGCCATTCTTATCATCGTCGCCGCGCTCGACGACAATCAGATGGCAGAAATCGAGGCGTCGGCGCTGGACTGCGGCATGGATGTTCTCGTCGAGGTGCACGACAGGC
This sequence comes from uncultured Stakelama sp., assembly GCA_964419295.1. Classification (GTDB taxonomy): domain Bacteria; phylum Pseudomonadota; class Alphaproteobacteria; order Sphingomonadales; family Sphingomonadaceae; genus Sphingomonas. The sequence continues at coordinate 2,470 of CAYQPM010000058.1, read as the reverse complement.
ACGAATTCGATCGGGCGCTCAAGCTGAAGTCGCGGCTTATTGGTGTCAATAATCGGGATTTGCGCGATTTTAGCGTCGATTTCGCGCGAACGTACGAATTGCTGGACAAGGCGCCGCCGGGCTGCACCTTTGTCGCCGAAAGCGGCCTCAACACCCGTGCCGATCTCGACGCGATGGCGGAACGCGGCGTGCGCTGCTTCCTCGTCGGCGAAGCGCTCATGCGGCAGCAGGATGTCGAGGCGGCGACCCGCGCGCTGATCGGTCCGGCGCCTGCCGCGTGACCGGGCTCACGCACCTCGACGCCGACGGCGCCGCGCACATGGTCGATGTCGGCGGCAAGGCGGTGACCAGTCGCCACGCCGTCGCCACGGGGCATATCGCGATCGCACCCGATGCGCTGCAGGCGATCCGTGACGGCGCCGCGAAGAAAGGCGACGTGCTGGCAGTCGCCCGTGTCGCCGGCATCATGGCCGCCAAGAAGACGGCGGAGCTCATCCCTCTGTGTCATCCATTGCCACTCACCCGCGTCACGCTCGACCTCACGCCGGACGAACTGGGCATCGCCGCGACCGCCCTGGCGGCGACCGACGGCAAGACCGGGGTCGAAATGGAGGCGCTGACCGCCGTGTCGGTCGCGCTGCTGACGATCTACGACATGGCGAAGGCGATGGACCGCGGCATGACGATCAGCGGCATCCGCTTGCTGGAGAAGGCCGGCGGCAAGTCCGGCGACTGGCGGGCCTGACGCGATGGCGCTGTTGCCGATCGAAGAGGCGCAAGCCCGGCTGTTCGCGCTCGCCGTCCCGGTTCCGGTCGAGGACGTGCCGCTGGCACGCGCCGCCGGCCGCTGGGCCGCTGCGGACGTCCACGCCCGTCGCACCCAGCCCGCGACCGACCTGTCGGCGATGGATGGCTATGCGATCCGCTTCGCCGATCTGCCCGGCCCATGGACGCTGATCGGTGAAAGCGCGGCCGGCCGGCCCTTTGCCGGCGCGATCGACACCGGCCAGACGGTGCGCATCTTCACGGGCGCCGCAATGCCCGTCGGCGGCGACACGGTGATGATCCAGGAAGAGGTGACCGCCGCCGGCCCGGCCATCGCCCTCACCGGCGAAGGTCCGTCGTCGCCTGGCCGCAACACCCGCCGCCGCGGACTCGATTTCGACACGGGCGACCGGCTGGTCGCGCGCGGCGATCGGCTGAGCCCCGCCCGTATCGCCGTCGCCGCGACCGGTGGCGTCGCGACCTTGCCCGTCGGTCGCCGCGTCCGCGTCGCGATCTGCGCAACGGGCGACGAACTCGTCGAGCCCGGCCGCAGCGACGATCCCGTAGCTCTCCCCGAATCCAACCGCGCCATGCTCGCCGCATTGCTGGCGGACCTGCCCGTCGACCTCATAGACCTCGGCATCCTGCCGGACAAGCTCGACACGTTGCGCGACGCGTTCGCAGCGATCGACGCCGACCTGCTCGTGACCACCGGCGGTGCGTCGGTCGGCGACCACGACCTGGTCCGTCCGGCGATCGAGGCGGCGGGCGGCAGCATCGATTTCTGGCGCATCGCGCTCCGCCCCGGCAAGCCGATGATGGCCGGCCGCCTCGGCAAGGCGACGCTGCTCGGCCTGCCGGGAAATCCGGTGTCCGCGTTCGTCACCGCGATCCTCTTCGTCAAACCGTTGATCGCGCATCTTGCCGGCGCCGCCGATCCAATGCCGCGCACCACATTAGCGGTGCTTGGCGAGGACCTGCCCGCCAATGGTGCCCGGACGGACTATCTGCGCGCCGAACTGCGCGACGGGCGCGCCTATGCCTCGACCATCCAGGATAGTTCGATGCTGCTCACCCTGGCCCGCTCGCACTGCCTGATCGTGCGGCCCGCGGGCGCAGTTGCGGCACAGGCGGGCGACTCGGCGGAAATCCTCGTCATCGCTTGACGCCGCGCTTTTCGTTCCCTAGAAGTTCCGCGTCTGTTCTGACGTGGAAGGACCGCCCATGCTCACTCGCAAGCAGCACGAGCTCGTTTGCTTCATCAACGACCGGTTGGAAGAGACCGGTATCTCGCCCTCGTTCGAGGAGATGAAGGACGCGCTCGATCTCAAGTCGAAGTCCGGCGTCCATCGCCTGATCAGCGCGCTGGAGGAACGGAATTTCATCCGTCGCCTGCCCAATCGCGCCCGGGCTCTCGAAGTCCTCCGCATGCCGGAACGCTCGGAGCGCAAGGCGGCGGCCCCCGCCCCGGCTCCGGCTCCGCAGGCGGCCGCCAAGAGCGCGAACGTCCGTCCGGCACCGCAACCCGCGAACGACGTAGTCGAGATCCCGCTGCACGGCCGCATCGCCGCCGGCGTCCCGATAGAGGCGTTCGAAGGCAGCTCGATGCTTGCGGTTCCGGCTGCGCTGCTGGGTTCGGGCGAGCATTACGCGCTGGAGGTGTCGGGCGATTCGATGGTCGAGGCGGGCATCCTCGATGGCGACT
>CAYQPM010000057.1:0-14500 GCA_964419295.1 uncultured Stakelama sp. | reverse complement strand
TCGTCAACCGCTTCGCCAGCATGCGCTGGTCGATCCTGACGCCGGAGGTGTCGCTTCACTGGGACGGCGCCGCGCTGTCCGAAGGTCCCGGCGCCAGCAAGGCCGACGCGCCCGATGGGGATCCGACCGAAGAGGTGTGGAAGACCTATTACGCCAGCATCTTCAACCCCGCGCGCGTCAAGATCGGCGCGATGCTGAAGGAGATGCCGCGTAAATACTGGAAAAACATGCCCGAAACCGCGTTGGTCCCGCAATTGATCGCAGGTGCGCAGGCGCGGGAGAGTGGCATGATCGAAACCGCACGCAGCGCCGTCGGGGGCAATGCGGCGGCGGCATGGGCCGCGTTACGCGACGAAGCGTCCGCCTGCACCCGCTGCCACCTGTACAAACATGCGACGCAGACGGTCTTCGGCGAAGGCCCGGTCGATGCACAGATGATGTTCGTCGGCGAGCAGCCGGGCGATCAGGAGGACCTTGCCGGAACGCCGTTCGTCGGCCCGGCGGGCCAGGTGTTCAATCGCGCGGTCGCCGCCGCCGACATCGACCGGTCACGGGTCTACGTCACCAATGCGGTCAAGCATTTCAAGTTCGAACAGCGCGGCAAACGCCGCATTCACGCCAAGCCGGATACGGGCGAAATCCAGGCGTGCCGCTGGTGGATCGAACAGGAACGGATGCTCGTTCGCCCACGGGTGACGGTGGCGCTCGGCGCGACGGCGGGGCGTTCGCTGCTCGGCCGCGCGGTGACCATCGGGCGCGAACGCGGCCGGGCGATCCACTTGCCGGACGGCGGCGAGGCGTGGATCACGGTACACCCAAGCTATCTGCTGCGGCTGCCCGATCCAGCCCAGAAAGAGGAAGAATTCGCCCGCTTCGCCGAGGACCTGAAGCTGGCGAAGGCGGCACTAACCTGAGGCTCTTCGCCTTGGCGGCGCGCTACATCGCGCGCGCATCTTCCCCCATCCGTTCGTTGCGCTCCAGCGCATCGATCGCGGCGATATCCTCGTCGTCCAATGTCAGATCCAGCGCGGCGAAATTGTCGCTCAGATGCTCGGGGTCGGCCGCCTTGGGTATGACCGAGAAGCCGTGCGCGATATGCCAGGCGATCACCACCTGCGCCGCGGATCGCGCGTGCTTGTCCGCGACGCGCAGGATCGCCGGATCGTGCAACAGGTCGCCACCCTGCCCCAGCGGGCTCCACGATTGCGTCACGATGTCATGCGCCGCGTGATAGGCGCGCTCCTCGCGCCGCTGATGACGCGGGTGCAGTTCGATCTGGTTGACGACCGGCACGACGCCGGTCGCATCGATGATCGCGTCGAGCTGTTCGGGCAGGAAGTTGGATACTCCGATCGATCGGGTCTTGCCGGCGTCACGCAACTCGATCAGCGCCTTCCAAGCATCCACGTAAAGTGCCTGCCCCGGCGCCGGCCAGTGGATCAGGTAGAGGTCGACCGAGTCGCGACCGAGCAACGCCAGGCTTTCGTCCAGCGCCGCGGCAGGGTCGCCCTGCCGGTCGTTCCACAATTTGGTCGTAACGAAGGCATCGCTGCCCTGCACGCCTTCGCCGACGCCGCGTTCGTTGCGGTAGATCGCGGCGGTATCGATCAGTCGATAGCCAAGGTCAAGGGCACGCCGCACCGCGATCGGCGCCTGTGCATCGGGCAGTTTCCAGGTGCCGAGCCCCAGCTGGGGCATGGAGCGGCCATCGTTCAGGGCAAGATCGGTCATCGCCATCACAGCGTCCGATCGGCGATCCGGTTCCCCCTTTCCTTCCGCGCGGCGATCCGCCAAGCCCCACGCCCATGTTCGAAAAGATCCTGGGCGTGCTCGCCACCTTCACCATCTGGGTGATTTCCAGCGGCGGCTATGTCGGCATCGCGCTGCTGATGGCGATCGAAAGCGCGTGTGTCCCGCTCCCGTCCGAAATCATCATGCCGTTTGCCGGCTATCTCGTCTCGACCGGGCGGTTCGACCTGTATCTCGCCGCAACGGCCGGCGCGATCGGGTGCAACCTCGGGTCGATCGTCGGCTATGAGATCGGCAAGCGCGGCGGCCGGCCACTGGCCGAACGCTGGGGGCGGTATCTGCTGATCGGGCCGGGCGAGCTCGACGCTGCCGACCGTTTCTTCGCGCGCTGGGGCAGCGTGGCAGTGCTGGTCGGACGGCTGCTGCCCGTGATCCGCAGCTTCATCGCCTTCCCTGCCGGGGTGGCGCGGATGCGGCTGGTGCCGTTCCACCTCTACACCTTCCTGGGATCATGGCCCTGGTGCTTCGGTCTCGCATGGGTCGGCATGAAACTCGGCGACACATGGAACAGCGACCCGCGGGTGAAGGCGGCCTTCCACCGTGCCGACCTGCTGATCGGCATCGTCCTGATCGCGCTCGTCGCCTTCTACATCTGGCACCGCGTCCGTGGGTTGAAGCGGTCCTGACCGACGCTGTGCCGGCGGGCGTCAGCCGAACAGCCAGTGGCCGAGCAGCCGGTCGAAGGGGAAGGTAAAGGCTCCCGCGATCAGCAGCGCGCCGGTCACCAGCCCGCGTACGCTGCGCCGGTGGCGTGCCACCTGATGGGTGCGGGCCGTATGCCAGAGGATCGGCACCTGGATCAGCACCCAGACGGACAGGATGTGGATCAGGCTGAGCCCGCCCGCATGGCTCTGCCGGATGCCGAACGACAGGGCCGCCGTCAGCAGCATCGCGACCGCCCACAGCGTGCCGAGCCGCCGATGCCGCCGGTCTCCGCGTCGCCGCAACAGGATCACCGGCGTGAGCGCCAGCGCGACGAGGATCGTGGCGATGTGTGCCCAGACGACAGGCGGCACCTCCCCCCAATGCGCATGCCCGCGCAATAGCGCAGCTACGACCGCAGCAAGCAGCACCATGGCGGTGACGGACAGGGCCCGCTCGAAACGATCGGCCGCAAGCGACACGACGTTGGTCGCGGGTGTTCGGATCATCGTCGCCATCATCGCCCCCCAAGACGCAAGCGGAGGCTAGACCAATCGCGAGTCGGCGCAAGTCCCAGCGGTGTGGCCTGTCATCCGCCGCTTCGATCAGGGAACGCGGGCTTCCTCGACCTTGCGGGCCTGATTTTCCTTGCGCGCCGCGCGGGCGTTCTGGGCGAAGCATCCGGTCGCCCCGGCGGCACCGACGGCCGAGCAACTGCCGATGCTGCTGACACCGACGCCCGCATCCAGCGTGCCGGTCGCCCGTGCCGCCCAGCTTTCGTTCTGCGGCGTCACCTGCAGTTCGCGCAGTTCCTTGGGCACGCGATATTGCTCGCGTGCGCTGCGCCGCTCGCACACCACGATCTCGTCCCCGTCCGAATTGGTCGGGCAGCGTTCGTTACCGTAAAGCACCAGCACGCCGTCGATCGGCGCCCGTTTGGCGACTTCGCCCGGCGCCTGGATCATCACCGGCTTCGCCGCACCCGGAAGCGCGGGCTGCGGTGTCACCTGCGTCGCCTGCACGGTCGCCTGACCGCCCTGCTGCGCCAAGGCCGGACTTGCGGCCAGCATGAGTGCCGTCGCGATGAGTTCACGCATCATCGTTCCTCTCAAATCCTCTTCGCGGCGGCGATCGCCGCCTTGCAGCCGAGCCGGATCAAACCGCTCAGCACCGGATAACCAACCGCATTCTCCGCGCCGTTCGCCAGAGCGTGATCGCGATGCTCCAACTCCTCCGCCTGGAAGTCGGCGATGGCGTCGGACAATTCGGGGTCCAGCTCGCTGCCCAGCATGTCGCGCTGTTCCTGGTAATGCTTGTCGATCTCGGTCTCGACCGCCGCGGTGCAGGCCATCGCCGCATCGGGGCCAATCGCCGCGGTGATCGCGCCGAGTGCGAAGCCCGCCGCGTCCCAGAACGGCTGGAACAGCGTAGGGCGCACGCCGCGCTCGGCGATCATCCGGTCGAAGAAGGCGCGGTGTCGTTCTTCCTGCGCGGCCATGTGATGGATCGCGCGGCTGGCGGGATGACGGTCGCCGAAGGCCGCGAGCTGCCCTGCATAGATGCGGGTCGCGCCGAATTCGCCGGCCTGATCGACACGGATCATCGCCTCGGTCGGCTCGCGCCGGTCGCCCGGCCGCCAGCGGCTGCGCGCCTGTCCGCTCATCGCCTGTTCCTCATCCACCACAAGATAAGACCCGCGCCGCCCAATGACAGGATGGCATTGAAGCCGGCGAGCGAAATACCCGCAAACGACCATTGCGCGACGTCGCAGCGGATCACCGGCGCCTTCATCAGCGCGGCCAGCCGCTCGTCCGGTCCCAGCCCCCGCAGATCGACCGTCTGGGTGCAGGCGGTGAAGCCGTTCCACCAGTGATATTCCACCCCCGCATGCGCGACCCCGATCATCCCCGACACGGCGATCAGCAAGGCGGCGACCACCACCAGCATCTTGGCGACGCTTCGCTGCGGCACCAGGAACGCCAGCAGCGCGAACGGCAGGGCGGCGTAATGCGGCCAGCGTTGCCAGTGGCACATCTCGCAGGGGTACAGATGCCCGATCAGCTGCGATCCCCAAGCGCCTGCCAGCAACGCGGCGGGCAGCAGCAGCGCGAGCAGCCGCGCGCGGCGCTGCGCGGGGGTGAAGGCGCGGTTCATTTCGCCTTCGGCTTCACGACCGTCGCCGCCGCCACCTGCGCCGGGCCGCCGAGCCGCGCGACGGTCTTGAGCGCGTAATACAGCTGGAAATCGTCGATGCCCTGCTTCTTGAGCTGGTCGGCCGTCATCGCGAAGCGCGGATCGTCCTTGGTGTCTTCCTCCAGCACCTTGTTGTCCGCCTTCACCTCGTTGATCAGGTGGCGGCGCAGGTCGGCCTCGCGGAAGACGGGGCGCGTCTTGAAGTCCGGGTCGCTGATCTGCGGCACCTTGATGTCGGGCTCGATCCCGCCCTCCTGCACGCTGCGCCCGGATGGCGTGTAATAGCGCGCGGTGGTCAGCCGCAGCGCGGTCTGCGGGCCGAGCTGCAACAAGGTCTGGACCGAACCCTTGCCGAAGCTGCGCTCGCCCATCACCAGCGCGCGGTGGTGATCCTGCAAGGCGCCGGCGACGATCTCGGACGCCGACGCCGTGCCGGGGTTGGTGAGCACGACGACCGGCAGGCCGTGGGCGTCGTCACCCGGCTTGGCGAAATAGCGTTCGATATCCGTCTTTTCCCGGCCACGCTGCGAGACGATCTCGCCATGGTCGAGGAAGGCGTCGCTGACTGCGATCGCCTGCGTCAGCAACCCCCCGCCATTGTCGCGCAGGTCGACGACATAGCCGAGCGGGCGATGGCCCAGGCTCTTGTCGATCGCCATGATCGCGGCGCGCGTGTCGGCGCCGGTGCTTTCGGAAAAGGTGTTGATGTTGATGTAGCCGACCTGCCCACGCACTTCCCACTTCACCGGTTTCTGGATGATGATCTCACGATTCATCGTCACTTCGACCGGCTTGTCCTGGCCGGGACGCACCAATGTCAGGCTGATCTTGGTGCCCGGCTTGCCCCGCATCAGGCCGATCGCCTCGTCCAGCGTTTCGCCGTAGATCAGCTTGCCGTCGATATGGGTGATGTAGTCGCCCGATTTTACGCCGGCGCGATAGGCGGGGGTATCCTCCTGCGGCGCGACGACCTTGACCGCGCCGTCCTCCATCTGGACCGTGAGGCCGAGGCCGCCGTAATTACCCTCGGTCTGGATGCGCAGATTGTCGTAGTCGAGCGCATCGACGTAGCTGGAATGCGGATCGAGGCTGGCCAGCATGCCCGCGATCGCGCCCTTGATCAGCTTCTGGTCGTCGACCTTGTCGACATAATCCGCCTTGATCCGGTTGAAGACGTCGAGGAACTGGTCGAATTCGCGGTATGTATCGGTGTCCACCGCCGCCATCGCCTGCGTCGCGAGCGGGATCAGGGACAGCGAACCGAGGATTGCGGTCGCGGTAAGCAGCGGACGGGCCATCGAACATCCTGAAGGCGGGAAAGTCCGCACGTTTAGCCTTATTCTCGGGCCAGAGCAAAGCGCCGTGACGCTGAACGGATGCTGACTTGCCGCGGGATCAGCCGAGCAGCGCGGCGATATCCATCGGCCTGCCGCCCCGCCGCAGCTCGACCGTGACGCGGGGATCCTCGCCCGTCCGCGCGGTGCCGATCGGCGCGCCGGCGGCGACGCGCTGCCCGACGCGCACCTGCACCGCGCCCAGTCCGGTGACGAGGCTGGTCCAGCCATCGGCATGATCAAGGATGACGATCATGCCGTACCCGCGAAACGAACGCGCATAGCGGACCAGCCCCGCCGCCGGCGCTATGACCGGTGCCGCAGCGGCGACGGCGAAGGTCAGGCCGCGCGAGCGCACGCCGGCATCGGAAATCTCGCCCAGCCCTGTCACCAGCCTGCCGCGGACCGGCAGGCGATAGACGTTCCTGATCGGCGGCGGCACCGAAGCTCCGGGTGCGAGCGGCCGCGGCAGCGGACCCGCCAGGGTCGCGAGGTCCGCCGCCGTCGCTTGCGCCACATCGCCTTCGCCAAGAGAGTCGACGAGATCCCGCGCACGCTCGCCCAGGGCGAGTGCCCGATCCGATTCGCCGATCGCATCCCGGCCCAGCGTCTGGCTGCGCCGACGGTGCGCCGCCTCAAGCTGCGCCAGCGCGGTGCGGTCCGCCTCCAGCTGCGCGCGGCCCTGGCGCAGGGCGGCGGCGGCGAGGGAGGCGCTGCTTTGCAGTGCGCGGGTCCGGGCGATCGCGCGGCGCACGGCATCGGTGCGCGCCTGCACCACCGGCAGCGCGCCACCAAGGACGGCGCGGACGTGGACCAGATCGTCGACCGATCCCGGCTGTGCGATCGCGGCCACCGTCGGGCGCCGCGCCAGCGCGACGAGCGCGGCGAGCAGGCGGGCCACCGGCGCCTGCGCCGTGCCGAGCGTCGCCTGCTGGTCGGCGAGAAGGCGACCGACGATCGCCCGCCGGGCCTGTGCCGCGGCGAGATTGGCTTCCGCCAGCGTGACGCGGGCGGCGAGCGCCGCCTCTTCGCCACGCGCCCTGTCGGCGGCATCGCGTTCGGCGGCGGCGCGCCGGGCAAGATCGTCGGCGCGGCGGGAGGCGACTGCTGCATCACGCCGGGCCGCGACGAGGCGCTGCCGCTGATCGGCGAGCGACTGGCCCTGCACCGGGACAGCGAGGGCGAAAAGGGCAAACGCCGCCAAGGCTATACGCCCGCTACCTGCCACGCGGCCCGGCGCGCCCTTTCCGGCTGTGCGACGAACGCGTGCGCCGCGAACAGGCGTGGGAAGGCGCAACGCCGTCGCCATCACCCTTCCCGATGATAAGGATGCCCGGCCAGGATCGCCGTCGCGCGAAACAATTGCTCCGCCAGCATCGCGCGCGCCAGCATATGCGGCCACGTCGCGCGGCCGAACGACAGCAACAGATCCGCCTCGGCGCGTTCTGCATCGCCGAAGCCGTCGGCGGCGCCGATCATGAAGCGGACTTCGCGCGTGCCGCTATCCCGCCAGCGTTCCAGCCGGCGGGCGAAGTCGATCGATCCGAGCACGTCGCCCTTCTCGTCGAGTAGCACCCGGATCGTCTGCGTTTCGAGCGCGGGCAGCTTGCCGCCCGTATCGGGCAGCTCTGTGACGCGCGTCGGCCAGGTGATCCGCTTCAGGTAGCGATCGACGAGATCGGCTTCGGGCGAACGCCCTATTCTCCCCCGCGCCACGACGTGCAGAAGGATGTCAGGCCCCGGACGTCGTGGGGTTGGTCACCTCCGGCGGCAGCGGCTTCAGCGACGACGACACGGTATCGCCGAACTGCCACATCCGTTCGAGGTTGTAGAAGGTGCGGACTTCGGGCCGGAACAGGTGGATGATGACGTCGCTGGCGTCGATCAGCACCCAGTCGGCGGTCTGCAACCCCTCGATCCGCACGCTGCGGCCGAACTCCGCCTTGATCTTCTCGGCAAGCTTGTTCGCCATCGATGCGACCTGGCGCGTCGAACGGCCGCTCGCGATCACCATGTGGTCGGCGATCGACGATTTGCCCGCGAGCGGAATCGAGATCACCTCTTCCGCCTGATCGTCTTCCAGCGACGCCATGATCAGCCGGTGCAGCGCCTCGACTTCGGCCGGATCGGCCGGTCGCACGGCATGGGGGTTACTCGCCAAGTTCACTCCTGGATTGCTGGGCCGGCGATGTGCCGGTGCCAGTCGGGATCGGCCGCGCGGGCCGCGGTTGCGGAAGTCGGGTCGGGGCGGAAGCGCAACAGCACGAGTGCCGGCAATCTCCACGTCGTCCAATGCCTCGCCTGACGTGCGGGCCGTTGGAAGCGCCGCAGCCAACCCATTGCGACACTCGCCTGGGCATGCCGTTCATACCCCGGACGCGCGATAACCGCAATCGGCATCGTACGCGCGATCACACGCCAACCGTGCCAGCGATGAAATTGCGCCAGATTGTCCTCACCCATCAACCAGATGAACTGGCGGCGCGGATACCGCCGCTTCAACTTGCGCAGCGTGTCGAGCGTATAGCGGGTGTGCAGCCGCGCCTCGATATCGGTCGCGCGGATCGGCGCCCGTCGCGCCATCCGCCGCGCCGAGGCGAGCCGCGCCGCCAACGGCGCCATGTCGCGCGCGCCCGCCTTCAACGGATTACCCGGCGACACCAGCCACCATGCCTCGTCCAGATCGAGCGCGCGTATCGCGGCGAGGGTGATGCCGCGATGTCCACGATGCGCCGGGTTGAACGATCCCCCGAGCAGGCCGGTGGGCGTCACGCGCGCAGACCCTCATCCGATTGCCGGCGCAGGAAGGCGCGTGTGATGCCTTGCGGCCTTCGCGGCCGACCGTTGATCCTCATACCGTGCGTCTACGCCCCGCGCCCTTGCGTCACAACCGATCAGCGCGGGTGCCGCATCTGATCAAATTGCGGCTGACGATAACCGCCCTGCAAGTCCATCATCCAGCCGGGATATTCGGGCGCGAGCTTGCTGGCGGCGTCGAGCGCGCCGAGGTCGTCCGCCGAAAGCGAAATCTCCGTCGCGCCAAGATTGTCGCGCAGCTGATCCTCGCGCTTGGCGCCGACGATGACGCTGGTCACGTGGGGCTGGTGGAGCAGCCAGGCCAGCGCGATCTGGGCGACGCTGACGCCATGTGCGTCGGCGATCGGGCGCATCGCCGCGATCACCTTTGCCCCGCGCGCCTCGTCCACCGGCGGGAAGGCGCGCTCGTCGCGGCGACCGTCGCCCTTGCCTTCGGTGTACTTGCCGGAAAGATAGCCACCCGCCAGCGGGCTCCACACCATCAGCGACAATTCCTCGGACCGCAGCATCGGCACGATCTCACGCTCCAGATCGCGCCCGGCGAGCGCATAATAGCTTTGCACCGACTGAAAACGGGCGAACCGCTTCAGTTCGGAAACGCCGAGCGCCTTCACGATCTGCCACGCCGCCCAATTGCTCACCCCGATATAGCGGACGTGACCGTGCTGGACGAGGATATCGAGCGCCGACAACGTTTCCTCGATCGGCGTCGCTGCGTCGAATCCGTGGATCTGATACAGGTCGATATAGTCGGTATTCAGCCGCTTCAGGCTCGCCTTCGCCTGATCGATGACGTGGACGCGCGACGTGCCGCGGTCGTTCGGCCCTTCGCCCATCGGGCCCATCACCTTGGTCGCGAGCACGACATCGGTGCGCTTGAGGCCCAGGTTGTGGATCGCCTGCCCGGTGATCTCCTCCGACAGGCCTTGCGAATAGACGTTGGCGGTGTCGATGAAGTTGACCCCCGCATCGAACGCCGCCCGCACCAGCGCGTCGGCGCCATCCTGCTTCACCGCGCCCATATAGGCGAAGAAACCTTCGCCGCCGAAGGTCATCGTGCCGAGGCACAGTTCCGAGACGAACAGGCCGGTACGGCCGAGTGGATTGTAGCGCATGGGGAAACCTCGAAAGGACGGGGATCGTTCGCGGCGCTCAACGCGCCACCGCGCGATCCTCTCCCTCGCGATCTACGGCCGGACCTGCCCGGTGCCGCGTCCGATCCATTTGTACGTGGTCAGCCCCTCCAGCGCGACCGGCCCGCGCGCATGGAGCCGACCCGTCGCGATGCCGATCTCCGCCCCCAGCCCGAATTCACCGCCGTCGGCGAATTGGGTCGAGGCGTTCCACAGCACGATCGCGCTGTCGACACCGGCGAGGAAGCGTTCGGCCACCGCCTCGTCCGCTGCGACGATCGCGTCGGTGTGATGCGATCCGTGGCGGGCGATGTGCGCCATCGCGCCCTCGACCCCGTCGACCAGGTCAACCGAGGCGATCGCGTCGAGATATTCCGTATCCCAGTCGGCATCGGTCGCCGGCACCACCAGCGCGGCGATCGTTGCTTCGGCCGGGTTCCCGCGCACTTCGCAGCCGGCCGCGCGCAAGGCTTCGACCAGCATGGCGGGGTGCGCGAAGCCACGGTCGATCAGCAGCGTCTCCATCGATCCGCAGATGCCGGTTCGCCGCATCTTGGCGTTGACGACGATCTCGCGCGCCATGTCCGGATCGGCGGACGCGTCGACATAGACATGGTTGATGCCGTCGAGGTGCGCCAGCACCGGCACCCGTGCCTCCGCCTGCACCCGCGCCACGAGGCTCTTGCCGCCGCGCGGCACGACGAGGTCGATCGCGCCGTCCGCCGCGAGCATCGCCCCCACTGCGGCGCGATCCGTCGTCGGCACCAGTTGCACCGCGTCCGCAGGCAGGCCCGCCGCGGCGAACCCGGCCGTCAGCGCGGCGTGGATCGCGCGGTTGCTGCGCACCGCCTCGCTGCCGCCGCGCAGGATCGCGGCATTGCCCGCCATCACGCACAATGCCGCGGCGTCCGCGGTCACGTTGGGCCGCGATTCGTAGATGATGCCGATGACGCCGATCGGCACGCGCACCCGCGCCAGTCGCAGGCCGTTGGGCCGCTCGCTGCGATCGATGGTCTGGCCGACCGGATCGGCAAGTGCCGCCACCGCCTCCACCCCTGCCGCCATGGCCGCCACGCGCGACGGGTCGAGGCGCAGCCGGTCGAGCAGCGCCGCGGTCAGGCCATGCGCCTCGCCCGCCGTCATGTCGCGCGCATTGGCCGCAAGGATCGCCGCCTCCGCCGTCCGCAGCGCCGCCGCGGCGGCACGCAGGCCGGCAGCCTTTTCGTTCGTCGGCAGCCCCGCGAGGCGGCGCGCAGCGATGCGCGCGCGGCGGCCCATGTCGGCGATCAATTCGGTCGGATTGTCTGCGTCTGCCATGATGTTCGTTACCATGACATACCCCCTCGCGCCACGCCGACACGCTTGCTAGGCTGCCCTCCATGTCGGGGGATATCGCAGCAGCAGGGGACTTCATCACGGGCGCGCTCGCCGCGCGGTCGGTGGAGCCGCACGCCGGTGAGGCGCAGGGTCACGGGCATGGCGGGACGTTGTGTCTGAATTGCGGGACGCGGCTGGTCGGGGCGCATTGCCATGCCTGTGGCCAGAGTGCGCACGTCCACCGCACGATCGGCGCGATCGGGCATGAGATCGCGCACGGCGTGTTCCATTTCGAAGGCAAGATCTGGCGGACGCTGCCGATGCTGGTCTGGCGACCCGGCGACCTGACCCGCCGCTACGTCGCCGGCGAACGCGCGCGGTTCGTATCGCCGCTGGCGCTGTTCCTGTTCACCGTATTCCTGATGTTCGCCACGATCAGCGCATTGGACGGCGACATCGCCGAAGCGCTGTCGCCCGACCGGCTGAGCAACAACAGCGTCGGCATCGCGCGCAGCATCGAAAAGGTGCAGGACAAGCTCGATCGCGCCGAAAAGAACAAGGCGACGCTAACCGCCGCGGGCAAACCGACGACGCAGGCGGATTCGGAGATCCGCGCGTTGCGGAGCACGATCACCGCCCTGAGATCCACGCAGACCGGTCAATGGAGCCCGACGTTCAACAATGCCAAGACGGGATGGGCCGCACTGGACCATGGCATCGACAAGGCGCAGAAGAACCCCGGCCTTGCGCTCTACAAGCTGCAATCCAGCGCCTATAAATACAGCTGGTTGCTGATCCCGATCTCGACGCCATTCGTCGCGCTGCTGTTCCTTTGGCGGCGGCGCTTCGGGCTGTACGATCACGCGATCTTCGTCACCTACAGCCTCGCCTTCATGATGCTGATGGTGATCACGCTGAGCCTGTTGGGTGTCGCGGGATTGAGCGAGGGGTGGATCGTGCTGGCGGTTTTCCTGGTCCCGCCGGTGCACATGTTCGTGCAACTGCGCGGTGCCTATTCCCTGCGCAAGCGATCCGCATTGTGGCGCACGTCGCTGCTGCTGATTTTCGCCTGGACCGCGCTGATCGTGTTCGCCGCGCTGCTATTGATGCACGGGCTGACCGACTGACGCTGCCGACGCTTCCGCCGCCAGCGCCGATCGGCTGCGTCAGCAGGGATAGGTCTTGGCGAGAACCTTGGCATAGCCATCCTTCAACGGCAGCTTCTTCTCCGCGGGCGACAGTGCGTCGAGCCCGCCGAGCATCTGGAGGATGCCGATCTTCTCGCCATCGGGCATGCAAGCGATCGGCTTCTTGCCGGCGGCCTGCCGTGCCGCCCCCTCGGCGCGCAGCTGGCGGGTGGCCGTATCCGCCTCCGCCTTCAACACCTGGTAATCGGGGTTGGTCAGCGCGGTGAACGGATTGGCGCGCAGCGGCGCCGCCCGCATCAGAAAGGCGCCGACCGTCATCGCGGCCGAAGCCGGCGCTGCAAGGCCGAGCGAAATGGTAAGGGCAATCAGGACTTTACGCGACATCGGCGGCACTCCGAAAGGGAATGCCGCCGATTAGGCCGATCAAACTGACGCCCGGCTGAACCGGACCCGCTTTACGCGCCGAGCGGTGTCGGTGCGCCGAACGGTCCGCCCGGACGGCGGGTCTTCGGGATCGAGGTGCCCGCCCGCGGCACGCTCGGCTTCGGCCCCGAATCAATACGACCGATCTCCTCGCCCGCGATCAGCTTCTTGATCTCGTCGCCCGACAGCGTCTCATATTCGAGCAACGCACCGGCAAGCAGATGCAGCTGGTCGACATGCTCGGTCAGCAACTGCTTGGCACGGGCGAGCCCGCCCTCGACGATGCCCTTGATCTCGTCGTCGATAAGCTGCGCGGTTGCGTTCGACATGCGGACCGGCTGCGACGAGGAATAGCCGAGGAACGATTCGCCCTCGGGCTGGGCATATTCGACCGGGCCGACTTTGTCCGACATGCCCCATTTGGTGACCATGTCGCGCGCCAGACCCGTGGCGTACTGAATGTCTCCGCTCGCACCCGAAGACACCTTGTCATAGCCGAAGATGATCTCCTCTGCGACGCGACCACCCATCGATACCGCGAGATTGGCGTACATCTTGTCGCGATGGTAGCTGTAGCTGTCGCGTTCCGGCAGGCGCATCACCATGCCCAGCGCGCGGCCGCGCGGGATGATCGTCGCCTTGTGGATCGGGTCGCTCGCCTGTTCGTGGATCGAGACGATCGCATGGCCCGCCTCGTGATAGGCGGTCATCCGCTTTTCGTCTTCGGTCATGACCATCGAACGCCGCTCGGCGCCCATCATGACCTTGTCCTTCGCCTCTTCGAACTCGGCCATCGCGACGAGGCGCTTGCCCTTGCGCGCGCCCATCAGCGCGGCTTCGTTGACGAGGTTGGCGAGATCGGCACCCGAGAAGCCCGGCGTGCCGCGCGCGATCACCCGCGCGTCGACGTCGGGCGCCAGCGGCACCTTCTTCATATGCACTTCCAGGATCTTGATCCGGCCCTCGATATCCGGGCGCGGCACGACGACCTGACGGTCGAAGCGGCCCGGACGCAGCAGTGCGGGGTCGAGCACGTCGGGGCGGTTGGTCGCCGCGACGATGATGATCCCCTCATTCGCCTCGAACCCGTCCATCTCGACCAGCAACTGGTTGAGCGTCTGTTCGCGCTCGTCGTTGCCGTTGCCGAGGCCGGCACCGCGATGGCGACCGACCGCATCGATTTCGTCGATGAAGACGATGCACGGCGCGCTCTTCTTGGCCTGCTCGAACATGTCGCGGACGCGGCTGGCGCCGACGCCGACGAACATCTCGACGAAGTCGGAGCCCGAGATGGTGAAGAACGGCACGCCCGCCTCACCCGCGATAGCGCGGGCGAGCAACGTCTTGCCGGTGCCGGGCGAGCCGACCAGCAAGGCGCCCTTCGGGATCTTGCCGCCCAGGCGCGCGAACTTGGTCGGGTCCTTGAGAAAGTCGACGATCTCGGTCAGCTCGGCACGCGCCTCGTCGATGCCGGCGACATCGTCGAAGGTGACCTTGCCTTCCTTCTGCGTCAGCATGCGCGCGCGGCTCTTGCCGAAGCCCATCGCGCCGCCGCCGGTGTTCTTCTGCATCTGCTTAATGACGAAGAAGGCGATGCCGAGGAACAGCAGGAACGGCAGCGACTGGTAGAGCAGCAGCATCCACATCGACGTGCCCTCGTCGGGCTTGGCGGCGATCACGACGC
>CAYQPM010000056.1:0-14579 GCA_964419295.1 uncultured Stakelama sp. | reverse complement strand
TTCGTCGATCCGGTGAAGAAGGTGCGCGGCACGATCATGGTCAATTACTTCCCCGCCGATCGCTGGCCGGTGCGGCAGGAGGCGGTTCGTGCGCTCGCCACCGATCTGGCGCGGTTCAGGCGATGACCATCGTTCCCGGTTTCACCGGCGGCACGCTCGACCGCGCCGATGCGCTGCGCCACGATCCCGCCGCGCTGTCGGCGAAGCTCGACTGGCGGGCGCGGCTGCTCAAGCTCGACGGACTGACGCCCGAAGTCGACGCCGACGGGCGCCTGGCGTGGACCAGCCTCGCCGACCTGCCGGAGCAGGCGGAGGTCGTGCTGCTCGGCCTCGACGCGCAGGACCGCGCGCATGTCGCCGCCTTGCTGCCGGAAAGCGGTGAAGGGACGACGCCCGCGATGCGATCGCCCGCGCTGATGGGCATGCTGGCGGCGTTGCAGCCGGGCGAGGCGGCGACCTATGCGGCGGCGCGCAGCCTGCTCGACTGGCATGCGCGGCATCGGTTCTGCGCCCGCTGCGGATCGACGACGCATCTGTTCCGCGCCGGCTGGGGACGGCAATGCGACGCCTGCTACACCGAACATTTCCCGCGGGTCGATCCGGTCGTCATCATGATCGCCGAACATGACGGGCGCGCCTTGCTCGGCCGTGGCAAGGGCTGGCCCGAGGGCCGCTATTCCGCGCTCGCCGGCTTCCTGGAACCGGGCGAATCGGTGGAGGAGGCGGTCGCGCGGGAGATCGGCGAAGAGGCGGGGGTGCGGGTGACCGATGTCCGCTATGTCGCGAGCCAGCCCTGGCCCTTCCCCTCGTCGCTGATGATCGCGTGCATCGGCGAGGCGGAGGACGATGCGATCACGCTCGACACCAACGAGCTGGAGGACGCGATGTGGGTGCCGCGCGAAATCGTGCGCGCGGTGCTGGCAGGCGAGCCGGGGCCGTTCCTGCCGCCCCCGCCCTACGCCATCGCGCACACGCTGCTGACCGTCTGGGCAGCGGACGGCCGCTAGGCGATCCGCGCGAAATCCGCGAAATATCGGATGGAGGATAGGGCGATGGTTCCGATCTTGGCCGCCTTATGGGCCGCTACGCCTGTCGCGCCTCCGCCAGCCTGTTCGGTCGCGCGGCTTTCGGGCTGCACCGATACGAACCGGCTGATCTGGGCCGCGGACTTTCGCCCCGCGCTGGAGCACTTTCTCGGCCGCTATGCGCGCGCGCGGGTCGATTACCTCTATGTCGGCGGGCTGCTGACGCAGATTGAGGACGTGCTCGGCGGCCCGCCCGATCCGCCGCGCGCGTTGCCCGATGGCGGAATCCTGTTCACTGCCTGTCGCTCCCATTCCTGTCCCGAAAAGGGCGCGGTAGCGTTCGACGCCGACGGACGGATGATCGTGGCATCGATCCTCAGCTATCATTGCCCGGGCGGCGGCAAGGACTGTGCAGGACCGACGCTCGACCATTATGTGCGCGATGCCCCCTCGACCGTGATCGCGCGGGCGGCGATCCATGACTGGGCAATGGCACAGACGCAGGCGGACGATCGCGTGCTGCACAGCGGCCCGCTCGGCTCGCCGATCGTGCATGTGATGCGTTAGCGCATCGCCGCGATCAGATCGTCGAGCGGCGCGGTGGCGAAGCTCGTCATGTCGTCGGCGAGCGCATAGGGCAGCAGCAGCGTCCGGCCGCGCACCAGCGCGCCGCAGGAATAGACGACGTTGGGCACATAGCCGTCCCACGTCTCGCCGTCCGGCTGGATCAGCGGTTCCGGCAGGCGGCCGAGCACCTTGGTCGGGTCGTCGCGATCGAGCAGCGCGGCGCCGATGCAATAGCTGCGCACGACTCCCACGCCATGGGTCACGACCAGCCAGCCCTCGTCGATCTCGATCGGCGATCCGCAATTGCCGATCTGCACGAACTCCCACGGATAGTGCGGCGTCATGATGCGCACCGGTGTGGGCCATTCGAGCGGCGTGTCGCTCCGACCGAACCACAGATTCTCGTTGTCGTGGCGGAACAGCGCGGCGAACTGGCCGCCGATCTTGCGCGGGAACAGCGCCATGCCCTTGCCGGGCGCGACCGGGCCATCGACGGGATGCATGTGGAACAGGCGGAAATCGTCGGTCTGCAACATCTCCTGCCGCGCGCCTTGATCGCTGACCGCGGTATAGCTGCCCAGATAGGTGCGGCGCCCGTCATCCTCCTGGAACTGCACCAGCCGCAGGTCCTCGATCCCGCGGTTCTGGCTGGCGATCACCGGAAACAGCACGGTTTCCGACGGCTCGCGCGCGTCGCGGCAATTGAGCTGGACCAGCGCCTTCGCGCCGATCTGGCGGACGAGATCGGGATCGGGCTCCTCGATCAGCGGCGGTACGCCCTGGACGCTGGGGGGATCGATCACCAGCCGGTCTTCCTCCGGACCCCAGATACCGGTGCGAAAGGTGACGGACGACAGATGCCCCTCGCCGATGCCGCGCAACGACAGGACGAAACGGATCGCGCCATCGGGACAGTCGCCCTGATCGGGATGCGGCACGATGCTGGGGTTGAACAGCGCCGCCGCCTCGAACGAATATTCGGCGCTGAAATAGGCGCCGATCAGCATCTTGCGTGAATCGGGCAGGGCGGGATCGAGGGCCAGCGGCCCGGCGACCTCGTCGAACCGGCGCAGCAGCAGGTCGGGGATTTCGCGATGTCGCGATCCCAGCCCCTCCGACACGATCCGCACCATCGCGTCGATCTCGTCCTCCGGCATCGCCAGCATGCGCGCGACGATCCGGTCGCCGCGCGGCTTGCCGTCGACGCGAAACGGCTCCGGATCTTCGGGGAAGAACGGACGGATCACGGTGCGCTTGGGATCGGGGTTGAGCGTCGGGTCGAGATGTCGGACGAAAGTTGCGGCCAAGTTACCCTCCGGATCGGGCCCATGGAATGGCCGATGCTGGCTCAGACGCATGAACCCCGGTGCGGGTCCGCCGCCCACGTTGATTTGGGTTAATCCCTGTGCCGGTCAGACCTGCATCTGTTCGATCCGGCGCCGGCCGCCGCCGATCAGGCGCTGGTGACGCGCGATCCGCCTGCGCCCGTTCGTGCCGGCCATGGCGTCGGCGATGGCGAGCCAGGCCATCGCTTCGGCAACGCGGGCGGCGGGCTCCTGACGGATGCGCGGCAGTTCCGTGTCGAACGGGGCGAAATAGGCGGCCTCGCCCTGCCACGCGATCAGCCGCGCGCGCGCTTCGTCCGGGCTCCAGCGGTCGAGATGGATCCCGAGGTCGACCAGCGCCCGGCCGACGCGAAAGATCAGCCAGTGCAGATGGCCCAGCATGGCGCGTGGATCGGCGAAGGCGCCGTCCACCGCCGCCAGTTGCTCGGCATAGATGCCCCAACCCTCGACGAAGCTCGCGGCGTAATCGATGCGCAGCGGGTGGGGCGGCACGATCCCTTCCACGCCGAGCTGGATCATGTGGCCGGGCAGCAGTTCGTGTGCCACGACGCTGGGCAACGTCCAGCTCGGACGGCGACGCAGCTGCTTCAGGTCGACGATATAGGCGCCTTGCCGGGTCGGCGTTGGAACGATGCGATAGCCGTTCTTGCCCGCAGCGATCTCCTCGGGCGAAAGGTAGCGGACGGCGACATCGACGCACCAGGCGGGCACCGGGCCGATCGTCGCGGCTGTCCGGTCGCGGGCGGCGGCGAGCAGCCGGGCCATGTCGCCGACCGCCGCATCCTGGCTGCCGTACAGGTAGCGCTCGTCCTGCCACAACCGGGTGTAACGCGCGCCGATGCTGCCCTGGTCGAGGCCGATCGCGGCGAACGAGGGCGCAGCCTTGGCGTGCAGCCGTTCGAGTGCGCGCTTCAGCCGGGCCTGCGCGGCGCGCGGCGCGACGCTGCCGAGCGGGCGGGCGAGCAGCAGCGCATAATGATCCGGCGTGATCGGTCCCGCGTCGGGCACAGGACGATACCCGCCTGCCGGTCCGCGTGTGCCGGGCAATTGCGCGAGGCGCGCATCGATCGCGAGCCCGGCGCGCGCGGTGAGCAGGTCGAGGCGCTGGTGCAGCGGGAGCGCCGTGGCGGGAAAGGCGGCAAGGCGGGCGAGCGCCTCGCCGGGGGGCAGCTGCGCGGCCTCGTCGAGCGCCGTCGTCACCGTGCCCGTCGGCGTCGGGCCGCGCGCATCCGCGTGACGGGCCGGGCCCGCGGCGGCGACGATGCTGGCGCCGATGCCACCCAGCATCGCGCGCCGGTCCAGCGTCATCGCGCCGTCACCGGCACGCTGTTGTTGAGGCGCGTCACCTCCGCCGTGTCGCCCGCCAGTGCGACCCGGGCGGTCAGGTCGGTCGCGCCCGCGGGCATTGCCAGCCGCACCGTCACCGTGCGCGGCTTCAGGTCGGTCGGCGCGTCGATCGCCGGGATCGGCGTCGTCGCGACCACCTGTCCGTCGGCGCGCACCAGCGTCGCCACGCCCGGCCCGGAGCCGACCGATCCCAGTCCGTGGACGGTCAGCGTCACCGTCCGGCCCTTCACCACCGCATCGTCCGTGCCGATGCCGATGTCCGGACGCTGTTCGACGGGTGTGGCCGGGCGAACCAGTTCCGCCTCGATCACCGTCGTCGTGTGCGGCGCGAAGGTCACCTCGGTGCCCGCGCTCCGTTCCAGCACGACCGTGGTCGACGTACCGCTGACAAAGGTCTTGCCGTCGTCGGTGCTGGGGCCGGTGCGCAGCCGCCATTCGCCCGCCGTGACGTTCCACGTCGACATGGTCGCGCGCTGGGGCATGTCGCTGGTGTTGTAGGCGATCACCTTGAACCGGTCGCGTGTCGCGCCGGGAACCAGGATCGCGACCTGCTCCGCTGCGCCGGGGTTGGCGAAGCGCCAGCTGACCGTGTTGCCCGGCCATGTCTGGTTGCGTCGCAGCGCGATGCCGCCGAGCCGTTCGCGTTGCAGGATTTCGTTCGGCTGCTCGACGCGGTCGGACCACCAATGGCCCTCGGTATACATATATTGATGCTGCGCCTTGTCGGTCCAGGCGTCGGCATGCAGCGCGGCGAGCGTCGCGGTGTCTCCGGTCGCGCTCCATGCGGCATAGCGGGCGAACGGATCGTTGCCGGCGGCCTTGGCGATCTTCGCGCGCAACGCGGCACCGCCCGGCATCACGTCGAAGGCGTTTTCGTTGAATTCGGCCAGGCCGCTGCCCGACTTGCCGACCCGCGCGACGATCGGGCGCAGATATTTGTCGTCGCCGGTGAAGCGCCACGCCGCCCACGCGCCCTGCAACGGAGTCGTAATGCCGCCACCGTCGCCGACACGCGTCGCGTCGGTGTTCCAGTTGATCTCGTTCGGATAGCTCCACGTTCCGTCAGTGGCCTGCTTGCCATGCGCCATCCAGCCGTCGATGACCCCGGTGACGAGGCCGCGCGCGGCGGCATTGCCGTTGTACAGGCCGAGCAGGATCGGCGCGTGCAGCACGGTGAAGCTGTACGGCTTCTGCCAGGCGAACGCGCCCTCTCGGTACATCTTGCGCCCGCCGTACCAGTTGGTCGCGAAATGCATGTGGCCGGCGGGATTGGTCAGGATCACGCCCTGCAACGCCCGGGTCGTGTCCATCAGCCGTTCCAGCGCCTTTGGCTCACCCCAATTGAGGTAGAGCCGCTGCGCGTCGGAATTGAGCCCTTCTTCATAGGCATGCAGTTCGTCGGTGGTGATATAGCCGAGGCCGTTCACCCGCATGCCGTTCTTGTAGACCGCGTCAGACACCGCGCGCAGCGATGCGTTCACCTTGTCCGGCTCGACCCCCATCAGCGCGAGTCCGGGCCATTGCTGCGTCAGGTCGGTGTCATCGGAGATGCCGCCGCCGAAGTCGCCGTACGGCACCTGGCGATGATCGATCCACCAGGTCACGAAATCGCGCGTGATCTTCAGGTCGTCGAGCTGGCGCGCCGCCCAGGCGGGCACCCCCGCGGGCACCGGTGGCAGCGCGACGGCGGGCATGTTCTCGGGCCGATAGTTGATGTCCGCCCAATAGGCGCGACCCTGCACATGATCGGGGTCGACGCGCAGCAGGTCCGAAATATCGGCGAAGACACGCTGGTACAGTCCCTCGCGCTTCGACGCGGTATGCTCCTCGACCAGGAAACCCCAATTGTCGCGCACCTGGTTGAAGCGGTCCGCGACATGCTCCTTCACCGCCTCGGCGCGCGGCTTGAACACCAGGCGGATCTTCGCGCCGTTCAGGCTGTCCGCATCAAAGTCGGGCGCGGCGGACGCGATCGTCAGGTACAGGCTGTCGTTCGACAGGATGCGATCGCGCAGGTCGAGCCACAGCGTCCGCGCCTCGCCGGGGCGGACCGATACCGACAGGTCGATCATCGCGCGGCCGGGCCAGATCGGGTCGGCGACGCGGATGTTGAGCGGGATCAGCCCGCGCGCATCGGGCTTCGCCTTCAGCGCGGGGATGTCGATGGCGAGCCCGTCGAGCCCGTCGTGGATGTTCTGCCACCCGGAATCCCAGGCCCGCGCGAGCGGCTTGTCGGGATAGGCGTCGCCGAAGCTCGACGGGATCAGGATATGGACGATCGGCTTGCCGGGTGCGCGCTGCACCGCGGCGGCCGAGCCTCCGGCCGCGCCGGCGCCCACCGCCACCTTCATCCCCGCCGACGGCATCGCCAGCACCGTGGCGCGCTCGTCGGCCGGATAGCGCCCGGCGATATAGGCGTTCAACCCATCGAGGCTCGCCATCCGGGGCGATGCCGCGGCATCGATCGTATAGCTCAGCTTGAAGCTGCCCGCGGGTTCGGGCGCGGTGCCGACGTCATAGGCCCACAGCTCCTGGATCGGCTGTTCCTGCATGACGTTGGTGAAGCTCAGCACGCCGCCGGTGTGCGGCGCCAGGGCATCGACGCTGCGTACCACGCCCTTGGCGCGGGTCGCGAGGCGCGTGCCGTTCCAGCTGAGCGTGCCATAGGCTGCGCCGCGCAATTCGACCCGGTTGAAGCGTTGCCCCTCGGGCACCGTCAGGTCGTAGCGCTTGCCGCC
Source organism: uncultured Stakelama sp. (assembly GCA_964419295.1). GTDB lineage: Bacteria > Pseudomonadota > Alphaproteobacteria > Sphingomonadales > Sphingomonadaceae > Sphingomonas. The sequence continues at coordinate 7,556 of CAYQPM010000056.1, read as the reverse complement.
TTCGACATAGACGTTCCAGTCGGGCAGTTCGAAATAATCGTCGCGTCCCGGCAGCTTCGACCGATTGTAGACGCCGGGCCACGTCGTCTCGGCGATGCCGTCGACGCCCTTGTACATCCATTCCTTCAGGTCCTTCGCATCGGCGAATTCGATGCGGCGGACGCTGGTGACCGGATCGGTGAGGACGGGCGGCGAACCCTTGTCCCAGCCGTAACGGTGCAGCCAGGCGCTGCGCTGTGCCGCACCGTCTGCGGGCGCGGCGGTGGCGGCGGGTTCCTGCTTGGCGGCGAGCGCGGCGACCTCGGCCGGCATCAGCATGTGGTCGTAGACGCGGATCTCGTCCAGGTCGCTGCCGCGCATGAAGCTGTAGCGGCTCTGCACCTGATGCGGCGAGATCACGCGCCCGGCCATGCCGAACTGGTCGAGGCCGGAATCGAGGTCGGCCTTCTGGTCGAGCCGTGCGACTTCCTTGCCGTCGACGAACAGGCGGACGCCCGCCGTCTCGTCCCAGGCGAAGGCGATATGCTCCCATTGCTCGGGCGTCGGCGGCGTCGGAATGCGCCACGACACGCGCAGCCGCGACAGATTGGCGTCGGTGACGAAGGCGTCGAAGCCGTGGCCGTTCCAGTCGATGCGCAGGAACGCCATGTCCCAGCTGGTATGATCGGCGAAGCCGGCGCGGAAGATGACGAAGGGCGCTTCGGTGACCGGCTCACGCGCACGCCAGAAGAAGGCGAGGGTGCCGCGCTGCGCGATCATGTTGCCCGGCGCCTTCCACGCGACATAGCCCTCGTCGGACCAGCGCGCCGCGCCGCCGATCGCGCCGTCGGGCGTGACGGTGACGGCACTGCGGAAATTGGGCACGGGATCGCCACCGGCCTTGTCGGCGACGAGGTCCTTGTCGGCCGAGACGCGGAACAGGAGCCCGTCCTGCGCGATGGCCGGCGCGGCGATGAGGGCGGTGGCGAGTGCGAACAGCGAGACAGGTTTCATGCAGCCTCTCCAAGGCGTGGCTACCCTAAACTTCGCCGTCTCTCCCTCTCTCGACGGGAGAGGGTAGGGACCCGCGACCGCCGGTCGTGGGAAGAATAGGGACGATGGTCCTAGGCGGTCAGGCGGCGTCCACCCGCGCCAGCCGTGGGCTGAGCAGGTGGATCACGATCACCGCGATCAGATAGGTGGAACCGGCGACGGCGAAGATCGGCGTGTAGCTGCCGGTCGTTTCGAGGATGTAGCCGGTGAACTTGGCCATCAGCATGCCGCCGATCGCGCCGACGGTGCCGCCGATGCCGATCACCGATCCCACGGCAGCGCGCGGGAACATGTCCGACGGCAGCGTGTAGAGATTGGCCGAGAACGCCTGGTGCGCCGCGGTGGCCAAGCCGACGATCGCCACCGCCAGCCAGACGTTGCTGGCATATTGGGCGAAAAAGATCGGCATCACCAGGATGGCGCAGGCCAGCATGGTGAACTTGCGCGCCGCATTGGCGCTGAACCCGCGCTTCATCAGCCGCGACGACGACCAGCCGCCCGCCACCGATCCGAGGTCGGAGATCAGGTAGATGACGATCAGCGGCGGTCCGAAGCTCTTGAGGTCGAGGTGATAGGTCTTGCCCAGGAAGTCCGGCGTCCAGAACAGGAACAGCCACCAGATCGGGTCGATCAGGAACTTGCCGAGCGCGAACGCCCACGTCTCGCGATAACGGATCAGCTTGCCCCAGGCGATCGGCTTGACCGGGTCGGCCGGGTCGCTTTCGATATAGGCGAGTTCCTCGGCCGACACGCGCGACTGTTCGCGCGGACGGCGATAGATCACGACCCAGGCGACCAGCCACAACAGGCTGAACGCGCCGGTGATGACGAACGCCATGCGCCAGCCGAGCCCCAGATCGATGACGATCCACGGCACCACCAGCGGCGTCACCACCGCGCCGATATTGGCGCCGGCGTTGAACACGCCCGTCGCCAGCGCACGTTCCTTGGCCGGAAACCATTCGGTCACCGCCTTGATGCCCGCCGGAAAATTGCCGCTTTCGCCGATACCCAGCAGGGCGCGGGCAAGGGAGAACTGGAAGGCCGAGTTGACGAAGCCGCACAGCACGTGGCCTGCGGTCCAGATCACGAAGGCGATCGAATAGCCGATCCGCGCGCCGACCACGTCGACGATCTTGCCGAAGCTGAGGTAGCCCAGGGCATAGGCCGCCTGAAACCAGAAGATCACGTCGGCATAGGTCGTTTCCGACCAGCCGAGATCCGCGGAAATCGTCGGCTTCAGCACGCCGATCATCTGGCGATCGACGTAATTGACCGCGGTCGCCGCGAACAACAGGCCGCAGATCACCCAGCGGTAGCGGCCCACGGTCGATGCGGCGGCGGCGATCTGCGCCTCGCTCTGCGCGCCGCCCAGTCCTCGCTCGTTCGTCGTCGCCATCATCTCTCTCCGGTTCGGCCTCTTAGCGGGCTTTGATCGTGCAACTGACGGTGTAGCGTCCGTCGAAACCGGCATCTACCCGGTCGTCCACCGCGACCGGATGCACCCCGGTCACCGCGCCGCTGGAGATCCACTGGCCGGGCAGCAGCTGGATGCCGCGCGCCGCCATGTGCTCGAACAGGAAACGCGCCGCGCCGATCGGGCCATCGAGCATCGCGGCCGCGGTCGCAGCCCCGATCCGCTCGCCGTTGATATCGAGCGTGATCGGCCATTGGTTCAGATCGACGTCGCGCCAATCGGGAATGGCATCGCCGACCACCAGGCCGTTGTTGTTGCCGAAGTCGGAGATGGTGACGGTCGCGCCATGGGAATTGATGCCGGGGAAGGGCGAACTCGCGATCTCGATGCCGACATGCACGGCGTCGATCAGGTCGCGCGCCTCGTCCATCGTATAGCTCGTCTTGGCGAGATCGGGCGCGGTGCCGATGCGGATCAGGAACTCCGCTTCCGCCGCGCCGAAGCCATCGGCGAAGATCGCCATCGGCAGGCTGGCATCGGTCGCCTCGAACACCTGATCCGCGAAGATCGGGCCGCTCAACCGGTCGATCCCGTCGATGGGCGGGTTGATCCGGCCGACCTTCCACCCGGCGACGGTGCCGGTGGCCAGCGCGAGCGCCGCGTCCTGCACCTGATAGGCGGCGGCGATATCCGGCGGGATCGCGCCGGGATAATCGGGCAGGGCGTGGCCGTCGCGGCGCGCTTCGACGAAGGCGCGGGCGGTATCGTGAACGGATGCGGTGTCGGTGTTTGGCATCGGATCGGGCGCTTCGCCCCCCTCTCTTCAGTTTCTTGTCGTTGCCGCTTGGGTATGGGAAACCGGTGTCAATGACAAGCGTCCGGATCAGCCGAGCAGCGCGTCCCACCGCTTTTCATGTGCATCGATCGCCGCCGCCGTGATCGCCGCGAGCAACGGCGCGTCGCCTGCGACCTGTGGCGGCAGGCCCAGCCCCGACTCGACCAGCCGTCCGACCAGCGATGCGGGATCGGCGCCGCTCGCCGCGGCGGCCAGGCGGTCGCCGGCGGGGTCGACGATCGGAATGCCGGCGGCGGTGCGCTGCATCAGGAAGGCCACCCAGCCGCCCAGCGCCGCGACGACCCGCTCCGGCATGCGTCCACTGGCCCGGTTCGCCGCCAGCGTGTCGCCCAGCCGGTAAGGCAGCTTCTGCGATCCATCCTGCGCGATCTGGTCGAGCCGGTGGACGATCGCCGGGTTGCGGAAGCGGGCGAGCACCGCCTCGCGATAGGCGTCGAGGTCCAGGCCGGGCACTGCCGGCAGCATCGGCACGATGTCGTCGCGGATCATGCGGTCGACGAACCGCGCCAGTTCGTCGTCCCGCATGGCATCGGCGACGCTGGCATGACCACGCAGCAGCCCGAGATAGGCGAGCGTCGAATGCGCGCCGTTCAGGATGCGCAGCTTCGCCTTTTCATAACCGCCGACATCGGTGGTGACGGTGGCGCCCGCGCCACGCAGGTCCGGACCGATGGGAACGCCGATATCCTCGATCACCCATTGCGTGAAGCGCTCGCGCTGCACGGCGGCCCGATCCTCCAGACCGATCGCGCCGGCGACCTTGGCATAGAGTTCGGCGTCGGAGGCGGGGGTGATCGAATCGACCATCGTCGAGGGCACGCGCACCTCGCCGGCGATCCAGTCGGCGAGTCCCCGATCGCTCGCCGCCGCAAAGGCGATCAGCGCCGCCTGCACCTTCGCGCCGTTGCTGGCGAGATTGTCGCAAGGCAGCGGCACGAACGGCGCCACGCCCGCCGCGCGACGCGCGGCGAGTCCCGCGACCATCCAGCCGATCACGCTGGCCGGTACGCCGTCGCCGGCCAGATCATGGACGATGTCGGGATGATTCCGGTCGAGCGTCCCGTCGCCGGCGAGGCAATAGCCCTTTTCGGTGACCGTGGTGGTGACCAGTCCGACCTTGGGGTCGGCGAGCAGCGCCCGCGTCTGCGCCGCCGCATCGGGCGCGAGGAAGCGGCAGTGCGCGCCGATCACCCGCATCTCCGATTCGGCATCGCGGATCGCCAGCGTGTAGAGACCATCCTGTTGCTCCAGCGCCTCGACGGTGCCGCGCGATCGCATCGACACCGCTGCGATGCCCCAGCGCGGATCGTGCTGCAGCACCGTGTCGATATAGGCGGCCTGATGCGCGCGATGAAAGGCGCCGGGGCCGAAGTGGACGATGCCGACGCCGGGTTCCGGGCGACCGCGCGGGCTCGCGATCTCGGGAGGAAGCTGGTCGAGCGTCGCGCGGGTCAATCGGGTCACAGCGTCACACCTCGTTTCCAGATCGCGATCTCGCGCTCGTCGTTCTTCTCGGCCGCGGTCGCCGTTCCGGAGGCGATCGCGCAGATGCGATCGAGCAGCGCCGCTTCCGCCGCCGCGAAGCCATGGTCGAGCACGGCGCCCGCGTCGAAGTCGATCCAGCCCGGCTTGCGCGCGGCGAGATCGGAATTGGAGGCGATCTTCACCGTCGGCACCGGAAAGCCCAGCGGCGTGCCGCGACCGGTGGTGAACAGGATCGCCGTCGCCCCGGCCGCCGCCAGCGCCGTCGAGGAGACCGCGTCGTTGCCCGGCGCTTCGAGCAGGGTCAGCCCGTCGCGACGGATGCGCTCGCCATAGCCGATGACGTCGGTGATCGTCGCACGTCCCGCCTTCTGCACCGCGCCGAGCGATTTTTCCTCCAGCGTGGTGATCCCGCCCGCGACATTGCCGGGCGAGGGATTCTCGCTGATCGGTTCGCCGTGGTCGATGAAATATTGGCGGAAACCGTTGATCACGCCGACCATGCGGTCGAACACGCCGGCGTCGGCGGCGCGGTCCATCAGCATCTGTTCGGCCCCGAACATCTCGGGAATTTCGGTGAAGACGACGCGCCCGCCGGCTTCGCTCACCCGGTCGCTGATCTGCCCGACCAACGGGTTGGCGGTCAGCCCGGACAGCCCGTCCGACCCGCCGCACTTCACGCCGAGCACCAGGCGGTCGAGCCCCACCGTCTGGCGCGGTATTTCCGCCAGCGCGGCGAGTTCGGCGACCAGCGCGCACCCCTCCTCGACCTCGTCGGTGCTGAACTGCGCCGTCAGGTAGCGGATCGCGCCGTGGCGCTCCGCGGGGATCGTCGCGAGCAGTTCCTTGATCTGGTTCTCCTCGCAGCCGAGCCCGACCAGCAGCACGCCGCCGGCGTTGGGATGGCAGGCGAGGCTGGCGAGGATCCTGCGCACGCCGTCCAGGTCCTGGCCGAGCTGCGAACAGCCGTGCGGATGGGTGAAGGCATGGACGCCGTCGATCCGCCCGGCGAGCGCGGCACCCGCCTGCTTGGCGATGCGCTCGGCGGTCCGGGCGACGCAGCCGACGGTCGGCAGGATCCAGATCTCGTTGCGTGTCCCGACGCGGCCGTCGGCGCGGACATAGCCTTCGAACGTCGCACCCGTCGGTGCATCGGGCGGCGCGGCGGCGCGCGGCTGGAACCGATAGCTGCCCGTGCCCGACAGGCCGGTCGCCAGATTGTCGCTGTGCACGTGCGCGCCCGGCGCGATCGGCTGCCGCGCGATCCCGATCGGAAAGCCGAATTTGATCACCGGTTGCCCGGCGGCCACCGCGGTGAGCGCGACCTTGTGGCCGCGCGGTACGTCCGCGGTCAGTACGACGTCGCCGACATGGTCGCCGGCATGGCCGTCTTCGAGCAGCGTCGCAACGCTGTCGCCGGAAGCGATCGTGAGCGCCTTGGTCATGGATCCTCGCTGGTCCGACATGGGGGGACCGGTGTCATCCACATGGCGCAGGCTGCCGCGACGCGCAAGATCGGAGGTGGCGGGCGCACTGGCGGAGGAACGAAGCTCCGGCTATCGTCCGGCTTATGCGCAAGACCGGCCAGCCTACCATCAACGACGTGGCGCGGATCGCGGGCGTCTCCAAGAAAACGGTGAGCCGGGTCATCAACCGTTCGCCGCTGCTCAACGACGATACCCGCAAGCGCGTCGAGGACGTGATCGGCGATCTGGGCTATATCCCCAATCCGCAGGCGCGCGCGCTGGCGCTGCGCCGCAACTTCCTGATCGGCCTCGTTCACGACAATCCGAATGCGCAGACGGTGATGAACGTCCAGCAGGGCATGCTGGAGGCGCTGCACGATACCGAGTTCGAGATGGTGGTCCGCCCCGTCGATCGCGGGTCGGCGACGATGCTGGAGGACCTGCGCCACTTCCTAGAACGCCAGCGCCTGTTCGGCGTGCTGCTGATGCCGCCGATCAGCGAGAATGACAGCGTCGCGAAATTGTGCGTCGATATCGGCTGCCGTTACGTCCGCATGGGGTCGGCCGCGCTCGACGGGCCGTCGCACATGGTCGCCTCCAACGATCGCGAGGCGGTGCGCGCCGCGACCGCCTATCTGATCGAGCAGGGGCACAAGCGGATCGGCTTCGTCGGGGGTCCGCACGGCTTCCGGTCCGCCCGCGAACGGCGCGCCGGGTTCGAGGAGGCGCTGGTCGCCGCGGGCATCGCCATGCCGCGGAGCATGATCGCCGATGGCAACTACACCTTCGATTCGGGCCTGGTCGCCGCCGAACGGCTGCTCGACGTCATCCCGCGCCCGACCGCGATCTTCTCCAGCAACGACGAAATGGCGGCGGGCGTCATCCATGCCGCCCGGCAACGGGGGCTGGAAATCCCCCGCGATCTGTCGATCATCGGCTTCGACGACACGCCCATCGCCGCGCACGTCTGGCCGCCGCTGACGACGGTGCGCTGGCCGATCGCCTCGATGGCGCGCTCGGCGACGCTCAAGCTGATCGCCGGAGAGCAGGAGGGCGAGGCGGATGTCGAGGAGCCTTCGCTGTTCCTGTCGACGCTGATCCGCCGCGGCTCGGTCGCCTCGCCGCCGAGCGGATAGAGACTGGCACCACCGATACGACGGTGGCGGTTGCACCATGGCCTGACACCGGTTACCAGATCGCCGGTCGGAACGACGACGGAGAGGAACATTATCGTGACGCGGCAGCTCGAACTGCACCCCGACCGGCTGTTCCCCGCCGATCCGACGACGCGCGACATTGCGCG
>CAYQPM010000055.1:0-14611 GCA_964419295.1 uncultured Stakelama sp. | reverse complement strand
TGCCGGCGACCTGCCCTTCTTCCTCGACCTGCTCGACCATCTCGCCGCGCGCGGGTTGCCGGTGCCACCCGCGATCAAGGACCGCGACGGCATCGCGATCCAGACGCTGGAGGGACGCCCCGCCTGCCTGATCCGCTTCCTCAACGGCGTGTCGGTGACGCGCCCCACGCCGGCGCAGGCCGCCACAGCGGGCGCCGCGCTCGGCCGGCTGCACGCCGCGGTCGCCGATTTCCCGGCCACGCGGCCGAACACCCTCGGCGTCGCCGACTGGCGTCCGCTGCTGGAACGCTGCGGCAGCGACCTCGACCGGATCGCCCCCGGCCTGTTCGCGCGTATCGACGGCGCGCTCGCCGAAGTCGAAGCGGCATGGCCGCATTCCCTGCAGACCAGCGTCATCCACGCCGACCTGTTTCCCGACAACGTCCTGATGCTCGGCGCCGAAGTGACCGGCCTGATCGACTTTTATTTCGCCTGCACCGACACCCGCGCCTATGACGTCGCGGTGATGCACACCTCCTGGGGGTTCGATCCGTTCGGGGCGCCACTCGACGGCGTCGGCGCGTCGATCGTCAGCGGCTACGACGGGGCGTTCGGCCTGTCCGACGCCGAACGTGCCGCACTGCCGGTCCTCGCAAAAGGCGCCTGCATTCGCTTTTTCCTCACCCGCGCATGGGATTGGCTCAACACACCGGCCGATGCGCTGGTGACACGCAAGGATCCCCTGGCCTATCTCCGCCGGCTGGACTGGTATGACGCGCACCCGGAGGCTTTTGCATGACCGACCCCGCCCCGCAGCTTGTGGAGATCGCCACCGATGGCGCGTGCAAGGGCAATCCCGGCCCCGGCGGCTGGGGCGCGCTGCTGCGTTTCGGCAGCCACGAAAAGGAATTGTCGGGCGGCGAGGCGATGACGACCAACAATCGCATGGAGCTGACCGCGGCGATCGAGGCGCTGCGCCTGCTCACGCGGCCGTGCCGGATCAAGCTGTCGACCGACAGCAAATATGTGATGGATGGCCTGACCCGCTGGATCCACGGCTGGCAACGCAACGGCTGGCGCACCGCCGACAAGAAGCCCGTGAAGAACGCCGAACTGTGGCAGGCGCTGTTCGCCGAGACGCAGAAGCACGAGATCGAATGGATCTGGGTCAAGGGCCACGCCGGCAACGCCGACAACGAACGTGTCGACAAGCTCGCCAGCGACGCGGCGGTCGCGGCCGGGCGCAAGGCGGCCTGACCTGGCGCCGCCTCGCCTGCTCACAAGCGGGCAGGCACCCCCGCAAGTCCATTCGGCCGATCCGGCCCGCCGCCCGGCCCGATCCGGGCGGCTGCGCGAATCATTCCTCTTCGACGGCCGCCTCCGGGCCGTTCTTCAGGATCGACGCGATGGCGTTGCGCGCCGAGGCGCGGCTCTCATAGCCTTCGGTCCACCAGATCAATTCGCTGTTGTGCTTGAACTTGGCGACGAACTCGCCCGCCTTGTTCTTCTCGATCACGAATGTGTGCGGCATGTCATGCTCCTTTCGCGCGATGGAGAGAGCCTAGCAGCCGATGCGCGGCCCGCCAAATGACGGGGCCTCGTCAGGCGAAGCGCCCCGGTGCGTAGCGATCCGGATCGACGCCTTCGAACCCCGGCGGCAACGATCGGCCGAGCAGCAGGCTGGCCGCCACCGCCGCGCCGGCGGGCGCGGTCTGGATGCCGAAGCCGCCCTGTCCCGCGCACCAGAAGAACCCCGGCACCTTCGGATCGAAGCCGTAGACCGGATGGCGATCGGGCGCGAAGCTGCGCAGGCCCGCCCAGCTCCGCTCCACCGCGGCGACCCGCCAGTCGACGACATGTTCGAACCGGTCGATAGCGATCGCCACGTCGATCTCCTCCGCCGCCGCATCGCAGGGATCGACGGGGGTCTCGTCGTGCGGGCTCAGCCACAATCGCCCGCCTGATTCGGGCTTGAAGTAGAATTTGCCCGAAATGTCGGCGACATGCGGCAACGTGGCGGACGACGGCGGGTCGGTGCGGATCTGCGCGATCGTCCGCCGATAGGGCTGGATGCCGATCGGCGCCGCACCGACGCGCCGCGCCAGCGTGTCCGCCCAGGCGCCGGCCGCATCGACCAGCAAGGCGGCGCGATGGCGACCCGATTCGGTCTCGATCGTCCAGATCCCGTCGGCGCGCGTCGCCGCCCGCACCCCCGCCCGCGTCGCGATCGTGCCGCCCGCGCGGCGCACCGTCGCCAGATAGGCCGCATGCAGCGCGGCGACGTCGATATAGGCGCAGCTCGGCTCGCTCACCCCCAGCGTCCATTCGGGGCGCAGGCCGGGAACGTGCGCCGCGGGATCGACCGGCACCAGCTCGACCGGCGTGCCGTCGAACGCGCCCAGGAACGCGTCGATGCGCGCGCCATCCTCGGCCCGGCCGATGTGCAGCGATCCGAGCGGTTCCAGGAACCCGCCATCGCGCAACGGCGCTTCGGACGCGCTGGTCAACGGCTGGATGCCCGGTCCACCGTAGGTTTCCGACCAGAAGGCGGCGGAGCGGCCCGTGGCGTGATAGCCCGCCTGATCCTCGGCTTCGAGCAGCAGCACGCGCGCCTGCGGCGCCACCGCCGCCGCCAGACTCGCGCCCGCAATACCCGCGCCGGCGATGGCGATGTCGAAGACGGCTTCGGTCATGGCTGCATGTGCTTTTCCAGGAAACGGTCGATCAGGCCATAGGCGCGCAACCGCACGCTGTCGTCCTCGCGCAGGATCTCATGCGCCGATTCGCTGCCGAATCGCACCAGCTCCACGTTGGGCAGCCGCGCTGCGAGGCGGAGCGCCGCCGCTGGATCGACCAGACCGTCCGCGTCGGCGACCAGCATCAGGATCGGAATCGTCACGTTCGCGACCCGCGGGTCGGCCTGCAACCGCGCGCCCGACGCGAACGCTTCGCGCACCCAGGCCCAGCTCGGCGGACCCAGCAACAGCGACGGGTCGCGCCCGTACCAGAACGCCTCGTCCTCGTAGCGTTCGACCGAATGCGTCAGCAATTGCTGCCGGTGCCCCGCAGAGGCCTTGTCGGGACGCACCTTCCACGCCGCGCGCCCCGGACCGCCGAATCGCGCCATCGCGGCGGCGACCCGCCCGCCCAGCCACGATCCCACCGGCGATCGCACGCCGACCATGGGCGCGACCAGCACCACGGCATCCGGATCGATCGCACGTTCGGCCAGCGCCAACAGCGCCAGATGCCCGCCCATCGAATGCGCCAGCAGCGCGGTCGGCCCGGCCGACTCGGCCGTCCACGCCCGCCAGAACGCAGCCAGATCGGCGACCCAGGTCGAAAAACTTTCGACATGGCCGACGTGCGGATCGGCGCTCAGGCGGCCCGACCCGCCCTGTCCGCGCCAGTCGAACGCCGTCACCGACCAGCCGCGATCATGCAGGTGCGCGATGGTTTCCAGATACTTTTCGATGACGTCGGCACGTCCGCCCTGCACCAGGACGCGACCGCGCGGCGCCGGGTGCGGCCAGTCGAAGCGGCGATGACGCCAGCCGTCGGGCGCGATCCATTCGGACAGCCGCGAATCGGCGGACATGGCGCGGCGACGGGCGGTCGGATCGGTCATCTGAACCGTGGTTACGTTTTCGCAAGCCATACAGTCTATGCCTTCCCTTTGATGGAGTGGGGTAATCTTCTGATCGTGGCGCTCGTCGCCGTCTTGGGCTTGCTGCTGGTCGCGGCCGGCATCGAGGATGCGCGTACCCGCGAGATCGCCAATGGCAAGAACGCCGCCATCGCACTGCTCGCGCCGGTCTGGTGGTGGGCGATCGGCTACGGCTGGGGTGACGTCGGGGTTCAGCTGCTGATCGCCGCCATCGTCTTTGCCGTCTTCGTCGGCACCTTCGCGATGGGCTGGATGGGCGGCGGCGACGTCAAGATGATCGCGGCGCTCGCGCTGTGGCTGCCGCTCGCGCGGCTGCTCGACATGCTGATGGTGATGTCGGTGCTCGGCGGCGCGATCACCGTCGCGATGATGATCGACCGGCGCTGGCAGCGGCGAATCGGCCCGGTGGAGGTGCCCTACGGGGTCGCCATCGCCGCCGCCGCGCTGCTCGCATTGCCCGCGGCAATGCCACGAACCGGATTTTAACCACTTGAACCCAATGATTACCGCCGGATCAACCACCGGCGCGCTGAAAGGCCCGATGAGACATGGATAGTCGCAAGATCGTTTTGCTGGTGGGCGCGTTGTTCGTTGCCGGCATCACGGCGTTCTTCGCCCGCACCCTCATCGCAGGGTCCGCCGCGCCACAGGCCGCGGCGATGGGGCAACCGATCGCCCCGCCCGTTGCCGGTCCCGACGTGCTGGTCGCCACGCGCGCCCTGCCGGTCGGCACCATCCTCGATGCCACGGCGCTGAAGTTCCAGCCTTGGCCCAAGGAACTGGTCGACGGCGCCTATTACCTCAAGTCCGGAACGGACCTCAGCAAGTTGCAGGGGACGGTGGTGCGCAACGCGATCACCGCCGGCCAGCCGGTCACCAAGGGCGCGCTCGTCTCGCCCGGCGATCGCGGCTTCCTCGCGGCGGCGCTCGGACCGGGCATGCGCGCGGTCACCGTCAGCGTGTCGAACCAGGCCGCCGTCGCGGGCTTCGTCTTTCCCGGCGACCGGATCGATCTGGTCCTGACGCAGACCGTCGCCGGCGGTGGCGATGGCCAGCCGCTGAAGGTGTCGGAGACGATCATGCGCAACGTGCGCGTGCTCGCCACCGACCAGCGCACCGACAATACGGTGGGCGAGGACGGAAAGTCGCGGCTCAGCACCTATTCGACGGTGACGCTCGAAGCGACGCCCAAGATGGCGGAACAGGTCGCGGTGGCCCGCACGATCGGCGAACTGTCGCTGTCGCTGCGCGCGCTCGCCGACAATTCCACCGAACTCGAAGAAGCCATCGCCAACGGCGCCGTGTCGGTGCCGACGGGCGATCCCAAGGCCGAAAAGGCGATGCTGTTGCGTGTCGCCACACAGCCTCAGGCAGGCAGTTCCAGCTTCGCCACCGGTGCCGACGTATCGCGCTTCCAGCGCAGCTCGGTGCCGCCGCGCGCACCTTCGGGCACGGCGTCGACGGGTGGCATGCAGGTCACCACCAATGCAGCGGGCGCGCCGGGTACGGCGGTGGTCCAGGGCCCGGTCGTGCGCGTCGCGCGCGGCAACAACGTGACGATCGTTCCGGTCGGGGGGAAGAATTAAGATGCGCACCATCGTGCAATCACTGTGCGGGAACGCGGGTGAGCGCCGGCCAGCCGGTCGTCGCCTGCCGATCGCCCTGCTGCTCGCAGCGACCGCGGCGATGCCCGCGACGATGGCGGACGCCCGTCCCGGCGGCGCCAGCGTCAGCAGCGCGTCCATCGTGCAGGTCGCCACCGGCCGCGGTCGCCTGATCACGCTGTCGCGTCCGATGAGCGACGTGTTCATCGCGGACGAGACGATCGCCGACGTGCAGGTCCGCTCGCCCACCCAGCTCTACGTCTACGGCAAGAAGACCGGCGAGACGACGATCTCGGCCACCAGCAAGAGCGGCGCGGTCGTCTATGCGACCACCGTTCGCGTCGGCCAGAACATCGACTCGATCTCGTCGATGCTCCAGCTCGCGATGCCCGATGCGCAGCTGACCGCGACGCCGATGAACGGCCTCGTGCTGCTCACCGGCACCGTCGCCGGCCCCAGCGATGCGGCCGAAGCCGAACGGCTGGTCCAGGCCTATGTCGGCGACTCGATCAAGGTGCTCTCGCGCCTGCGCACCGCGACGCCGTTGCAGGTCAACCTGCAGGTCCGCATCGCGGAGGTCAGCCGCAGCTTCATCAAGAACGTCGGGGTGAACCTCCAGTCGTTCGATAATTCGGGCGGCTTCCAGTTCGGTATCGGCCAGGGCCGCGGCGCAACCGTGTACACGCCGGGCGGCGGCTTGTTCACGGGTGGCAGCGGCACGTCCACCGGCAACACCACCGGCCTCGCCACCGCCGGCGCCACGACGCTCGGCCTCGCCGGCAAGCTGCTCGGCCTGAATCTGCTCAGCGCCATCGATCTGGGCGAAACGACGGGCCAGGTGACGACGCTCGCCAATCCCAACCTCACCGCTCTGTCCGGCGAAACCGCCACGTTCCTCGCGGGCGGCGAAGTGCCGATCCCGGTGTCGCAGGGCCTCGGCGCAGTCTCTGTCGAATACAAGCAATATGGCGTCAGCCTCGCCTATACGCCAACGGTGCTGTCGGACGGCCGCATCTCGCTGCGCGTCCGCCCCGAAGTGTCGCAGCTCGACTATTCGAACGCGGTGACGCTCAGCGGCACGCGCATTCCCGGCATCAGCAGCCGCCGTGCCGAAACCACGCTCGAACTCGGCTCCGGCCAGAGCATGATGATCGGTGGCCTTCTGCAGAACAGCCACAACAACAACATCCAGAAGACGCCCTTCCTCGGCGATCTGCCGATCATCGGATCGCTGTTCCGGTCGAACGGCTTCCAGCGCAACGAGACCGAGCTGGTGATCATCATCACCCCGTATCTGGTCAAGCCGGTCAACAACCCCTCGCAGATCGCGCTGCCGCACGACGGCTATCGCGCGCCGGACGATGCCAGCCGTATCCTGCTCGGCGAGCTGGGCAGCGGCGGCAACGGACCGCGCCCGGTGCCGACGATGGTCCTCGGTGGCCCAGAACCGGTGCCGACGATCGGGGCGGCGGCGTCCGTGCCCGCCCTGCCGCGCCGCGACGTGCCGATGGCCGCCGCCGATCCGCGTTCCACGACGAAGAAGAAGGGGGCGGCTCCCGTCCCCGGCTTCTCCAACTGATGCTGCCTGCGAAGGACATGGCCTCGATGACCAAGCGTTCGATCCTCCTGGCCACGCTGGCCGCCCCCGCATTGATGCTGGGCGGCTGCATGGGCACCGAAAACCGCGGACTGGAATCGGTCCACCAGCCGGTCGTGGCGCGTAACGATTACGCGCTCGATCTCGCCACCGCCGGCGGGCGCCTGGCGCCCGGCGAAAGCCGGCGGCTGGGCGGCTGGATGAATACCATGCATCTCGGCTTCGGCGACCGCGTCGCGATCGACGAGGCGGGCGCCAGCACCGGCCCCGCGCGCGACCAGGTGGCGGCGGTCGTCGCCAGCTACGGCCTGCTGCTGTCCGAGGATACGCCCGTCAGCAACGCGCCGGTCACCCCTGGGACGATGCGCGTCATCGTCAGCCGCATGCATGCGAGCGTGCCCGGCTGCCCCGACTGGAGCCGCAATTCCAGCGCGGAGTTCGAGAGCAGCACCTCGTCCAACTACGGCTGCGCGATCAACACCAACCTTGCCGCCATGGTCGCCAACCCCGGCGATCTGGTCCGCGGCGCCGATCCGGATACGGTGTCGGACACGGCGGTGAACACCAAGGCGATCGACGCCTATCGCAAGAAGCCCGCAACCGGCGCCGGCGCGCTCGACGCCGTCAGCGCGAAAGGCAGCTAAGATGAACGCTCCATGGAAACCGGCCGGCGTCGCGCATCGCGAACCCTTTGCCGCCTATGTCTGCGACGACACCACCGTCGAAACGCTGCGCCCGATCGCGGCGGAGCTCGGCTGGTCGGTCGACAAGGTCCATAAGGGCGGCCTGCGCAACGCGGTACAGTCGCTGTCGGTGTCGGCCAGCCCGCAGATCCTGTTCGTCGATCTTGCCGAATCGGGTGATCCGCTCAACGACATCAACGCCCTCGCGGAAGTGTGCGAACCCGGCACGGTGGTGATCGCCGCGGGCCAGGTGAACGATGTCCGCCTGTACCGCGATCTGGTCGCGAGCGGCATCCAGGATTATCTGCTCAAGCCGCTGCACCCCGACGCGCTGCGCGAAGCCTTCGGTCACGCCCAGACGATGCTGAACGCGCCGAAGCTCGTCGATGTCACTGCCGATCGTCCGCATTGCGCCATCGGCGTGATCGGTACGCGCGGCGGCGTCGGTGCCTCGACGATCGCGACGTCGGTCGCCTGGCTGATCGCGGAAAAGGAAAAGCGTTCGACCGCGCTGCTCGATCTCGACGTGCATTTCGGCACGGGCGCGCTGACGCTCGATCTCGAGCCCGGCCGCGGCCTGACCGACGCGATCGAGAACCCGAGCCGCATCGACGGCCTGTTCATCGAACGCGCGATGGTGAAGGCGACGGAAAAGCTCGCCGTGCTGTCCGCCGAAGCGCCGATCAACACGCCGCTGATGACCGACGGTGCCGCTTTCTACCAGTTGCAGGAGGAAATGCGCGCCGCTTTCGAGGCGACCGTCGTCGATCTGCCGCGCGCGATGCTGATCCAGCACCCGCATCTGATCAGCGACATCCAGGCCGCGGTGGTGGTGACCGAACTGACGCTCGCCTCGGCGCGCGACACGATCCGCATCCTGTCATGGCTCAAGAGCAACGCGCCGCAGACGCATATCACGGTCGTCGCCAATCGCCTGCACGCCACGGGGCAGCTCGAGATCAGCCGCAAGGATTTCGAAGGATCGATCGAACGCAAGATCGATTTCGTCATCCCCTTCGACCAGAAGCTCGCCGCCCAGGCCGCCAAGCTCGGCAAGCCGCTGGCCGAGGCCGGAAAGAATTCGAAAACGGTCACCGCGATCGTCGATCTCGCCCATCACGTGCTCAGCACCGGTGAGGAACTGGTCGCAGGCGGAGCCGAGGCCGGCAAGCCGGGCAAGGGCAAGGGCAAGGGCAAGTCGCTGATGAGCGGTTTCTCGTCGCTGCTGCCCAAACGTACCAAGAAGTAACCGGTCGCCGCCGCCCACACGGGCGGCGCGACGCCCCCTCCCCAAGAGGGCTGAACTACTGCCCGCCGGAAGGCGAAACTACCGCCCCGCCGGAAGGCGAGCTTACTGGAGGCGAAAAGCGCCGCGATGGATGTGTTCTCGCTCCTGATGGTCTTCACCGGCGGGCTGGTCGCGCTGGGGATGATCCTGTTCGCCCTCGCCGGCCCGTCGCCGCAGCGCGCGCAGAGCCGCCGCATCGCGGCGATGCGCGAACGCCACGGCGATGGCGCGATCGTCGCCGATGCGCAGATGCGCCGCATCGCCGCCGGACGCGTCCAGACAAAGACCGATCTCGCGTTCGGGCGGCTGCTGCCCAACCCGGCGCAGCTCGCCAAGCGACTGGCGATGACCGGCAAGGAGGGGTGGACGGTCGGCCGCTACGGGATGGTCAGCGCCGGGTTGATCGTGGTCGTCGCGGGTCTGTTGATGCTGAAGGGCGCCCCGATCCTGCTCGCGCTGCTGGTCGGTCTCGCGGTCGGCGCCGGCCTGCCGCACTGGCTGGTCGGCTATTTCATCAAGCGCCGCGTCGCCAAATTCACCGCCAAGTTCCCGGACGCGATCGAACTGCTCGTCCGCGGCCTGCGCTCCGGCCTGCCGGTCACCGAAACGATCAGCGTCGTCGGCAACGAGGTCGACGGGCCGGTCGGTGAGGAATTCAGCCTGGTGTCCGATCGCATGAAGATCGGCAAGTCGATGGACAGCGCGTTGCAGGACACCGCCGACCGGCTCGGCACGCCCGAATTCCAGTTCTTCGTCATCACCATCGCGATCCAGCGCGAAACCGGCGGCAACCTGGCCGAAACGCTCGCCAACCTCGCCACGGTGCTGCGCCAGCGCAGCCAGATGAAGCTCAAGATCAAGGCGATGTCGTCCGAATCCAAGGCGTCCGCCTATATCGTCGGGTCGCTGCCGTTCATCGTCTTCGCGATGATCTGGGTGATCAACGCCGGATACATGCAGAACTTCTTCGTCGATCCGCGCCTGATCATCACCGGCATCGGGGGCCTGTTGTGGATGGGCATCGGCGTCTTCATCATGGCCAAGATGGTCAGCTTCGAAATTTAACGGAAAGACTTGGGGCCCAGGACATGCAAGCTTCCGGACCAACGCTGATGGGGATCGACGTCCTGTGGGTCGCGACCCTCCTGTCGGGAGTCGCCGCCCTTGCGGTGATGCTCGCCCTTTATGCGGTAATGACCGTCAGCGATCCGATGACCAAGCGGGTGAAGGCGCTCAACGAACGCCGCGAACAGCTGAAGGCGGGCATCACCGCCTCGACCAAGCGCCGTGCGAAGCTCGTCCAGCGCAACGACACCACCGACCGCATGCGCAGCCTGCTGTCGTCGCTGAAGGTGTTGCAGGACAGCCAGGTCAAGGAAGCACAGGTCAAGCTGATGCGGGCCGGCATCCGGTCCAAGGAATGGGCGGTCGGCGTGATCTTCGGTCGGCTGGCGCTGCCGATCGTGTTCGGCGGTATCGCGGTGTTCGTCGTCTACGGCACCGACTCGTTCGCCGCCTGGTCGCCGCTGAAGCGCTACGGCCTCGTCGCGATCACCTTCATCCTGTCGTACAAAGCCCCCGACATCTTCCTCAAGAACAAGATCACCAAGCGCAGCCATGCGATCCGCAAGGGCCTGCCCGACGCGCTCGACCTGCTGGTGATCTGCGCCGAGGCGGGCCTGACCGTGGACGCCGCGTTCCACCGCGTCGCCAAGGAACTCGGCCGCGCCTATCCCGAACTGGGCGACGAATTCACCCTCACCGCGATCGAGCTCGGCTTCCTCACCGAACGGCGCCAGGCGTTCGAGAACCTGGCGATGCGCGTCGACCTCGACGCCGTTCGCGGCGTGGTGACGACCATGATCCAGACCGAGAAATACGGCACGCCGCTCGCCTCGGCATTGCGCGTGCTGTCGGGTGAATTCCGCAACGAACGCATGATGCGCGCCGAGGAGAAGGCCGCGCGCCTGCCCGCGATCATGACCATCCCGCTGATCCTCTTCATCCTGCCGACGCTGTTCATCGTCATCCTCGGCCCGGCGGCCTGTTCGATCAGCGACGCCTTCTAACGCCGGCTCGCTATCCGGATTGCGTGCAGGTCGCTCCGACCAGAGGCGTCTGCACGCATCCGATGAACCAAGCCGGCCCGGCATCGTTATGCCTCCGTAACAGGAGGGCACGAACGATGCTGTTCACGACGACTACGCAATTCGCCGCATTGGCCCTGTGCCTGATCGCCGGCTGGTTCTTCGGCCTCGCCAGCAGCAGCGGCGGCGCCAAGTGGAAGACGCGTTACGCGACCGAACGCGAAGCGCATGCCGGCTATCGCAAGCAGGGCGACACCGCCCTGGCGGATGCCAATCGCCGCATCGCCGAACTGGAGCGCGAAAACGCCCGCCTCGCCAAGGCTGCCGAGGCCGTCCCGGTTGCCGCCCCGCTCGCCACGACGCCGGCACCGACGCTGGCGGAACGCTTCACCGGTCGCCCGAGCGCTGCCCGCGCTGCACGCCCCGCCTATCCGGCCGGCACGACCCGGGCGGGCTGGTTCGACTTCGGTCCGCGCACCCGCGCATAGTCGCCACACGCGCGCCCTGCTTCGGCCATCGCTGGGCGGACGCGCGCCATGGCCGTGGCGCCGCCGATCAATAGGCCAGCTGCAATCCCGCCCGCGGCCAGCGGGTGGTCACCAGCCGACCGCTGCCCGAACAGGTGACGAACGCATCGCGCCGGTCGGCCCCGCCCCAGCAGATGTTGGTGGTGAAGACGTCGTCCGTCGCGACGAACTCGACGAGGGCGCCGGTCAGCGACACGACGCTGATCCCGCATTCGCCGATCGTCGCGACGCAGATGTTGCCGCCCTCCTCGACGCCCAGCGAATCGAAGAACTTATATCCGGCCGGCCGGTACAGCGGAATGCCGGGGCCACCCGGCCCGCCGCCGGGCGCGACCTTGCCCGGCGCGACCACGTCGAACGCCATCAGCCGGCAGGTATAGGTTTCCGCCGCGTACAGTCGCTTGCCGTCGGGTGACAGGCCGATGCCGTTCGGGTTTTCCGACGGGAACACCACCTCTTCCAGCAAGCTGCCGTCCGCGCGGGCGTAGAAGATGCCGGTGACGTCGCGCTCGCGTGGCCGGGTCTTGCCATGGTCGGTGAACCAGAACCCACCATGCGCATCGAACACGATGTCGTTGGGGCCGCGCAGCGAACAGCCGAAATCCCCGTCCTCGTACAGGGTCTCGACCGCGCCGGTCGCCAGGTCGATGCGCTCGATGCGTCCGCCGCTGTAATCGTCCGCCTGCCCGTGCGGCGCAAGGAAGCCGCCCGCCGCGTGCCAGTTGAAGCCGCCGTTGTTGCAGCAATACAGCTTGCCGTCCGGCCCCATCGCCAGCCCGTTCGGCCCGCCGCCCGGCTGCGCGACCACCTCGGTCCGCCCGTCCGGCTCGACGCGGGTGATCCGCCCCGCCGCGATTTCGACCAGCGCGATGCTGCCGTCCGGCATCGCCACCGGTCCTTCGGGAAAGCGCAAGCCGCTCGCCACCGTCGTCCATGCCACCATGAGGGCCTCTCCCAGACCTGTTGTTCGGCGCACGATCCGCCCGTCTCGCCCATCCGGCAAGTCCGTTTCTCGACTTCCGGGCGCCGAACGCCCACAACATGCCCCATGGAGAATCCCACGCGCACCGGCGGTCGCATCCTCGTCGACCAATTGCTCGCCCAGGGTTGCGAGCGCATCTTCACCGTTCCCGGCGAAAGCTTCCTCGCGGTGCTCGACGCGCTGCACGATGCGCCGGCGATCCAGACGATCGTCTGCCGGCAGGAAGGTGGCGCGGCGTTCATGGCCTGTGCCGACGGCGCGCTGACGCACCGGCCGGGCATCGCCTTCGTCACGCGCGGGCCGGGCGCGACCAATGCGGCGATCGGCGTGCATGTCGCGCGGCAGGATTCGCAGCCGATGATCCTGTTCATCGGCGACGTCGATCGCGGCACCCGCGACCGCGAGGCGTTTCAGGAGGTCGATTTCCAGGCCATGTTCGCGCCGCTCGCCAAATGGGCCGCGCGGATCGACGATGCCACGCGCATCCCCGAATATGTCGCGCGCGCCTATGCGACGGCGATGAACGGGCGGCCGGGACCCGTGGTGCTCGCCTTGCCCGAAGACATGCTGCTCGACGTCGTCGCGGCGGTGGATCGTCCGCGCGTCGATCGCCTGCCGCAGGCGTGCGACGAAGCCGCTGTGGCGCATCTCGCCGACATGCTCGCTACCGCCGAACGCCCGGTGGCGATCGTCGGCGGTGCCGGCTGGGACGGCGTCGCCGCACAGGACTTCGCCGCCTGGGCGGACCGCACGGGGGTGCCCGTCGCCGCCGCCTTCCGCCGGCAGGATGCGATCCCCAACGCCTGTCCCGCTTATGCCGGCAACCTCGGCTATGGCCCCAATCCGAAACTGGTCGCGCGCATAAGGAACGCCGACCTGCTGATCGTCGCCGGCCCGCGCCTGGGGGAAGCGACCACCGACGGCTATACGCTGATCACGCCCGATCATCCCGGCCAGCGGCTGGTGCACGTCCATCCCGACGCCAACGAACTCGGCATGACCTATCGCACCGATCTCGCAATCTGCGCCGGCATGGCCGACTTCGCCGAGGCGATCGCGGCGCTCGACGGCCCTCCTCATCCCGGTGGTGCCGAGGCGCATGCGGACTGGCTCGCCTGGTCGACACCCGCGCAGCGGTCCGGCGTCGCCATGGACCTCGGCCCCTGCGTCGCCGCGATGCGCGACGCGCTGCCGGCCGATACGATCATCTGCAACGGCGCCGGCAATTACAGCGGCTGGTGGCACCGCTACTGGCCCTATGCCGCGCCGGGGACGCAGCTCGCCCCGACTGCCGGCGCGATGGGCTACGGCCTGCCCGCCGCCATCGCAGCCGCGCTGCGCTATCCCGACCGCCAGGTCGTGGCGCTCGCCGGCGACGGCTGTTTCCTGATGAACGGACAGGAACTCGCCACCGCCGTACAGCACGACGCGCAATTGCTGGTGCTGGTGATCGACAACGGCGGCTACGGCACGATCCGCATGCATCAGGAGCGCGAATTCCCCGGCCGCGTGTCGGGCACCGCCCTCACAAACCCGGACTTCGCGGCACTGGCGCGCGCGTTCGGATGCTGGGCGGAAACCGTCGAGCGTACCGGCGATTTCGCCTCCGCCCTGTCGCGCGCGCAAGGCCAGCGCGGCGTCCGCCTGTTGCACGTGCGGACGGATATCGAGGTGATCACCGCCGGCACCACGCTCGGCGCGGTTGCCGGCCGCTGACGTCGTCTCCGCGTCCGCGACGGGCAACGCCCGCCGCGGGTCGCTGCATCAGCGCAGCTTTTCGCTGCCGTTGATCAGCGCGGCCTTCTGCTCGTCCGACATCGCGGCGGCGTTCACGTCCGCATCGTCGATCGCATCGGCCTGCTGGTCGCCGCTCTTGCGCACGGCCTTCGCCTGATCCTTCAGATTGTCGGCGGTCGCTTCCATCGCATCGGCGCGGTTGTCAGCCGCGGCCTCGACCTGGCTGCCCAGCTTGTCGTCGCCCTTGCCGCCACATGCCGCAAGCGACAGGGCCATGGCGCCGAGCGCCAGCGTGGTCATCGTCGTCTTCATGATCGTTTCCCCTTTTCTTGGTCAGGATACGAAAAGGCCGCCCCACTTCCCTGGGACGGCCCTTCGTTGCTCAGGTGAGCGTCAGGTCAGATGTCGTCGCCGAGCGCGCCCTTGACCTTGCCCTTGAACTGCTCGCCCTTGCCTTCGG